>NZ_CP157428.1:1275739-1594674 GCF_041021895.1 Acinetobacter sp. XH1741
ATAAAAGCTATTTTCAACAAGACCAAGTTTTTTATAGAATATATAAAACATATATTTTTGAACGTTGTGATTCTTTTAAAGAAAAGAATAAACAGCTTTTTAATAAGGCTGTAAAAGATCAAACAATAAAATTATTTATAAATAAGAATTCCCCCAGTACATCTAAGTTATTTCTTTCGAATAAAGAATTTAATTATAGATTATCTTGGTTAAGTATTTTCTTCTCAGAAATACAAGGAATTCTATTGACTTTACTTGCGATTGTTTCTCTTTATAGTATTTATATGTTATTTAACCGTAGATAACCTTTCTAATGCTTGATCAGCCTCAGGGATATGGTTTTTTGAAGCTTCCATATACCAAAATTTAGCCTTTTCCAAATCAGGGAAAATATTTTCATACATATAAGCTAAATTATATTGTGCTTGAGGAAAGCCTTGCTGAGCTGCTTTAGTAAAATACTCTAAAGCTTTCTTATTATCTTGGGTAACCCCTTCACCGTCTGCATACATATTACCTAAATTATAGGATGCTTGAGGAAGATTTTGCTGTGCTGCTTTTGAGAAAAGTTCTAAAGCTTTCGTATTATTTTGTGGGACACCATCTCCATTTGCATAAGCATTACCTAAATTATATTGAGCCTTAGCGTAACCTTGTTCAGTTGATAACTCATAAAGTTCTAGAGCTTTTTTTCTATCTTTTTGAATATAAAAACCTTTATCATACATGAGCCCAAGGTTATATTGCGCTGCTGCTAATTTTTGGTTAGCTGCCTTATCAAAATATTTAAAAGCTTTTTGATAATCTTGAGGTGTGCCTAGACCTTCGAAATACATTCCTCCTAGATCATTTTGCGCTTCAGCTAATCCTTGATCAGAGGCTTTTTGAAATAGCTCTAAAGCTTTTTGATAATTTTGCTTAACATCTTTACCTAAAAAATATTTCTGTCCTTCTTCATATAATCTCAGAGCTTCTGAAGGTTTTTCTTGTACAAGATTTTGTGACGAAGGTTGCTTGGCACATCCAGATAGTAAAAAACTATTAGATAAAATTAAACACCCGGCAATAATCAATAATTTCGATTTCATCTTTAGTCCAGATTAATTGTTAATCAGCTCCGATAATGTGCCATTCTAACATAGGATCTTTTTCAAGCTGTTTTTGTCTTTCCGCTTCTGCATTTGCCTTTTCTTGCGCTTCCAATATATCTGCTGCGTCTGCTAAACCATTAACAACACTCACTACAGCTTGCGAATCTCCAAGCCTTTGTCCTACTTTCGATTCTCCAGCTCCTTTTCCAATTGCATCTCCAGTTTTATTTCCTAAATAAAACAGTGCTCCAAAACATGATGCACCAACAAGTGCAGCTTTTTGTGGTGTACCTTTTGCTAGTTTAGGACATATTTTTCCTGCTAATGCTAATCCGCCTGCTTCTCCATAAGTTGAACCTGTCATTGTTGCCGCTTTTACAACTAAACCTTTGGAATCACGTTCTCTGGTCAATATTCCAATTTCTACAATATCTCCTGCTTTTCCTAATTTACCTCCTATTTTGTCAAACTTTTTTGCTACTTCACCTACATTAGATACACTTGTGTTAGGGTTTCCTCGAAATACCTTATTTCCTACATTATCAGGTTTATGAAAATACATACGTGCATTGGTAGATTTTTTAATACGTTCTAAGCTGAACGGAGGAGTATTTTTTGAATGTAGAAGTCCCCAAGCAAAGTTATTTTTCTCGATCAGTTTAGTTGAGTTAGTTAATACACCAATATATGTTGAAGTATCTTGGGCCGTACTAGCTGCTTCTTTTTGACTTGGCGAGAATAAATAAACAGGCCTGCCATTTTGATTTACTTTTTGATTTCCATCACTCATGATTCAATTTTCCTATATAGCTTATTCTGAATAATTACTTCTCAAATAATCGCCTTTTTCTTCTGTTTCAGGCAATAATTCTATTTCTTTTAGGATTTTGGGGCTAATTAAAATAATTTCTCGAACAAAATTATTTTCAATACGCATCATAGGTTTATATGTTTGGTCTATAAAATTTTTAATAGATAAAAGAGGAAAGTCATCATTAGGGCTACTAAATTTTGCTTCTCCATTTTGGTCAGTTCTACAAGATGCTATTAATTTATTGTTATCATTAGTGATTTGGAATTCTAAATTACTTATTGGATTCCCTAAGAAATCTAAGAATTTTATATATGTTTCATCATTCTTAGTTCCACCTAGTTTGTCGATATAATAATGCCAGTCATCGCCACCAATTAGAACCTTAACTTTTTCTTTTTCATTAGATTTGATGCGGCCAGTCCGACCATATTGATCAAGAAAACCAGTTTTTACTTGCCCATTTGGGTGTAAAACAGAATATTCAATATTGGATGTATTTGGAAATAAATTATAAACATCTAATTTATTACTGAAAGGAAGCTGCACATTAGGAATTTCAGGTAAAGAGTAATTAGCTTTTTCACCGCTTTTAAAAAGATGTTGTCCAGCTTTGGGCTCAAATTTTCCTGGTGTAATCAGGGTAATACCATCTTTATTAATAATAATTTGAGAACCACCAGCCATTAATAACCTCAATTTTTATAAAAATATTCAGAATTTTGCATTGATATAGCCTAAAATAAATGCATATCAAATGTCTCGTTATTTTACGTAAAATATGACTTTCATCCTAGCTATTCAATTAAACGATAGCATTATTGTTGCAGCTGACAATAAACGAGTAACTTTAAATAAAGATTCAGATATAGAATTTTCTACTACGAATTATTCTAAATTGTATGCTTGGGAACAAGGTATTATTACTGGTACTGGGGAATCATATGTTATTAAGCAAGCATTTGATATATTTAAAAATGTAGCTAATTCAAAATTAGTAAGTTTACCTGAGTGTTTGGATATATCGAAGAGATTGCGGCTCTTGGAGATAGGTCAAAATGTTGATCAAGTTCAGAATGGTAAACTGCTTTGTTCTAGTTACACTCAAAGAAGAGCACAGTTATATAAAATTGAATGCTTCGATAAAAAATCTCAGCATACGATGACTAAAATTTCTCCTATGGAAATTATTATTTGGTTATTTCATCCTAATGTAGATGCGATTGCTGATAATTTGAAGAGACTATATTCTGAACTGAAAGATTATTCATACTTCTCAAATCAAGTTGATTGGGTAAATTATTATATCAATCGAATTGCACCTATTTATCAAAAACAGAGCGAATTAGATCTATTTATGAGTCAAAGTTTTGATATTTTTTTTCAAACAAAAGATGAACATTTATTTGGACATATACCTAATACACAGAATATTCCTTTAACTTTCCAGCAGGTTTTAAAAAAGGATGTGTATATTAAATAGATCTTGAAAATTTGATGTAAAGCTGGATTCTTCATAGCTGCTAGTTGAAGCTTAATTATAAAATCAATGACTTAACATATTATTTGTATGATAAAGAGTTCACACATTTTATAAAGAACCTTCATACTCCACATATCCATCTTCAATTGCAGGAATAATCTCTACAAATTCGAAGTAAGGCACTGTACAAAACTCAGAGTCTCGAATCGCATCAATCACAAAATAATAATCTTGCAGAGATGTCGTCTCAAACACAGCAATATCACTCGCTTTAGTGCTAAATGCTTCAACGTCATACCACCGAACTTTTACAGTTGGGTACTTCTCAAAAATAGGCTCAAGTTTCTGTGCACTAAACTCAGCCCGCTTTTCACGAGCTAAAGTCAACCAAGCAGGCAATGCTCTTAAATGAATAAAAAAAGTATAGGTTCTAGACATAACCACTCCATGACTGGGCTGAGTTGTAGTTCAACTGAAAGGCAGCATTTGCTTGTCATATCAACATGACTCAGTCAGTATATGAGTGATTACTCACATTAAATACTCGCATTTCAGCCCATGCCAGAAACTCTCCCAGACCCACGTAAACGCCCGCGTCAAGCACGTTCAGTGGCTACCTTTGAAGCTATTTTAGAAGCGGCTGCTCGCATTTTAGAGTCGTTAGGCTTTGCTGGATTTAACACAAATGCTGTGGCTGACCTTGCTGGTGTAAGCATTGGTAGCCTATATCAGTACTTTCCATCTAAAGATGCTTTAATCGTCGAGTTAATTCGACGTGAGCGCGCCAAGCTTTCAAATCATATTGTTGAAGCCATACAGCAAAATGCTGGCACAGATTTAAAAGAAAAATTAAAACTCATCATACAGGCCGCTGTACAACATCAATTCAACCGTCCACAGTTGGCACGAACTCTTGAATTTGCTTCTGAAATCCTTGGAAAAGACACTGAGGAAAATGAGCTTCAACTCGAGCTTGAAACCATAATTTCTGATCTGTTTACTTGTTCTGGCATTTTACATGCACAAACAGCCGCACAAGATGTAATTGCCTTAAGTAAAGGAATGATTAATGCGGCAGGCATAGCAGGGGAAAGTGATTTAAATTATTTACAACAGCGAGTTGAAAAGGCTGTATTTGGGTATTTGGATTTGAGCTAAAAAACTTTTTTATTTCCTTCCAGAAGCTTGATTGAAAATAAAATAAATTTTACAACATTATTTAGATTTTCTAATTAATTGCATGTGCGATATTCATTTAACTAAAATAAATAATGATTATTTAGCACAAGTAATACAATTGTAGTATTTCGTATTGCCATACCCATTACTATGATTAAGAAATATAACTTTAATTAATATAGATAACATTTAAAAATGCTAGACAAAATTAAATGCGACGCCTTTTCGGCCGTTGTTGAAACAGGAAGTTTCGAAAAAGCTGGTAAAAAATTATGTGTATCTCAGTCAGCGATTTCTCAAAGAGTTAGATTACTAGAGGAGAGATTAGGAAATGTATTATTGGTGAGAGAAAGACCATGTAAACCAACACCATTTGGAGCTGAGTTATTTGCTTATCTTCAGCGAGTGTCTTTATTAGAGAATGTTTTTTTAAAATCGGTCATCGATAATAATAAATTTAAGCCGTTACCGATTGCTGCGAGTATTGGTACATTTGAGTCATTGCTTTTCCCAATATTAGCTAAGTACTGTCTGTCGGAGGCTATTACAATAGACGTAAAGATTGATACGCTTTGTAATACCATCGAACTCTTAAAAAGAGGAGAGGTTCAGGCTTGCATTACTTCAGAATCTGAGATAATCAGAGGGTGTACAAGTGTATATTTAGGCAATATGATTTATTGCCTAGTTGCCTCAGAGAATTTTATTAATAAATGGTTTAAAAATGGAATTAATAGAGAGAATCTGCGTTTAGCTCCTTTAGTTTTATTTAATGAAAATGAAAGAATATATTTCGATTTTTTAGAATCTAACTTCGGACTCAAAAAATCAATGATTCCTTTTCATATTATTCCTTCAACTGACTCTTATATTTCTGGGCTTGCTTGTGATATGGGTTACGGAATAATGCCTATATGCAAGATAAATCAGGATTTATCGAATCAGGGCATAAAGGAAATTTCAAAGGAATATAGGATTAAGATTCCATTATACTGGCATCAGCTTTCTTATCTTTCTCCAGCAGTTTCAATAATGAATGATATTATTATTAAGCATTCAACAACAATCTTGGCTACCGTAGGGAATGAAGATGCTTAAGCATGAGGGTCAAAGTCCACTCGAGATATACAACTCTATGATTGATAATGGCGTTGTTCTTGCAGATCCGTCTCAGCGACAAGCTATTGAAACATTAAATGAGATTTGGAATAAAATTGAAAACCAGTCTAGTCATTTCTTCAGTCCCCAGATTAAAGGTCTGTACATGTGGGGAAGTGTAGGAACAGGCAAGACATGGATTATGGATTTATTCTATAACTCTCTTAATTTTAAAAAGAAAATGAGAGTGCATTTTCATCATTTCCTAAAAGATGTTCACAAGCAACTTATTGCCTATCGGGGAAATAAAGATCCTTTAAAGCTGATTGCTAATGACATAGCAAGCAACTATAAGCTCATTTGCTTTGATGAGTTTTTTGTATCAAATGTTGCCGACGCAATGATACTTTCAAATCTATTTAATCTGCTATTTTCAAAGAAAGTGATATTGGTTGCTACCTCGAATATTGATCCGGAAGATCTTTATAAAGATGGTTTAAATCGCGATAGATTTTTAGAGACCATAGATCATATCAATAAGAATTGCACGGTCTTGAAAATCGGTAATCAACTCGATTACAGAACCATCAAAGAAAGCAACGCCAATGACCATTTCTATAGATTTCCATTAAATGAAGAATCCGAACAATGGCTTCATTCGGTTTACCAGCAGCTTACACATAATCAGAAAGAACTCAAGACGAGCATCATGATCAACCATAGATCAGTCGAGGTTAAATCTTGCTATAAGAATGTAATTTGGTTCGACTTTGAAAACCTTTGCCGAGAAGCCAGAAGCCCAGCTGATTATATAGAGATAGCAACGCAATATGACTATGTGCTCATCAGTGGAATTGGTGATTTAACAGATAGAATTTATGATACCGTGAGACGTTTTATTTATTTGATTGATGAACTTTATGATCAAAAAATCAAACTATACTTTGCTGCTTCACAACCATTAAATCAATTATATAAAGGCGAGAGGCTTAAATTTGAATTTCAAAGAACGTATTCACGATTACAGGAAATGCAAAGCATAAGTTATAACAAGGAACTTCAGGAGCCTGCTTGAATATATGACTATGCTTTGCATGACTAACACGCAGTTGGATTAAGCAAAAAAGTACGATTTCTCTGGAAATTTTGACTTATATCCATTCTGCAAAAATACTTCTAATGCTTGAATAATGTCGGCTTGTTCCTCGGGACTAATTTCCTTTTTTCTATTGTTTTTAAAGTCTTCAATAATATATTGAATGTCAGCGTTATAGTCCTTAATAAAAATATCTGAACTCAGTCGAGTTTTAGGTTCAATATTGGCAAGTAGTGGTTCTATTTCTTCAATATTTTTAAAAAATTCAATACTAAACTCTCCAATTTGAAGAATGATATAACGGCTTTCAATCTTAATATCTTTATTTGCAAATCTGTGTCTAACATTGGGAGGAATTTGAAAAAACTCCCCCCGATTAACAATATATTTCTGCTGCAAATCTGGTAACTCAACCTGAATAGCACCTTTTGAGCAGTACACAAGATCGGGGATATGAGTATGCTTATGAAACGGAAACAGGCTATCTTTTAAGTTGCACAGCACTATCCTAATATCGTGGTCATAACAAAACTGATGCATTTCCATTGATCATTTTCCTTGTCCGATTAACTAATTTTATAAAGTTGTTCTGGAGTAAATATGGGTTCACTAAGATGCTTTTGAAACAATTCAACCCAATCAGTCGAGACAGAATCAGCCGCATCAACAATCGCTTTGGAAAAGTTACGTTCATTCTGCCAGTATCGGGTAAGCACACCGAAAGAGTAAAAATACTCCGAGGGCTTTATAAACCCTCTACGGTTTTCCATCAGTTTGTAGGTCTCGAAACCATCTAGCATCAATCCTCCAGTGTTATATTCATCCTCCATATTCGGGACAATATTCTTTTGCTCTAACAATGATTTAACCAATGCTGAGGGATGTTTATAGATATCAAAGTCTTGACTGATCGTATTAACCACAAGATCAAAATCAAATGAATGCCCTAGATCATCAGTGAGCTGTACATGGCTATCCATTATTTTTAGAGGTTTACTGTTATAGCCAAGTTTGAGTGATTGAAGTAAACCAGCTTCAAATAGGCATTTCAGCTTTTGTGCATTTTCCAGTGGGATTGGTACGGCAAGGCGAATGAATAAGTGATCAAATTCTTGGTCGTAGCGTTCTTTATCATGACTGCTTAAATAACGGTAAAACTTCATTCTTCGTACTTTAAGAATGATCATATTAATTAAGTCATTAAGCTCTTGGTGCTCCAGATCATATTTCAACTTTTCATAAGCATTTGCGAATTTCAAGTTGCACAAATCATTGAATGACACTTCACCGTTAGTTGCATTTTTAAGCTCAAGATCAAGCAGATAAAGAATATCATTTAGTGATAAAACCTGATTTAAGTGCTGCTGCAACTCATGGAAAGATTCATGAGTGAAATACTTAAAGTCATAGTTAGGTTTATTGCCTCGTACCGCTGGGAAGTATCCCGAACGACTAACGATATAGATTTTGAAGTTTTCATCTGTCACGGCCTTCTGATAGCTTGAGAAGGCTCCATTTTCAGTTGCAAACGATCCTTCACTAAAAAGAGTGATGACCGTATCAACACCACTAGGGCCCATACCACGTACAAGAACATTTGGCTTATGATCTTGTCTTATAATGTCATTAAGTCTCATTAAGACTTTTTGAAAAGGGTATGGCTTCACGAATAAACTGTGCTTGGAGTCTAAACTACTTGCAGTCCAGTGCCCGATAGTGAGTAAAAGCTTAGAAAATCCTTTTAATTCAATTTTTTGATTTGAATTTTGATTCTTGATAACTAAATTATAACCGCCTTTAGTTTCATAGCCATCGATAGCTTCATAGCCATTGTAAACTTCAACTTTAATGTGATTTGATTTGGCTAATTCTAAGTATTTTTTAAACCTATCATTGAGATAGATACCAAACAAAGCTCTAGGGTAAAAAGCGTTAGGATCTGGGAAGGCTTGCGATTCACCAGCTAAAGATTTCTTATAAACTAGGTGGGGGTAATGAGTCATCAGGTGATTTTTATTTTCTGCCATCCAATCCACAAAGTCGTTATCCCAAAGCGACATTGAATGGGCAGGGTTATTACACAAATGGCCAGCCAATAATTCGTCTTTGTCGTATGGATTCCCATGTCCCATAGATTCACGCATTTCAACAAGAGTAATCGAGTATGACTTATGATCAATCTCTTGATTCAGTAATTTTTTTACAAAGCTGATGAAGGTACACGTACCTGAGAATCCCATTCCAATGATACAGAACTTTTTCAAAGTAATATCGTCCATAAAAATATAAATTCAGGAAGTTAAAACTTAACTTCCTGAATAATATGAGTTAGTTCAATTTCTGAAGGGCTTCTTTAATACGTGCTGCAGCTGCCTTTAGAGTTACTGGATCACGTCCACAATTCATGCGAATGTAATGTCGGAGGCTATCGATGTTTTCACCAAAATGCATGCCTCCAATAGAAGCAACTTTTGCTGTTTCCAAAAGATATTGATCGGCTGAATCAAATCCTAACTCTTGGATTTTGTCGCCATACTTTGACAAGTCCAAGAATAGGAAAAATCCACCTTCAGGCTCAGTTACTTCTAAACCAGTGCAGTTTTTCAAGTCTTCAATGAATGTTTGCATGTTCTGTCTTGCAACTACCGCACGTTTCTTTGCAACGTCATCCATGTATTCTTGCATTGCTTCATGTGTCGCAATTTGGGCATAAGTCGAAGCAAACGAGTTTAAGTTCACCTGTACCTTTTCCATAACTTTAATCAGTTTGTCCGAAGCACAAATATATCCAGATCGGTCACCATGCATTCCATAGGTTTTACCGGGACCAGTGATATAAATGGTGTAGTCCCACATAGAGTGTGTTTGGTCTTTAAACTGCTGCGTAATATTTGAAATGTTTGCAGGCTTATTATTCAAAATATGTGATTCATACGGACAATCAAAAAGCACATAGATTGGGCTTAAACCTTTTGATAAACGTTCGGCATTGGCAGTCAAAATCACTTTCGAAATCGACTCTAATTCATCACGAGTGTAAATTTTGCCAGAAGGGTTTAGGCAGTCACCAAGAATGATAATTTTGGTCTTATCTGTAATGGTTTTTTCTAATTCAACTACATCAATCGCTTGGTTATAAAAGTCTTTGACATAGATTGGTTTAGCTTTACCTAAGTGCAATTCAATCATGTCTGCGTAATGAGGCCAGTTTGGTACTGGATAAATCACTTCATCGTCTGGATTTAGAAGTGTATGGAATACCACAGTGATAGCACCTTTAATACCGCCAGGAGTGACCATGATTTCAGTATCTGGATTGAAACTGATATCACGTAAACGCTTTACACGCTCAGCAATAGACTTCCGTAAGAAAGGGAAGCCTTTAACTGGTGCAAACTCATGGATAATTGCAGCATTATTTGAAATATAACTCTTAACTGCATCATCAATGCCGCTATTGGTCTTTTCATCTAAAGTACCAATACTTAAATCAATGACTTGATCATCTGCGCCAGACTTTTTATTTAATTCTAAAATTTTTGCCTTAGTTCCGTGTGTAATTGATTCACGTAAATTCAAGGCTGCTTGTGAAATACCTAAGTTTTGCATTGTGAAATCTCAAAATCCGTTTTAGTTAAAGTGATACAGCTTGATCAAACATTGCATTCCACATCTTAAGCTGGGCTTTCAATGTTTCATTTGCACCAAACTTAATCTCATCAAGGTCTTCTTGGTTATTACAGTTGTTATGGACACACTGTTTAGCATCTTGAGCGTGACGATCTTCGACGCCATTTTCGATATGGGCGTTAAAATAGACCTCAACTTTCTTAATGAATTCACTTGGATCAAGGTTTTTGTTATTGAATCTGAACGCTTCACGGAATACGGTAAGCATCTTATCAGCATGATTTTCTAGGGCCATGACTGCTCCCAACATGCGAGGATAACTACCCGTAATCAAACCTTGGATAGTATCTCGATACTGCAATGTCTCTGCGATGATTCGATCACTATTCTTAGCCTGTTGAACCTTCATCTCTGGAAGATTGTATTCTGCGGCACCAAATATATTGAGCGCATTCTCCATAAAGATTTCATGGCACTTGGCTTTTTCACCCATACCAGTTTCTTCACTTAAAATGTGGGTGAATAGGACTAGAGTGTCCATATCGTTTTCAAAAGCAGATCGCGAACATACATGAGCAATCCCTTTTACAGTTAGCTCGGTACGATAGAAGAAATTGTCACGAAATAAGATATATGATTCTGGCGTCCATGAAGTAGAAGTCAAATGCTTGAAATAATTGTTTTGGAAAATTTCATGATCATCCATTTTAGTAATGAATTCATCTAACTCAGCACTAATCGTTTCTTTACAATCAACATTTCCATTGATGATTACTTTAGAGTTCATTCTTGAATTATCCTTTTATAATGAAATTTATTTTTTACAGCGAAATTTTTATAACAAAGAAATAATCAAAAAAAATGAGTATTAAATATTTTAATGTTTGATAAAATTATCTAATATTTATGTGATAATTTATATTTTAGTGTAGTTTGGCTTGGTTAAAAATCAAAAATGGAATTTTAAATGTATCTTTTAGAAGACTTTTCAGTACTGCAACTTTCAATAATGTTAATAACAATAGTGTGCTCTTATATTATTTTTGGAATGGTGGGTTTTGGAACTGCATTAATCGCGAGTCCTGTATTACTTAACTTTTTACCTCTCTCACAAATTATTCCATTATTAGCCTTACTAGATATGTTCGCTGCCATTTCAAATGTCATTAAAGATGGTAAGAAGGCAGACTTTTCTGAATTAAAATTTCTAATACCACTTATGTTTGTCGGTAGTTTTCTTGGCTTTATACTGCTGATGAGAGTTAATGCAAGTTACGCACTTCTAGCATTTGGTATATTTACTCTTTTATATGCGGCTTACTCATTAAGTGGCTTTAAGCCACAGAAAAAACTAGAGAAAAAATTTGTTTTTCCTTTTGGATTATCTGGTGGCTTCTTAGGTGCCATGTTTGGTAGCGGTGGGTTTTTATATGCGATTTACCTCAATGGACGAATCGAAACCCCAGAAAAAATCCGTGTCACTCAAACTACATTAATTGGATGCAGCACGGTTTTTCGAGTCATTCTATTTACTACAGCAGGCGTGTATTTTTCGGATAACTTATTGTCACTTGCACTTCTGTTTATCCCATCGATGTTGATAGGTGCGTTCATTGGCAAGCGAATTACACTCAAATTGTCTAAGCAGCAATTCTTGAAAATTATTAATTTTATTGTACTGCTATCTGGAATATCGATTATTGTTAAATACGCTTTAACAGTATAGGTCCATTATTTTGGGTGCCTAAACTAATTAATTTGGATGTTAATAATTTTACTATTAAATTTATTTTATTTTTTAATAATGAAGGATGAGATATATATACTGCTTTATAGGAAATATTAATCAATACATTGATGCCTGTAGTGAAATAAAATCAATTAATTAATATCTATTTATAAATTTTAATAAATACAAGCCAAGAAAAAACCGCTAATAGATAGCGGTTTTTTCTTAATTAACTAAGTCGAAACTTACCAGCTTAATGCACCACCAGTTTGGTAGTCAGTTAACTGGTTTGCTGAA
The DNA here is from genome assembly GCF_041021895.1 of Acinetobacter sp. XH1741. Classification (NCBI taxonomy): domain Bacteria; kingdom Pseudomonadati; phylum Pseudomonadota; class Gammaproteobacteria; order Moraxellales; family Moraxellaceae; genus Acinetobacter; species Acinetobacter chenhuanii. The sequence goes on from NZ_CP157428.1 coordinate 1,288,154, forward strand.
GTATTGCCATTATTGGTGGAAGTGTTGTCATTAACTATATATGTAGTAGTTTTTTGATCACATCATCACTTATTTAGAACTTAGGTTAATAATCTATTTTGTTTCATAAAAACAGGTAGACACATACCAACTAAAATCAAAAAACCACCAACTATCATATTAAAATGTAATTGTTCTTGAAGTAACCACATTGCAAAAATTGCTGCAAACACTGGTTCTAGGTTATAGATTAATACGGCTCTATTAGGAGTAGTATAAGATTGATAATTGGTTTGAACCCAAAAAGCAATTATGGTTGAGAAAATCGCTGTAATAAATAAAGCAGTAATTAAATTAAAATTCCATGTGGTGGGAATAATATTATGACCTGTAAAATTAATAACACAAGACATCACAACTGCGGTTGTAATAAGCTGCAAAATTGTCAATACCATACTGTTTTGCTGCTGGGATTGAATTTTATCAATGGCAATAATATGTATAGCTGAAAAAATAGAACCTAAAATAACTAGAAGTTCTCCCTTTTGTAATACCCAGTCTTGCATATCGGACATCACATATATCCCGATAAGACCAAGTAGTGTGGCTATAACAATGTCTAATGAGGGGAGTTTATAAGCGATAATGCTTGTTAAAATTAATACCCAAATTACACTTAACCCCGCCAGAAAACCAGTACTTGATGCAGTCGTGAGTTCTAGACCAAATATTAAAAAAATAAAAGAAAGACTTAAAAGAAAACCCAAAAATATACCTGAAAAAAGCGTTTTAGTTTCTATTTTTGAAAGGTCTTTCATTGCAAAAGGAAATAGTAAAATTGCAGCTAAAATAAACCGTAATGCCAAAACTGTAGCAACAGGATATTCATTGATGGCTAATTTCATGACAGGAAAACCAATTCCCCATCCAGCAGCAACAGTTAATAATAAGAGTTCAGCAACAATTTTTTTATTTTTAATCACTTAATACTCTTTTAATCTTTCATATGTGGTGTAAATTAAATCTAAAGCTGTATCTAGATCTTCTAAAGTTGTCCTATTTCCAAAACTTAAACGAATTGCGCTTTGACTAATTTCATCATCAAGCCCCATAGCAGTAAGTACATGACTAGGCTTTTGTTCGGATGAAAGACAGGCAGATGCACTACTTAAAGCAACTTTCATTTTGAGTTTTTTGAGTAATGTACTTGATTTAACCGCTGGCAAAGAAAAATTAATCGTATTAGGAAGGCTCTGTTTTTCACAGCCATTCACAATGGCATGAGGGAAAAACTGTCTCAATTTTTTAAGAAGATATGTTTTGAGCTGTTTTTGTTGTGCAATATTGTCTTCATGCAATGCAATAAAGAGTTCGGCCGCTTTTGCCATACCTGCTATTCCAGGTAAATTGGCTGTTCCACTTCGCATACCCGATTCTTGTCCGCCACCATGAACAAGTGGAGAATTCAAAATGATATCCTGCTGATTACAGTACAACACGCCCACTCCTTTAGGGCCATAAAACTTATGTGCTGAAATACTTACGAAATTAGGTTTAATATCTTTAACAGAAAAGGGGAGTTTTCCAATCCATTGAGCCGCATCGGTATGAAATAAAATATGATGGTCATGTGCAATTTGGCTAATTTCTTGAAGCGGCTGAAGCGTTCCTGTTTCGTTATTTGCAGCCATGATAGAAATGAGGCGTGTATTAGGTTGTAAAGCTGTTTTCAATGATTGAATACAAACTTTTCCAGATTTATCAACAGGTAAATAAGTAACTTCTACATCTTCACGTTGCTTGAGGTGTTCGCAAATATTAATCAGACATTTATGTTCTATGCTACTAGTAATAATATGCACAGTCCCTTGAGGTTTATAATAATCCACAACAGCGCGAATAACAGTATTGTTTGCCTCAGATGCACCTGAGTTAAATATAATGTGATTTGGGTCAGCATCAATCATTTGAGCAACAGTGGCTCTACATTTTTCTAAATGATGATATGCTTTAATTCCCTCGTGATGACTGACAGAAGCAGAGTTTGCAAAGTAGTCATGAAAGCAAGCTGTCATTGTTGACAGAACGTCAGGATCAATCGGCGTTGTTGCATTATAGTCAAGATAAATCATTGTTATACTCAAGCTTTATATATTTTGATTTAGGTATTTTTAGATGAGATGAATTTCGTGATTTACTTCTGCAATTTCCCCCGTATCATCACCAAAAAATATATTAATAATTGAATGATTGATATCTTGATTGGAATCTTTGATTGCAGAAAGTGCAAAGCGTCCTTGGGTCACCTTGGTTTTGTCTGAAAGATCAGACCAATCAATAATGATAATATTGGTCACATCAGCAAATCGTTGTTTAACTTTAGTCAGAACATCTTTGTAGTGTTGAGACATAATGGCAGGACATTTGGCTGTAAATGTATGCCCTTGGCGACGTGCCATAACAAACGAATGATTTTGATCTGTTAATTTAATTTCAGTATGGGTTTCTTCTTCATTGAAAATAAAAGGACTCTTATCTTTTTTAATTATTTTTTTGATACTATCAATTGCTCTATTTTTACTGGTTCGTTCAGAAAAAATAAGTACTTTATCTCGTTTGATCAGTTTGCTATTCGATAAAATAGATTCCAGTTCGCTAGGTAATTCTGATCTTATTGAATCTTGCTTCGTTTCTGTTGATAAGATTGTACAACTCTCTTCTGAACAAGCTAAACCCAGATCATCAATTAAAATGCCATAAGTGAGCTTAATGTCTCTTTGATATTTTTTTATAATCATTGAGCCAAGTGCTATGGCATCATTTAATGTATTAATTGCAAAATCATCTGCACCAAAATTATGACTAAAATGTCCACCTTCAAGATAAATTACAGTTTTATCATTAATTTGTTGATAAATACTATCAACAACAGTCATAACATTACTTAAATAATCTTTATCATATAAATTCATTCTTATTCCTATTCGTTATATGTATATATATATTGTTAGATTAGCATTTTGACCGAAAACCTTTGAGGCAAAAAATGACATTTTTACCGTAATATTTGAATTAGGCTGTGAAATAAAAAAACTAGGTTTTTTCAAATTTAAGAAAAAGATTTTTCCAAAAATACCTGACAGAAACTGAACAAACTTTTCTATGGATATTGTAAGGGGAGCGAAGATAAAACTATAAAGGTGGTGCTGAAGTGTATAAATATTTTGAAACTAACCAACATATGCATAAACGAGTTTATATTTGCAGGAGTGATCAAATAGTTAAAGTAATTAACAAAACTCAATTAAAGAAAAACCGCCAACTTGTGGCGGTTTTTTTATCAATGACAGTTTATGTGTCACTTGATGGTAACTCTTAAACTTACCAGCTTAACGCACCACCAGTTTGGTAGTCAGTTACGCGAGTTTCGAAGAAGTTCTTCTCTTTACGTAAGTCCATCATCTCAGACATCCACGCAAATGGATTCGTTACACCAGCAAATTGCTCTGGTAAACCTAACTGAGATAAACGACGGTTACAGATGAATTTCAAGTATTCTTCCATCATGCTTGCGTTCATACCCAATACACCGCGTGGCATCGTGTCACGTGCATATTCGATTTCAAGCATTGTGCCTTCAAGAATCATTTGAATGACTTCTTGTTGGAACTCGGCAGTCCAAAGGTGAGGGTTCTCAATCTTGATTTGGTTAATCATGTCGATACCAAAGTTCAAGTGCATAGACTCATCACGCAAGATGTATTGGAACTGCTCAGCAACACCGTTCATCTTGTTACGACGACCCATACTTAAAATTTGAGTAAAGCCACAGTAGAAGAAGATCCCTTCGAGTACACAGTAGAATGCGATCAAGTTACGAAGTAAACGTTGGTCGTTTTCAGGAGTACCTGTGTGGAAAGTAGGGTCACTTAAAGATTGAGTGTACTTGAGGCCCCAAGATGCTTTACGCGCAACAGATGGAATCTCGCGGTACATGTTGAAGACTTCGCCTTCATCCATACCTAAAGATTCGATACAGTATTGGTAAGCGTGAGTGTGAATTGCTTCTTCAAACGCTTGACGCAAGATGTACTGACGGCATTCAGGGTTAGTAATGTGACGGTAAATCGCCAATACCAAGTTATTTGCAACCAAAGAGTCCGCAGTAGAGAAGAAACCTAAAGAACGCATAACAATAGTACGCTCATCTTCAGTTAAGCCATTTTCAGACTTCCAAAGTGCGATGTCATGGTTCATGTTAACTTCTTGCGGCATCCAGTGGTTTGCACACCCGTCAAGATATTTCTGCCAAGCCCATTCGTATTTAAACGGTACAAGTTGGTTCAAGTCCGCACGACAGTTAATCATCGCTTTGTCGTCAACTTGAACGCGTTGTGCGCCCATTTCTAGCTCTTCAAGGCCAGGAGCAACGTCTAAGTGTTCTAGGGCTGCAGAGGCTCTAGCCATCGTATCGGAGGCAACTGTTGGTCGCACGGAATGGGTTCCAGCGGATTGTGGAGCTGCCATGCTCGGCGATGATGGCTGCGCAGTAGATACATTCTGCGAATCAGACGTTTTTTCCGGTTGGATGGGCGCAGACTTGTGTTCAGGTGCAGCCGGTTTTTGCGAATCATCTTCAAAATCGTCCCAACTAAGGATAGACATTTTTGTTCTCTCTTCGTTGTATATATCTAAGTTCGACATCTCTAAACGAAGATGTCCCTACTATACGCTTTTAATGTGTAAACAAAATTAAGTTTTATTGATGTATGACCAAATTTTGGGCCTTTGGTCTCTACTCCCTACAACTTATTTTGCTTACGCTGCTGCTTACGTATTGTGATAAATGCGTAAACCATCGGCATATAAAAGAAAATAAAGGCAAAGATTAATACTCCAACACCAAGCATATAGTTATGGCTGAGATGAGAAAGCATAATCTTTACCTCTTTTAAAATTGCTCTTTAGTGAAAAAGAGCAATTTTATTGAATGTTATTGGCAAGCTTCACAATCAGGGTTGTCTATTGAGCAAGCCATTGGTACAGGAGCTGCTTGGGTAAAGCCTTCTTCTTCAACTGCTGCTTCTGGTTTCTTCGCTTCTACAACAGGGGCAGCAACTGGAGCCGCTTCAACGGTCGCAGGTTTAACTGCGTTTAACGCACCTGTGTTGATTGTAGATTTTTCAGCAGAAGTTGCACCTAAAGCTCGGAGGTAATAAGTCGTCTTAAGACCACGTAACCATGCCATCTTATAAGTGATGTCAAGTTTCTTACCATTTGCACCAGCGATGTAAAGGTTAAGTGACTGAGCTTGATCAATCCATTTTTGACGGCGTGATGCAGCATCAACGATCCAACGTGTATCTACTTCAAATGCAGTAGCAAAGATTGCTTTTAATTCTTCAGGAATACGTGCAATTTTTTGTACTGAACCTTCAAAGTGTTTAAGGTCGTTAACCATCACTGTATCCCAAAGACCGCGATCTTTTAATGCGCGAACAAGGTATGGGTTAATTACAGTGAACTCACCAGACAAGTTAGATTTCACATATAAGTTTTGGAATGTTGGCTCAATAGACTGAGAAACACCACAAATGTTCGAGATGGTTGCAGTTGGAGCAATCGCCATCACGTTTGAGTTACGCATACCGTCTTTTTGAACTTTGGCACGTAAAGTGTCCCAGTCTAAACGTTGAGTACGGTCAACTTCGAACATGCGCTCTGGACGAGATTTCGCAACAATTTCTAAAGAATCGATTGGAAGGATACCTTGATCCCACAATGAACCTTTAAATGTTGAGTAAGCACCACGTTCAACAGCCAAGTTGCTTGAAGTTTCAATCGCGTAGTAGCTAATCACTTCCATTGATTCATCTGCAAAATCAACAGCAGCGTCTGAACCGTAAGCAATACCCATTTCGTATAGTGCATCTTGGAAGCCCATGATACCCATACCGACAGGGCGGTGTTTCAAGTTCGAGTTTTTCGCTTGTGGTACAGCGTAGTAGTTAATGTCGATAACGTTATCGAGCATACGTACTGCTGTTTTAATAGTGCGAGCTAATTTCTCACGGTCTAACACACCACCTTGAACGTGTTGTACAAGGTTGATCGAACCCAAGTTACATACTGCAATTTCATCTTGATTTGTGTTCAAGGTAATTTCAGTACATAAGTTAGATGAGTGAACTACGCCAACGTGTTGTTGTGGTGAACGTAAGTTACATACATCTTTGAACGTGATCCAAGGGTGACCAGTTTCAAACAACATAGAAAGCATTTTGCGCCATAAATCTTTAGCACGTACTTTCTTGTGTAGCATGTTAGTTTCTTTCGCTACAGACTCATAGTAAGCATAACGCTCAGCAAATTCAGCACCTGTTAAATCGTGCAAGTCTGGAGTTTCAGAAGGAGTAAACAGTGTCCATTCACCATCTTCAAATACACGTTGCATAAACAAGTCTGGAACCCAGTTCGCAGTGTTCATGTCATGTGTACGGCGGCGGTCATCACCTGTGTTTTTACGAAGTTCTAAAAACTCTTCGATGTCTAAGTGCCAAGTTTCTAAGTACGCACATACCGCACCTTTACGCTTACCACCTTGGTTTACCGCAACTGCTGTATCGTTCGCTACTTTAAGGAACGGAACAACACCCTGAGATTTACCGTTTGTACCTTTAATATAAGAGTTCAAGGCACGTACTGGTGTCCAGTCATTACCTAAACCACCAGCCCATTTAGAGAGCATCGCGTTGTCACGCATTGCACCATAAATGTCATAAAGGTCATCGCCGATTGTTGTTAAATAACAACTTGAAAGCTGTGGACGTAATGTACCTGAGTTAAACAGGGTAGGCGTAGACGCCATGTAGTCGAAGCTAGACAATAAGTTATAGAACTCGATTGCACGTTCTTCTTTATCTTGCTCATTAAGTGCAAGACCCATTGACACACGCATGAAGAATAATTGTGGTAATTCGAAGCGTACGCCGTTTGAGTGAATGAAGTAACGGTCAAATAGAGTCTGTAAACCTAAATAGGTGAACTGATTAGAACGTTCTGGCTGAATTGCTGCTGCTAATTTTTCTAAGTCGAAGTCAAGCAAGTCAGGTGAAAGCAAATCAAGCTCAACACCTTTTTTCAAGAATGCTTCAAGTGCATTGTTTTCAGGTGTGTCTGTTGCTAAACCTAAGAACTCTAAACCTGTGCCCACTAACTCATTACAAAGCAAACGTGCAGTTACGTAAGTGTAGTTTGGTTCTTGTTCAATACGGGTACGTGTTGCCATCATCATGGTTGTGGCAATATCACTTTCTTTTACGCCGTTATATAAGTTCTTAACGGTTTCATCCACAATGGCTTGAACGTCAATACCTTCCAAACCTTCAGCTGCTTTAGAAACAGTTGCTTGCAATGCACTTAAATCAAGTGGCTGAAGCTGACCGTTTTTATCGGTAACTTGTAAAGTAGGGTGGTGGTTTGAGTTTGTTTGCTGACGAGCATTAGCACGTTGTTCACGGTAAATTACATAAGCGCGGGCAACTTTTTGTTCCCCAGTACGCATTAAAGCAAGTTCTACTTGATCTTGAATCTCTTCAATATGGATCGTACCACCCGATGGTAAACGGCGAGTGAAAGTATTTAATACCATTTCCGTCAACTGGGTAATACGGTCGTGAATACGGCTTGAATCCGAACTCTGTTGACCTTCCACAGCAAGAAAAGCTTTACCAATCGCAACTGAAATTTTCTCTGCATCAAATGCAGCAACATCTCCAGTGCGTTTAATCACCTGAATTTGACCGGGAGTCGAAGTAATTACGCTCATGCCAGCATAGCTCCATTGTCACTTTTGTTATGTTTATAGACCGTTTGAACCGAGCAAAAAACATGCCACGATATTTGAGGGATAAACACAAGACTTAGTAGTTAAAGTTTATTTTCAACACAAGATACGGGATTTTTTAAGCTAGATCAATCTTGACTTTTTAGTAATTTTTTATCTGTATGATTTGTCGGGAGATAGCATACCAAAGCTAACAAAAAACACTTATAGATAACTTTGTGGATAACTCAAAAAACAAGCACTTGAATGAATTTAAAATCAAAGAAGAAATAATTTGTTTAATATTCATACATAGGAAATATGAATAGATTATGACTTTTAATAACAATAAACAGATCTTAAAAATACTTGGAAATTCAAAGGCTAATAAAATGCAACAAAACACAGTTGTCATGTATCAGTTTGGTGAACGCCTACTTGTTTACAATGTAAACGTGTGTATATTGCAAATGATAAACGAATGTATCTGCAAGATTTTTAAGATGCATGTAATGAGATTTATAGGGGCAATGATATGAGCCAAGAAGAAAAGTTACCAAAGATTCTGATCGTTGAAGATGATGAGCGCTTAGCGCGATTAACTCAAGAATATCTAATCCGCAACGGTTTGGAAGTTGGTGTAGAAACTGATGGTAACCGTGCAATTCGTCGTATTATTAGTGAACAACCAGATCTAGTGGTCTTGGATGTCATGTTGCCGGGTGCCGATGGCTTAACAGTTTGCCGTGAAGTTCGTCCACACTACCATCAACCGATTCTGATGTTGACTGCACGTACAGAAGACATGGATCAGGTACTTGGTCTAGAAATGGGTGCAGACGATTATGTTGCTAAACCAGTTCAACCACGTGTGCTATTAGCGCGTATTCGTGCACTATTACGTCGCACAGATAAAACTGTTGAAGATGAAGTTGCACAGCGTATTGAATTTGATGACCTTGTGATTGACAATGGCGGCCGTTCAGTGACTTTAAACGGTGAGTTAGTTGACTTTACAAGTGCTGAATATGACTTGTTATGGTTGCTTGCTTCAAATGCTGGTCGTATCTTATCGCGTGAAGATATCTTCGAGCGTTTACGTGGTATCGAATACGATGGTCAAGACCGTTCAATCGATGTACGTATTTCACGTATTCGTCCAAAAATTGGCGATGATCCTGAAAATCCAAAGCGTATTAAAACTGTACGTAGTAAAGGTTACTTGTTTGTTAAAGAAACCAATGGATTGTAAAATCTGATTAAACTTCCTATAAGGTTGGTCGAGTGTTTAAACACAGTATATTCCTGCGAATATATGCGGGATTGGTAATTCTTGTTGTTTTGGTAGCGGTTTTTGGCTATTTACTGGTACAAATTATCAACTATCAACGCGCACAAGAATACCGCGAGTCTTTAACTGATGGTATTTCGTACGTCATTAGTGAAGGAGTTGCTCGACAACCTGGGAAGCAGCAGAAGATAGATTGGATTTCAGATGCATCTGATTTGCTTGAACTTCCAATTTATTACACCGATGCAAATAAGGTTGAATTGTCTCGAACCGAGAAAAAGCGGATCGAAGCACAAAAATCTGTAGTTCGTTACGATGCCAGTAATAGCATTGCGTATGTGATTATTGGCTTACGTGACGACCCTCAACATTATTTATCAATTAAAGTCGACAAAATTAGTGAAAGGCAAATGAAAGCCCTCCCTATTTTTGTGCTCGATTATTTGATGTTTTATCCTGGGCAAGAGCAAGAATATCTTGCCAAGATTCAAAAGCATTTCTCATATCCAATTAATATTCAAAATGTTCAAGATGTAAATCTGGACTCGGAACAGATTGGACGTTTACGCCAAGATCAAAGCGTTATGTTGTACAAAGATAGTGCAACAGTACGTGGCACTACTATTTCGATTGTGTCTCCAATCCCGAATCACCCTGCACAAGTTTTGGTGTTGGGCCCAGTTCCAATGTTTAACTGGATGCCATTACAGCTTTCGGCAGGGATTACCTTATTTAGCCTATTCTTATTAAGTTTGGGTGTTTATGGTTTGATTCTGCCGTTAGAGCGCAAGATCCGACAAGTGCGTTATGCATTAAACCGTATGAAATCGGGTGATTTGTCATTGCGTGTTCCTATTGAAGGAAGTGATGAGATGGCAAATTTGGCTTCAAGTTATAATAATATGTCCGATCATATTCAGCGTTTGATTGAAGCTCAGCGTGAGTTAATGCGTGCTGTGTCTCATGAACTTAGAACTCCTGTTGCGCGTATTCGCTTTGGTACAGAAATGTTAGCCGAAGAAGATGATTACAATCATCGTATGCATCAGGTCGACATGATTGATAAAGATATTGAAGCACTCAATACCTTAATTGACGAAATTATGACCTATGCAAAACTAGAGCAGGGTACACCCTCATTAGATTTTGCGGAAATTGTACTTTTTGAAGTGTTGGATCAGGTTGCTGTTGAAACTGAAGCTTTAAAAACCCAAAAAGAAATTGAACTCATTCCACCTCCTTTATATGTAAAAGTAGATGCAGAGCGCCGTTATCTACACCGTGTTGTACAAAACTTGGTAGGTAATGCTGTTCGCTATTGTGATAACAAAGTACGTATTACAGGTGGTATTCATAGCGATGGCATGGCTTTTGTCTGTGTTGAAGATGATGGGCCGGGTATTCCTGAACAAGACCGCAAGCGTGTATTTGAAGCCTTTGCACGTTTAGATGACAGCCGTACGCGTGCGTCAGGTGGTTATGGTTTGGGTCTTTCAATTGTAAGTCGTATTGCTTACTGGTTTGGCGGCGAAATCAAAGTTGATGAAAGCCCAAGCTTAGGTGGTGCGCGTTTTATCATGACGTGGCCTGCACATCGATTCAAACAACCGCCACTCAAGGCAAATAAAAAAGCACCTGCATAAGGTGCTTTTTTATTGGTTTATTTATAATTGGCTCGCATCGGGTTCTAAAATAGGTTTGCCACTTCTTAAGCTATTGAGCGCATCTGGATTAAAGTCAATTAAGAGCGAATTGTTTTTAGCATCGATTTGATATTTTTGAATAAGAGGTTGGTCTCCATTCAAAGTTTCAACTTTATATGAATCTGCAATATGTAAAATGCCTTCTAGATTTGTTGTGGTTGACGCGAAATCTTGTCTAAAAATCTCATAGACATCTCGCAAGTCAAAAATGGCATTATCTGCATCTGGGTGTTTTTGAATATAGCTTTCTATATGTCGCACGAGTAATTGTGCAAACAAGTAATAGTCTGGTTTATGCGTATATTCTAGATTCATACATTTTTCTCCTTATTATCTGTTCCTAGCATACATGGCAAAAACAGAAGTTATTGTATAAAATTCATTACACTAGATGATGACTTAGGAATATTACAAAGAAATAAAAACTCGATTACGTCCCTCGCGCTTTGCTTGATAGAGTGCGTCGTCTGCTTCTTTAAAAAGACTTTCAATAGAACGATGAGAGCTTGGTGAATATAAGCTAATACCAATACTTACCTGTACAAAAATAGGCAATTTCCCATAAACATAAATAGGCTGCTGGCTAATTTTAATGCGTATTCTTTCGGCAAGTTCAAACGCTGCTTCTTTGGTGGTGTCCGGAATAAAAATTGCAAATTCCTCGCCGCCAAAACGCCCTAACAAATCATGAGGGTGTAAAATATTTTGGATAGTTGTTACGCAGGTTTGTAAGGCTCTATCACCAATTAAATGCCCATAATTGTCATTCACATTTTTAAAATGGTCGACATCCAGCATAAAAAAAGCAGAGGTTTTATTTTCCTTCTGTACTTTTTCTTGGAGCAGTCGAACTGATTGTAAAAATTGACGTCTGGTTAAACTTGAAGTGAGTTCATCGTGTGCAATGGCATGTTGTAGCTTTTGAATTAATTCGGAGTGAAGCGCACTAATACTAGAAACTGTGAGCGGCGCAATGGTCATCATAATTAAACCAATCCGAAATGAAATGGTGTTATTTAAATATTCATTTGGATATAGCAATAAATAATGACTAGACACATGATAAATAATATAAGCGCTAGCAAACGATGTAATCAGGGCAACAATAATCGGTTTATAGCGAATAGCGCACCAGATTAAAGCTGCAATAGGATAAAGCAGGGAACCTGGTCCTGAATCGTAACAACTTACGCCAATTGAAAGTAAAACCGCCAAAAAAGGTAATAAGTCCGCAGTGTTAATGGCGTTACGATTTCTACTTAAATAGTGTTTTATTTTAGGGTAGGGAGGAATATTTAAAATAATCGGTAATAACAGCAACGCATTTTGTAGTTCTGATGTCACCCAATAACCAAACTCAGCCCAAAAATCTCCTATCATAAATTTTGTATTAAACATGGGCACGAAGGTTGCTGTAAAAAAAGCACCGGTTACGCTGCCAATACCGCATAATGCAAATAAGACTAAATAAGAGTAACCCCGATAAGCTGCTTTTATATGGCGACTAAACAACATGGCGAGTGCTAATGTAGTCACCACATATAGGTAATTGGAGATGGTTAAAATAATAGTTAAAAAAAGCGGGGTGCCGTTAATCAAATCGGCAATCATATAACCCGTAAAAGCCCCTATAAAGCTTCCTAGTTGGCGCGTTTGTGGGAAACGGATCAGTAGGCCAAGAAATATGGAGTTGGCGGGCCAGAAAAATGCAAGAAAACTAAGGGGGCGAGATGCAATTCCAATAAAACAGCATATCGAAATAATAATGGTAAATAGGAAGAAAAATTTCAGGGAGGAATAAAATGAAAATTCACGAAGTGAGTATGGCATCAGCTGCCCTTAATGATAAACACTCTTATCCAAGAGTAAAAAATATTAATGCATGATTAAACATTCATCATAATTCAGAGGGGAAGATGAATACAATAAAAAACGGCCTAATATTATAAAAAAGTAAGGTGTTTAAATTGACCGATTGAGCAATTGTGCAAATAATATTAAAAATCAAAAAATGAAAAAAATCATTACAAGTGCTAAAACTATCAAATAAACCGATTATAAGCGGTGAAACCCCCTCTACAAGACATAGATCAATACTTTTGATTGGAAAATCATCCAAAAGACTAAGACGCTTCAACTAGCATGGGAAATTAGAAATCAGGTACAATTGGCGGGATTAATTTTGTGTTTGGTGTATTCAAAGGCCAATACATACATTCTTTGTTAAATAATAGGCCTGCCAGGAGTTATCCCCGCATGAGTGCCATTACTCCATACGACTGGGCGATTATCGCCTTCGTGATCGGCGTTACATTTCTTTGCGTCTTTATGCTCACAGTTCCCTTACTCCTCGGGGGAAAATCGTGGGGACGTGCTAAGCAAGAGCAGTTTGAATCAGGTGTCGTGAGTGCTGGTGGCGCTCGCATTCGCCTGTCTGCAAAGTTCTATCTAGTTGCAATTTTCTTTGTTGTTTTCGACTTAGAGGCACTTTACCTCTATGCATGGTCTACTTCGGTGCGTGAAGTAGGGTGGTTGGGATATACCACTGTCGTGATCTTTGTCGTTGACCTGTTAATTGCGCTTGTTTATGCCTTCTCTGTAGGTGCCTTAAGTTGGTCACCGGCAGATCGTCGTAAATCAGCTGGTGAAAAGATTAAAGTCGGTTCACCATCAATGAACATTGCTGAAATCACACGCTTTAACTCTATTGAAGAGCTCGTAACTGACCCTACAGGCCAGATTCCAGCCCAATCATCAGGTCGTGTTAAGTCAAAAACTACACCTGCATTGTCATCTGAAAAGGAGTAAGTCGGGATGAAATATACTCTGACCCGCGCGAATCCGGATGCTGATCAATACCCATTGCAAGAACGTCAAATCGTGACGGATCCGCTTGAAGAGGAAGTGAATAAAAACGTATTCATGACTCGTTTAGAGGATGTCTTGCATACAGCAGTAAACTGGGGACGTAAAAACTCTTTGTGGCCATTTAACTTTGGTACCTCATGTTGTTACGTTGAATATGCTACGACTTTAACAGGCGTACATGACTTGTCCCGTTTCGGTGCAGAGGTTATTCGTGCTTCACCTCGTCAGGCTGACTTGATGATTGTTGCAGGTACATGCTTTGTAAAAATGGCTCCGGTTATTCAACGTTTGTATGAACAAATGTTAGAGCCTAAATGGGTTATTTCAATGGGTGCTTGTGCAAACTCTGGAGGTATGTACGACATCTATTCAGTAGTTCAAGGTGTAGACAAAATCATTCCTGTTGACGTGTACGTCCCAGGTTGTCCGCCTCGTCCTGAAGCATTAATCCAAGCATTAATGCTTTTACAAGACCAGATTCAATTAGAGCGACGCCCGCTTTCTGCCGTGATCGGTGATGATCTTCAGCCAGTGTATAAGCCAAAGATGATGCCAGAACGTGATCGTAAGAATGCACAGCGTATTGCCGTTAAAAACTTACGCTCTATGGATGAGATTAAATAATTTTTTGACGGTGCTTTGACATATCTAACCGATATGTTCATCGAGAAAATTGACAGAATTTGTATTAAATAGGAAGCCAAGCCAATGGCTGAAACTGACATTGCTATGCCAGAGTCAACACCAGTTGATTCACGCCCAGCATTTGCAATCGTAGAAGAACTCAAAACCAAATTTGGTGAGAACTTCTATGTGCAGGCGACTTTTGAAGAGTTTCCAACAGTCTGGGTTGAGCGCGCACGCGTGCAAGAAGTCCTTATGTTCCTGCGTAAAGTGGAACGTCCTTATGTAATGCTGTTTGACTTATCAGCGATGGATGAGCGTTTACGTCAACATCGTGATGGTTTACCAGCATCTGACTTCACTGTGTTCTATCATTTATTATCGCTTGAGCGTAATAGTGACATTCGTATCAAGGTTGCCTTGAACGAAAATGATCTTAACCTCCCGACAGCGACAAATATCTGGCCAAATGCCAACTGGTATGAACGTGAAGCTTACGATATGTTCGGTATCAATTTCGAAGGGCATCCAATGCTCCGTCGTATCTTGTTGCCAACTTATTGGGAAGGTCATCCGCTTCGTAAAGAATATTCAGCACGTGCGACAGAATATACGCCGTACATGCAAGACAAGGCGAAACAAGATTTCGAACAGGAACACTTACGCTTTGTACCTGAAGATTGGGGGCTTAAGCGTGGTAATGCTGACGAAGACTTCATGTTCTTGAACTTGGGTCCTAACCATCCATCTGCACATGGTGCGTTCCGTGTTGTATTGCAGTTAGATGGCGAAGAAGTGAAGGACTGTGTACCTGATATTGGTTATCACCACCGTGGTGTGGAAAAGATGGCTGAACGTCAAACATGGCATTCTTTCATTCCTTATACTGACCGTGTCGACTACTTAGGTGGTTGTGCTCAGAACATGCCTTATGTCATGGCTGTAGAGCAAATGGCAGGTATTAAAGTTCCTGAACGTGCACAAGTAATTCGTGTCATGTTGAACGAATTGTTCCGTATTAATAACCACTTGTTATTCTGTGGTACGGCAATTCAGGATGCCGGTGGTATGACACCAGTATTCTATATGTTCGCAGACCGTCAAAAAGTTTACGACATTGTTGAAGCAATCACGGGTTACCGTATGCACCCAGCATGGTTCCGTATTGGTGGTACAGCACATGACCTTCCAAACAACTGGCAAAAACTTGTTAAAGATTTGCTAGAGTGGATGCCAAAACGTCTGAACGAATACTACACAGCTGCACTTAAAAACTCTGTGTTTATTGGTCGTACACGTAATGTTGCTCAATACGATGCGAAATCTGCGCTTGCGTGGGGTGTGACTGGTACTGGTTTACGTGCAACAGGTATTGATTTCGACGTACGTAAATACCGTCCATACAGTGGCTATGAAAACTTCGATTTTGATGTGCCAGTTGAGTATGAAGGCGATGCATACGCTCGTGTTCTTGTTCACTTCCGTGAAATTACTGAGTCACTCAAAATTATCAAACAGTGTTTGGATAACATGCCTTCTGGTCCATATAAAGCGGATCATCCATTGGCTGTTCCACCACCTAAAGATAAGACATTACAAGATATTGAAACCTTGATTACGCACTTCTTGAGCGTTTCGTGGGGTCCTGTCATGCCTGCTGGTGAATCATCATTCATGACTGAAGTTGTGAAAGGTGCAAGTACTTATTACTTGACTTCGGATAAGGCAACGATGAGTTATCGTACGCGTATTCGTACACCGACGTTTACTCACTTACAGCAAATGCCTTCAGTGATTAACGGCAGTTTAGTATCTGACTTAATCATTTATCTGGCGACCATTGACGTGGTTATGGCTGACGTGGATCGCTAAGAGGTAACACAATAATGATGATTTTGACTGATAAAAAACCACGTGTGAATGTTGAAGGAATTTTGACTGCGGAAGAAATTCACGACATCGAACATCACATTGGTCACTATCCGTACCCACGTGCAGCTTCTTTGGATGCATTGAAGTGTGTACAGCGCCGTAATGGCTGGGTAGATGATGCTCAAATGAATGCCATCGCACAGTTGTTGTCGATGAGTGTTGCAGATTTAGAGGGTGTTGCAACATTTTACAACCGTATCTATCGTCATCCGGTAGGTCGTCACGTAATTTTGCTTTGTGACTCAATTGCTTGCTTCTTGATGGGTGCAGAAACACTTGCTGAAGCGTTCCAGCGCGAATTAGGAATTCAGTATGGTCAGACGACACCAGATGGTCGTTTTACACTGCTTCCAATTTGCTGCCTAGGCAACTGTGACAAAGGCCCAACGTTAATGATTGATGAAGATACTCACGGTTTAGTGGAAGTGACATCAATCAAACAGTTATTGGAGAAGTATGTATGAATACCGAACCAAAACCAATTTATGGCGACGGTAATCCGGAAACTCATCCACTGACTTGGCGTTTAAGCAAACAAGAAGCAGTACGTAGCGCTGACGATTACGAAGCACTTGAAGGTTATGCAGGCTTTAAAAAAGCATTAGGTATGAAACCTGCTGAAGTGTTAGACGTCATTAAAGCTGCAACTGTAAAAGGTCGTGGTGGTGCAGGCTTCCCAGCAGGGATCAAATGGTCTCTAATGGCGCCAAATGATGGTGGTCCACGTTACTTAATCTGTAACGCCGATGAGATGGAACCGGGTACCTTTAAAGACCGTTTGTTGATGGAAAAACTTCCTCACCAATTGATCGAAGGCATGTTGATTGCAGGTTATACCCTAGAAGCAACTCAAGGTTATATCTTCATTCGTGGCGAATACATCGAAGCTGCACAATACCTAAATGAAGCGCTTGAGCAAATTCGCGCTAAAGGTTACTTAGGTGACAACATTTTAGGTTCTGGCTGGAACTTCGACTTACACGTGCACACAGGCGCAGGTCGTTATATCTGCGGTGAAGAAACTGCACTGATTAACTCACTTGAAGGTCGACGTGCTAACCCGCGTACGAAACCACCATTCCCGCAAGTTGCTGGTGCATGGGGTCGTCCGACGATTGTGAACAACGTTGAGACTTATAACAACTTGCCAGCAATCATGCTTCGTGGTCCAGAATGGTATATCGGTTTATCAGCTGGTAAATCAAAAGATCCAGGCACTAAGATTTATGGTGCGTCAGGTAAAGTTAAATTCCCTGGTCTTTGGGAACTTCCATTTGGTACGACTGCTCGTGAAGTAATTGAAGATCATGCTGGTGGTATGCGTGAAGGCTTGAAGCTTAAAGCATGGTTACCAGGCGGTGCTTCAACTGACTTTTTACCGGCAGATACCATTGATTTACCAATGGATGCGGACACTATTATGAAAGCAGGTTCTCGTTTGGGAACATGTTTGTTGATGGTGGTAGACGAAACTCAATGCATGGTATCGCTCACTCGTAACTTAGAAGAGTTCTTTGCGCGTGAATCATGTGGTTTCTGTACACCATGCCGTGATGGTTTGCCATGGGCTGTGAAAGCGCTTAAAGCACTTGAGACAGGTGAAGGTAAGAAAGAAGATATCGATCATTTACAAGAGTTAACTCGTAAATTGTGGATTGGTAAAACTTTCTGTGCCCACGCACCAGGTGCGATGGAGCCGCTTATGGGCGCACTCAAACATTTCCGTGGTGAGTTTGAAGCGAAAGTGACGAATCGTCCTGTCGTGCAAACCAGCCACGTAGAACAAGCTTAAGGAATTCGACTATGGCTACAATTCATGTCGATGGAAAATCGTATGAAGTCAACGGCTCGGAAAACTTGCTACAAGCATGTTTGAGTCTGGGCATCGACATCCCATATTTTTGTTGGCATCCATCCTTAGGTTCGGTTGGTTCTTGCCGTCAATGTGCCGTAACTCAGTATGCAAATCCTGAAGATACGCGCGGACGTCTTGTAATGTCATGCATGACGCCAGCATCTGACAATACCTATATCTCGATTGAAGACAAAGAAGCAACGGATTTCCGTGCGTCTATTGTTGAATTCTTAATGACGAATCACCCACACGACTGTCCAGTATGTGAAGAGGGTGGTCACTGTCATTTACAAGATATGACTGTAATGACAGGTCATGACCGTCGTCGTTATCGTTTTACAAAACGTACGCACTATAACCAAGAGCTCGGCTCATTCATCGCGCATGAAATGAACCGTTGTATTGCTTGTTATCGTTGTGTTCGTTACTACAAAGACTATGCTGGTGGTACGGACTTTGGTGTATATGCCAATGCATCACGTGTTTACTTTGGTCGTCCAGAATCAGGTACTTTAGAGTCTGAATTCTCTGGTAACTTGACTGAAGTATGTCCAACAGGTGTATTTACCGACAAGACTCATTCAGAGCGCTATAACCGTAAATGGGATATGCAATATGCACCAAGCGTGTGTCATGGCTGTTCTTCAGGTTGTAACATCTCTCCGGGTGAGCGTTATGGCGAAATCCGTCGTGTAGAAAACCGTTTCAATGGTTCGGTTAACCAATACTTCCTTTGTGACAAAGGCCGTTTTGGCACAGGTTATGTAAACCGTGCAGACCGTCCACGTCAGCCACAATTCCGCAATGGTGAAACAGTAGCAACTGTTTCTGTTGATCAAGCATTAGATCAAGCAATTGCGAAACTTGAAGGCAAAAAGGTTTTAGGTATCGGTTCACCACGTGCAAGTTTAGAATCAAACTATGCATTGCGTGAGCTTGTAGGCCAAGCAAACTACTCAACAGGTATTGCACAAAAAGAGCAAAATCTTGTTGAGCTTGCAGCTTCAATTATGCAAACAGAGGGTATTTACAACCCGAACATGCGTGAAATTGAAAGCTACGATGCAGTATTAATTTTGGGTGAAGATTTAACTCAAACTGCACCTCGTATGGCATTGTCAGTTCGTCAAGCTGCGAAAAACAAAGCTCGCGAAATGGCTGCAAAAACACGTACACCAGATTGGTTAGCTGAGCCTGTACAACGTATTGGTCAGGAAGCAAAATCTCCGATCTATATTTTGGCTGCAACTCAAACTCGTCTTGCTGATGTTGCAACTGGTGAAGTTGTTGCATCTCCAAACGACATCGCGCGTTTAGGTTTTGCGGTGGCTGCGGCAGTTAAAGGTGAAGTTGTAAGTGGTTTAGATGACGATGCAAAAGCATTTGCTCAAACTATTGCAGACACTTTAAAAGCAGCAAACAAACCGTTAATTATTGCGGGTACAAGCTTGCAAGATGCTTCAATTATGGAAGCAGCAGCAGAGTTAACGCAAAACCTTGGTTCAAAAGCTGGTTTAAGCCTTGTTGTTCCTGAAGTGAACTCTATGGGCTTGGCATTGTTTGGCGGTTTAAGCCTTGAACAAGCATTTGCTCAAGACTACGACACACTTGTTATTGTTGAAAATGACTTGTTCCGTCGCTTACCAGCTGCTCAAGTTAAAGCAGCACTTGATAAAGCTGAAACAGTTATCGTACTTGATCACAGCGAAACAGAAACTGTGAAACAGGCTGATATCGTTCTTTCAGCAGCAAGCTTTGCTGAAGGTGATGGTACTGTTGTAAGCCAAGAAGGTCGTGCGCAGCGTTTCTACCAAGTTTACGATCCAAGCTATTACAAACCTGAATATGCGATTAAAGAATCTTGGCGTTGGTTGCATGCCATTGAAACTGGTCTTAAAGGTAAGCCAGTTGATTGGACATTGCTTGATGACGTTATCGAAACTATCGTTAAAAATGTTCCGGTACTTGAAGCAATTCAAGATGTTGCACCAGATGCAGGCTATCGTGTACATGGTTTGAAAATTGCGCGTGAACCACGTCGTTATTCTGGTCGTACAGCAATTCGTGCACCTTTATCGGTTCATGAACCTAAACAACCAACAGATCCAGACTCAGCATTAACATTCTCTATGGAAGGTTATGTTGGTCCACAAAAAGCATCTTCACTTGTACCGTTTGCGTGGGCTCCGGGTTGGAACTCTCCACAGTCTTGGAACAAATACCAAGATGAAGTGGGTGGTCACTTAAAAGGTGGTGATTCAGGCGTTCGTTTATTCGATCGTTTAGCAAAACGTCCAGCACGTAGCTATGTTGCTCCAACTGCGGTGGTTGCAAACCCTGAAAGTTTCCGTCTTGTACCAATGCATCATATCTTTGGTTCTGGTGAATTCACGATTAAAACACCTGCAATGGAAACTCGTATTCCTGAGGCTGTATTTGCTGTGGGCGAACAAGATGCAACTCGTTTGAACCTACAAGAAGGCCAACGTATTACAGTGAAAGCAGGCGAAACGACAGTGAGCTTACCTGTACAAGTAATTGAATATTTACCTACAGGTTATATCGGTTACCCAGTTGGTTTAGCGCCGACAGTATCGTTAGCTGAGCCTGTTTCAGTGGCATTAGGAGTGTAATTCATGAATCAAGAAATTATACGTCAAACGCCACTTTGGGCTGAGAACTGGCCAATTGCCTATGCTGTAGTGCAAGCAGTGGTTATTTTGCTTGTAGTTGTTCTTGTTGCTGCGTTGATGTCTTTTATTGAACGCCGTTTACTTGCTTGGTGGCAAGACCGTTATGGTCCAAACCGTGTTGGTCCTGGCGGTATGTTCCAGATCGTTGCCGACATGCTTAAGATCATGTTCAAAGAAGACTGGACTCCAAAATTTGCTGATAAATTAACATTCCGTTTAGCTCCGGCAGTTGCGATGGCAACTGCGGTGCTTTCGTTCATGGTTATTCCAGTAAGCCCTGCATTGGGTGTTGCTGACATGAGCATCGGTCTATTGTTCTTTATGGCAATGGCAGGTATTGCAGTCTATGCCGTGTTATTTGGTGGCTGGGCTTCAAATAACAAATATTCATTACTCGGTGGTTTACGTTCAGCTGCTCAAACAATTTCTTATGAAGTGTTCTTGGGTATCTCATTAATGGGCGTGGTTGCAATCGCTGGTTCATTTAACCTTCGTGAAATTGTTGAAGCACAACGTGATGTTTGGTTCATCGTTCCACAGTTCTTAGGTTTCTTGATTTTTGTGGTTGCTGGTGTTGCGGTAACTCACCGTCACCCATTTGACCAACCTGAAGCAGAACAAGAATTGGCTGAAGGTTACCATGTCGAATATGGCGGTATGAAATGGGGTATGTTCTTCGTTGCTGAATATGTCAACGTTGTACTTATCTCTGCATTGATCGTGACTTTATTCTTTGGTGGCTGGTTAGCGCCATTCAATTTAGAAATTCCATTTATTCCACCAGTATTCTGGTTTGTGATTAAAACAGCATTCTTCGTCATGATGTTTGTATTGGCACGTGGTTCTTTAATGCGTCCACGTTATGACCAAGTCATGAACTTTGGTTGGAAAATTTGTTTGCCATTGGCGTTGGTCAACTTGTTAGTGACTGGTGCTGTGATTCTGATGAATCAGGCCTAGGACAGCAGGGAGTACAAAATGTATAAATTTCTAGCTGGATTCGGATCGATTGTACGTACGTTACTCATGGTATTTAGCCATGCAACACGTAAACGTGACACGATTTTATATCCAGAAGTACCGGCTGAACAGATTGTGCCGCCACGCTTTCGTGGTCGTATCGTATTAACGCGTGACCCAGACGGGGAAGAGCGTTGTGTGGCATGTAACCTTTGTGCGGTTGCGTGTCCGGTTGGCTGTATTTCATTACAAAAAGCTGAAAAAGAAGATGGACGTTGGTATCCGGAGTTTTTCCGTATCAACTTCTCTCGTTGTATTTTCTGCGGTATGTGTGAAGAAGCATGTCCAACAACAGCGATTCAAATGACTCCAGATTTCGAGTTAGGCGAATACGTACGTCAAGACCTTGTATATGAGAAAGAAAACTTACTCATTTCAGGTCCAGGTAAATATCCAGACTACAACTTCTACCGCGTAACCGGTATGGCAATTAACGGTAAAGAGAAAGGTCAAGCACAAAAAGAAAGTGCACCAATCGATGTACGGAGTCTATTACCATGATGTGGCCGTTTTATTTGATGGCGCTCGTGGCCATCGTTTCTACGGTTCGTGTAGTTACTAACACGAACCCTGTACATGCATTGCTGAGTCTGATTGTTTCATTACTTGCTGTTGCTGGTATTTTCATGATCGTAGGTGCGCCGTTTGCCGGCGCCCTCGAAATCATTGTTTATGCTGGTGCAATTATGGTCTTGTTCGTATTCGTTGTGATGATGCTTAACTTAGGGCAACACACGGTTGAACAAGAGCGTAAATGGCTTTCTTCAGATGCTTGGGCATATCCAGCACTTATGAGCTTTTTACTTGGCTTGCTTTTAGTTTGGATGCTTGGTGGTGAATATACAACCATCTCTGCACCACTTGGCGCACAAGTAATTGGACCAAAAGTTGTTGGTCAAGCGCTCTTTACACACTATTTATTATTGGTTGAAGTTGCCGCGATGTTGTTGCTAGCAGCCCTTGTTGCAGCATACCACTTAGGTAAACGTGAACCAGGTGCAGAAGAGGAAAAAGAATAATGGGCCAGATCCCTTTAGAACATGGTTTGATTGTTGCGACCATTCTTTTTGCACTCGGTTTTTACGGTGTAATGGTGCGACGCAACCTACTATTTATGTTAATGAGCCTTGAGATCATGATGAATGCTGCTGCGTTGGCATTCGTTCTTGCGGGTAGCGTATGGGCACAACCAGATGGACAAGTAATGTTCATTCTGATTTTAACCCTTGCTGCGGCAGAGGCGTGTATCGGTCTTGCGATTGTCCTTCAGTTCTATCATCGCTTCCATCATTTGGATGTGGATGCTGCTAGTGAGATGCGCGGATGAGTTATTTATATCTAACAGTATTATTTCCGCTAATCGGTTTTATTTTATTGGCGGCAGGGCGTGATAAGCTCTCTGAAAATGTTGCAGCAATTATTGGTGTAGGTTCTGTAGGTTTATCTGCATTATTTGCATTAATTGCTGGTATGGCATTTACCAACAGCGGCCAGCAGGTTTTTGTTCAAAACCTTTGGACATGGTTCAATGTTGGCGGTTTCGCTCCTGGCATTAGCTTACATTTAGATGGCTTATCTTTACTCATGATGGGCATGATCACTGGTGTTGGTTTCCTAATCCACATCTTTGCATCATGGTACATGCGTGGTGAAGAAGGGTATGCGCGCTTCTTCTCTTACTTCAACCTGTTCGTTGCAAGCATGCTTGTGCTTGTATTAGGTGACAACTTAGCGTTGTTATTCTTAGGTTGGGAAGGCGTAGGTCTTTGCTCTTATTTGCTCATCGGTTTCTATTATGCAAACCCTGCAAATGGTTGGGCAGCGATCAAAGCATTTACAGTTACCCGCGTAGGTGACGTATTCTTACTTATCGCTTTATTCTTGCTTTACCAACAATTTGGTACGCTAAATACTCAGTACATCGTTGAACATGCAGCAGAAGTAATGACGAAGAGTTCGTCACTTACAATCTGGACGGCATTAATGTTGTTCTTGGGTGCGGCTGGTAAATCTGCTCAAATTCCATTGCAAACATGGTTGGCAGATGCGATGGCAGGTCCAACACCTGTTTCTGCATTAATCCACGCAGCAACGATGGTAACGGCTGGTGTGTACTTGTGCTGTCGTCTATTCAGCGTATTTGAGCTTGCGCCTCAGGTGATGCAGTTCATTTCGGTAACAGGTGCTGTAACTTTATTAGTTGCAGGCTTTGCAGCTCTTGTACAAACAGACATCAAACGTATCTTGGCTTACTCAACAATGAGTCAGTTAGGTTATATGTTCATGGCTGTAGGTGCTGAAGCGTATCAAGCTGGCTTGTTCCACATGTTGGCTCACGCATTCTTCAAAGCATTATTATTCTTGTCTTCTGGTGCAGTTATTCTTGCTTACCATCACGAACAAAATATTTTCAAAATGGGCGGTTTGTTCTACAAGAACAAATTCCTGTTTGCATGTTTCGCGATTGGTGGTGGTGCATTAGCAGCTATTCCATTCTTAACAATCGGCTTCTTCTCTAAAGATGCGATTCTTGGTGAAGTTTGGGTACAAGGTCAATCAATTGCTCTATACCACAGCTTATATTGGGCTGGTGTAGCAGGTGCGTTCCTGACTTCAATCTATACGTTCCGTTTAATCTGGGTTGTATTCTTCGGTAAAGAAAATACGCATTACCATGAGATTAAGGGTGCAACGTATTGGGCGCCATTAGGTATCCTGGCTGTATTGTCTACTTTCGTGGGTGCTGTATTAAAAGCTCCAGTAGCAGGCATTTTAAATACTGCAAAAATTCCTGAATTTCATGTAGCTGAACAATTTGTAGAAGGCATGCATAGTGCAGAACACTTAGCAGTTGGTATTGCACTTGTTGGTTTAGCAGTTGGTATTGGTTTGTTTGCATTTGCTTACGGTGCAGTAAAATCGTTTGCAAAAACAAGTCTTGGTGCTGGCTTAGCTCATATTTGTCGTACTGCATTTGGTTTTGACGCGTTGTATGACATCGTTTTTGTTAAACCTTATTTATTCTTCGCCAAACTATTTGGTCGTGATCCAATTGATGGCTTGTGGCTTGTGCTTCCTGCGCTTGTTAAAGGCGGAAACAGTTTTACAAGCTCACGTCAAACAGGTTCATTGCGTGAATACGCATCAAGCATGTCACTCGGTGTAGTGGTGTTATTGATGATCTTGATCGTTATTCAGGTAGTGGGGAAATAAAATGGAAAACAATTTAATTTTACCCGCGCTGATCCTTGTTCCGTTCATTGCAGGTTTTACTTGTTGGTTAGTCGATAAACTCGACAAAACTTTGCCACGCTGGATTGCCTTAATTGGTATGCTCATTACTTTGGGCCTCGGTCTTGCACTTTGGCAAAGTGGAACTTACAGCTACGAGATGGGTTCAAAAGTCCCAACTTGGACTGCTGAGTTCTATTTACCTTGGATTCAATCTCTTGGTATTGGCATTCACTTAGCTGTGGATGGTTTATCTTTACTCATGGTGTTATTAACAGCTTTACTGGGTGTACTTGCTGTTGGTTGTTCATGGGGTGAGATTCAAAAGAATGTCGGTTTCTTCCACTTAAACTTATTATGGAGTTTAGGTGGCGTGATTGGCGTGTTCTTGGCAATCGATTTGTTCCTATTCTTCTTCTTCTGGGAGATGATGCTTGTACCAATCTACTTCTTGATTGCGTTATGGGGTCACAAAGGTTCAAACGGCCGTTCACGTGTTTACGCTGCAACTAAGTTCTTCTTATATACTCAAATCGCTGGTTTAGTAATGTTAATCGGTATCCTTGGCCTTGTGGTCTATGGTTACATGATGACTGGTATGATCGGTTTTGATTACAACTATTTATTAGCTGTAGCGAATCGTTTACCTGCTGGCTTTGCGTATGGTTTCATGATCTGCTTCTTTATTGGTTTTGCAGTGAAGTTACCAGTATTCCCATTACATGGCTGGTTACCAGATGCGCATGCTCAAGCTCCTACAGCAGGTTCTGTAGACTTAGCGGGTATCTTGATTAAAACAGCAGCGTACGGTTTGCTTCGTTTTGTAATTCCATTCTTCCCGGCAGCTTCTGCACAGTTCGCAGATATTGCGATTATTTTCGGTTTGATTGGTATTTTCTACGGCGCTTGGTGTGCTTACCAGCAAACTGATATGAAACGTTTACTTGCGTATACGTCGATTTCACACATGGGTTTCATTTTACTTGCAATCTATGCAGGTAATATTTTGACCTTCCAAGGTCTAATGATCATGATGTTGGCACATGGTTTGTCATCAGCTGCATTGTTCATTATGTCTGGTCAAATCTATGAACGTTTACATACACGTGATTTACGTTTAATGGGTGGTCTTCGTGGCCAGCTTCAGTACTTACCATTTTTCTTAATGTTCTTCGTGGCTGCTCTTGTGGGTGTGCCAGGTTTAGGTAACTTTATTGGTGAATTCCTGATTTTGATGGGTTCATTTAATAAATATCCTGTCTTCACGATTCTTGCTTCTATCAGCCTTGTATTTGCAGGTTTGTATGGCTTGATCTTGATTCACCGTGCTTTATTTGGTGAACCGAACCCTGAACAAAAGCAACACTACGCTAGTCCATTGAAAGACTTATCTGCTCGTGAAGTTGGTATTTTGATGATTTGTGCGATTGGTCTCGTTTGGCTTGGTATCTATCCACAAACATTCTTGGATGTATCTCATTCAAGTATGCAGTGGTTCGTCAATAGTTATGTACCAGTACAAGAAGTCGTTGAAACTGTTCAGCAAACAGCTACTCAACTTGACCATGTGGAGATCCAATAATCATGAACTTCACAGTATCATTCGCTACGCTTATGCCTTTAGCACCAGTGATGATTGTTGCTTTAACAACAGTCGTCGTTATGTTGTTAATCTCAATTAAGCGTAACCATAATTTAATCGCAACAACGTCTGTTGTTGGTTTAAACCTTGCTGCACTTTATATCTTGTTAGAACTATTTGGCGGTAAATTTGTACCGGCAAATGTGATGGGCATGTTTATGGTTGATCCATTTACCATGTTCTATCAGTTCATGATTTTAGTTGCATCTTTGGCGTGTTGTACTTTGTCTCATGCTTACATTGAGACTTATAAAGACAACCGTGAAGAATTATATCTTTTGTTACTTGCTTCTGTAGCAGGTGCAATGTTGATGGTTGCAAGTTCTCACTATGCATCATTCTTCATTAGCCTTGAGTTAATGTCGATTCCTATATATGGCTTACTTGCTTATACATATCAACGTAGTCAGTCGCTCGAAGCTGGTATTAAATACCTTGTACTTTCGGCAACTGCTTCTGCAATGTTGTTGATGGGTATGGCATACATCTATGCTTATACAGGTTCACTTTCATTCTATGATTCTGTTCAAGCTTTATTTGGAGCAATCAGACAGCCAATGGTGTTATTAGGTTTAGCACTCATTATTTTTGCTGTTGCATTCAAATTGTCGCTTGCACCGTTCCATAAGTGGACACCAGATGTATATGCAGGTGCTCCAGCTCCAATGGCAACTTTCTTAGCGACTGCTGCTAAAGTTGCGACGGTTGGTTTGTTTGTTCGTTATTTGCTTGCTTCTGGCGCAATTATGGTGAACTCGTTAGTGACTGTTTTGACAATCATTGCTGTATTGTCAATTTTAGTCGGTAACTTGCTTGCTGTTCGTCAAGTGAACTTAAAACGTATTTTGGGTTATTCATCTATTGCTCACTTTGGTTATTTGTTAATTGCTTTAATTAGCATGACATATGCAAGCTTGGGCAGCGTAACTGTGTATGTGGTGACTTATGTATTAACGACAATCGGTGCCTTTGGTGCGGTAGCGTTAATGTCTAGTCCATATAACAATGTAGATGAAGCTCAAAGTCTTGCAGACTACCGTGGTTTGTTCTGGCGTCGTCCAGTACTTACAGCAACATTAACAGTCATGATGTTATCTTTGGCTGGTATTCCATTAACAGCAGGCTTCATTGGTAAGTTCCTTGTTGTTATGGCTGCTGTAACGACTCAACACTGGTTCTTGGCTGCAGTAATTATTGTAGGTAGTGGTATCGGTTTGTACTATTACTTACGTGTGATGGTTGTGATGTACATGACTCCACCTGAAACTCCTCGTATCGATGCTGATGCTCATTGGGGACAAAAAGTGGGTGGTTTAATGGTATTAGCTGCTGCTGCATTAGTAATCATTTTGGGTGTATATCCTGATCCAATGATTAACTTGGCATTAAAAGCAGAAATTTTATCTCCATTACATTTCATGCTTTCACAGCAACAATAATTCTTGTGTACAAAAAAGCCTCCAAATATGGAGGCTTTTTTTTATTGATAGTTAAAAAAAGATTATAATAAATACGTTTTTATATTTTTAGGTAACATCTGTGGCCATTCAAGAAATTCGTCACCCACTTATTCGTCATAAATTAGGTTTATTACGTCGTGCTGACATTAGTAC
The DNA here is from genome assembly GCF_041021895.1 of Acinetobacter sp. XH1741. NCBI lineage: Bacteria > Pseudomonadati > Pseudomonadota > Gammaproteobacteria > Moraxellales > Moraxellaceae > Acinetobacter > Acinetobacter chenhuanii. Next base: position 1,316,430 of record NZ_CP157428.1, read on the forward strand.
TAAGAATTTCCGTGAGCTTGCTCAAGAAGTGACTATGTTATTGACATATGAAGCGACCAAAGACCTACCAGTTGTGGATTGTGAGATTGATGGTTGGGCTGGTAATGTTACTACGCAGCGTATTGCTGGTAAAAAAATAACGATTGTGCCGATTTTACGTGCTGGTATCGGTATGCTTGATGGTGTGCTTAACCTGATTCCAAGTGCAAAAGTAAGTGTGTTGGGCCTTGAGCGTGATGAAGCAACCCTAGAAGTTCGTACTTACTATAAAAAGTTAGTACCAGATGTCGCTAATCGTATTGCAATGATCATCGACCCAATGTTAGCAACCGGTAACTCTTTGGTTGCTGCAATCAATGTGCTAAAAGCAAGTGGATGTAAAGATATTCGTGTTATGGTACTAGTTGCGGCTCCTGAAGGAATTGCAAAAGTAGAAGCAGCACATCCAGATATTCAGCTTTATACAGCGTCTATCGATGATGGCTTAAATGAGCAAGGTTATATTGTTCCTGGTTTAGGCGATGCTGGCGACAAGATTTTTGGTAGTGTTCAAAAAGATTAATTTTTGAAATAGTAATAAAAAGAGACTTCATTAAACCGTATAATTTTAAAGACGGAATTGTGAGTCTCTTTTTTATTTACCGCAACGATTGCATTGGAAGAATAGGGGAAAGATCATGAAGCAAGAGTTTTATATTGGACGAGTAAAACAATACAACGCCGATAAAGGGTTTGGTTTTATTTCGACGACTGAAGGAGATATTTTCTTTCATATTTCTGATTTCCCTGCTGAAGAGGGTGAACCGAAAAAAAATGAAAAAGTAAGATTTCTGGCTGCAGATAATCAGGGTAAATTTAAAGCGATCAAAATTGAGCGTGTTGATCCAAACCCAGCAAAAACCAAAAAGAATAAAATTGCGGATCACAATAAAGCGATCACAAGTGAGTTATTGTCGAATTTCCGACGTTAAGTTAATGATGAAGATCAGGCTCTAAGCCTGATCTTCATCACAGAATTTTAAAAATGCTTTAAGCCCTGGACCTTGATATTTTTGGCGATGCACTAGCATATAAAGGGGACGAGTCAGTTGCCAAAATGGCGTATCTAAAATAACAAGCTGACCTTTTTCACTTAAAGGTTCAATTGCTAATTTCGAAATACAAGACATTCCTAAACCGCCAGCCACTATTTTTAAGATTGCTTCATTGTGACCAAGCGTTAAGCGAATGTTGGCATCAGGTAGATCTTGTAATATTGCATTATCGAAGACTTCACGAGTACCTGAACCTTCTTCGCGTAAGATCCATTCCACATCATGAAAATCTTGAGGAGTGAGTGGGCGATTTAAACGTGTTAAAGGATGATCAGGAGAGCAGCATACAGCTAACTCATCATCGCGCCAATGAATACATTGGAGTTGAGGTAAGTGACAAGACCCTTCGATTAAAGCTAAATCTAGTTGGAACTGATTTACGGCTTCAATCATTTGGCGTGTGTTACCCACTTGAAGTTGTAAATGTGCTTTTGGATGACGCTGTAAAAAGTTTGCCATTAAATCAGGCATTAAATAGTCACTGATGGTTAAAGTGGCCCCAATACGTAAATCAATACTCTGTAGCTCACCTTTGGCAGCTTGCTCAAAAGCTTCACAGCGACCTAAAATTTCTAATGCTTGAGGCAGTAAAAAACGTCCAAGATCATTAAGCTGTAGACGCTTACCTAAACGATCAAATAAAGGCGCCCCTAAGCCGTCTTCTAAATCGGCTAAAGCCATACTTGCTGCACTTTGCGTCAGTCTGACTGCATCACTGGCTTTAGTAACGGTTCCTTCTTGGGCGACTGCTACAAAAACAGCCAACTGGCGTAATGTCATCCGCATGTTTAAAAAGCCTTAACGTTTAAAAGTATTCATTATTTCGACTGTCATGCTAACATGAGCGCACTATTTCATGCCACGTTGAAAGTATGTCAATTGAAAAATTTAGCGTAGAAAAAGTTTTATCAGTTCATCGTTGGACCCCAACACTTTTCAGCTTTACCATGACTCGTCCTCCACACTTTAAATTTACCGCAGGTCAGTTTGCGCGTATTGGTTTAAAAGTGGGTGATGAACTGGTTGTCCGTGCTTATTCGGTTGTATCTTCTCCGTTTGATGAAACGCTAGAATTTTTCTCAATTGTTGTGCCCGACGGCGCTTTTACTTCGAATTTACAGCATTTGAAAATTGGTGATGAGCTTTATCTGGAAAAAATTCCATATGGATATCTCACCTTGGCACGTTATCAGCAACCTTTACCGCATGATTTATGGCTCTTGGCAACAGGTACAGGTTTAGCACCATTTTTGTCGATGCTACAAGACTTTGAGACTTGGTCTAATTATCAAAAGATTAATTTGGTCTACAGTGTTCGTACAGCAGATGAATTAGCTTATGTCGATCGTATTCAAGAGATCGCTGAAACTTTTGGGGAAGGGCATACGGGATTTAAATTTATTCCAGTGATTACCCGAGACTCATCTGCGCCATTGCATGAACGTTTACCTGTTTTAATTGCAAATGGTGAACTAGAAAAAGCAGCAGGTTTAGAACTTAAGCCAACAACCAGTCACGTCATGTTATGTGGAAACCCACAAATGGTTGATGATACCAAAGAGGCTTTAAAACGCCGTGGGTTGACAATGAATCGTCGTGGTGAAGGAAATATTGCGGTAGAAAATTATTGGTAATAACTCAAAAATAAAATTTTTATGGATATGTTTATTAATGGACAAACATATCCATAAATTCACGAATCTCTGAAATTGCACTGTCTACATCAGTTGAAAGCCAAGTGGGCTCAAAAAGACCTGCATAATGTTCAAGACGATCTTGTGGAACGACTAAGCGAACAGGGCAATCTTCTTCAAGTAAACGCCACGGTAAAATCGGAACTTCATTGTCCAAGAAAATATTGATATTACGAATATCAACAATCATGGCATTAATGCAGTCAGGAAATGGCATCACTGAAAATTCTTCAGTACGACGACGAAAATACTCGAGATCACCCCATTTAAGTTCATAGCTCGGTTTATTAAATTCAATAATACCAATGAGATGCTCGTCTCTCGTCTGATGTAAGTAACATTGATGCGTGACGTCAGTGTCGAGATCAAGTGTTACGTTTTGCTGACGATACATCATAAAATTGATTAGCTTTAAAACAAGGGGGCTTATTATAGCCTATTTTATAAAAAGTAAGCGCTAAAACATATTGTATTACAAATCGAACTTCGATGAATATTTTGAATAAGCAGATATTATTTTTTTAATAGTCAAAATTAATTTGGCTAAATTTTATACTAATTTAATTATTTTAAAAGTAGAGTTTTGCAAACATAGTCACCTACGCATAATGCTTTTTCACACAATGCAACAAATCAAATTGTTATGATGAATATAAAGTTAATGATAATAGAAGAGGGGAAGAAGATGCATGATTTTTCAAAACCACCTCATGTGACGAGTCCTGAAGAGACTGCAAAAAAAAGAAGATTGCCAGTTTATATTTTAATTATTGTAGGGCTTTTTCTTCTTGCGCTTATTGTTTATATGGTTTCTGAACATAACCAATCACCAAAACAAGAAGCAGCTTTTCAACATGAGACTGCACCACATGTAATAATGGGTACTTCTGATTTGAAAACTTACAAAGGATAGTAAGCCGAACAGTATATCTCGATAGAAAGCCTTTAGGATGTGACCTGAAGGCTTTTTTTGCAATCTTTTGCAATATTTTGTTGTATTTATGCAGAAGAATGTTGATTGAAAAATATTCAAAACATAAGGTGATACAGACCACATTTATTATCATTTTTTACAACGAACAGGTGTTTTTCATTTATTGATAACACTGAAAAGAACATAACAATTGAGGACATAACAATATGAATGAATTTTTAAATGGCCCTCACGGCGCTCAGTTTGATGCGATGTATTACTGGGATCAGTTCCATCCTATTTTAGCTGCTATTGTCATCTTACTGGTTGGCTGGATAATCGCTTTATTGGTTGCGGCAGGTGTAAAAAAACTTCTGCAAAAAGTAAATACAAATGCCAGATTATCTTCAGCTACAGGACGTGCTCCAAATATAGAAGGCCTTATCTCTAAGGTCGTATTTTGGTTTATTTTGATTCTTGCGGTTGTTGCTGCATTAAATGTGCTCAACATCAGTGGAGTCAGTGGTCCGTTCAGTAATATGGTAAATCAGGTACTCGTTTATATACCGAATATTATTGCTGCCGTGGTCGTGGGTTTTATTGGTTGGATTGTTGCTCGACTGGTGCGGGCAGGAGTTACCAATGTTTTATCCAGAACTCAACTTGATGACAAATTAAGTAATGAAGTGGGCGTAGGGGGAATTAGTCAGAATATAGGTGAAATTCTTTACTGGCTTGTACTATTACTTTTCCTTCCAATTGTTTTATCGATATTAGGATTAACAGGCTTACTCATTCCAGTTCAAAATATGGTGAATGAGGCAATTGCTTTCTTACCTAATATTTTCATTGCTGGCGTTATCGTTTTTGTTGGTTATATCTTGGCAAAAATTGTACGCGGTATTGTTGAAGGTCTAATTAATAGCTTGGGTGTTCAAGCGCAAGCGGAAAAAATAGGTCTTTTCAAAAATTCTAATGTAGGCAAATTCTTAGGTTCATTTGTTTTTGCCATTATTATCATTACTACATTGATCGTAGCATTTGAAGCATTAGGTATTCAGACTATTTCTCAGCCAGCAACAGCGATGCTGAATGAAATTTTACAGGCAATTCCAAACATTATTGCTGCTGGTTTAATTTTACTGGTTGCTTATATTGTTTCTCGTTTTGTTGGTCGCCTAGTTGCAGAGCTAATTGCAGGCACAGGTGTTGATGAAATCCCTGCAAAATTAGATGTACAACGCTTTTTAGGTCAAACGAAAGTTTCTAATGCGGTTGGTTGTTTAATCGTATTCTTTACAATGTTGTTTGCCGTTTCTGAAGCTGCTGACCGTCTTGGTTTCGAACAAATCAGTGGTCTGATTGCAATGTTTATCCATTTCGGTGCAAACATTCTGTTAGGCGCTGTAATTTTGGTGATTGGTTTCTGGCTTGCCAATGTTGTGGCAAACGTAGTTCAACGTGGTGAATATAATAGTTCGCGTTGGTTAGGTAGTTTGGTTCGTGTCTTAATTATTGGTTTAGTACTTGCGCTTGGTTTAAGAGCGATGGGTATTGCCGATTCGATTGTGAACCTTGCATTTGGCTTAACTTTAGGTGCAGTTGCTGTCGCTTTTGCTCTTGCATTTGGTTTGGGTGGTCGTCAACCAGCGGAAAGACTTTTATCTGATTTACTAGATAAAGCGAAAAAAGAAGCAAATCAACCAAATCCTTTATATCAGCCACCTTCTAGTACGACTGGTAGTACGACTGGTAGTACAGTTTCATCTACTACTGCGTCAACAACGACCACATCTTCACCAACAACGACAACTTCACCAGTTCCATCTGATTCAAAACCAGCAGATTCTTCACAGGTAAACCCAGCACAACCACCGGTAAATAAACCATTTGGTTCTACGGGCGAAAATGACGAAATTTAGTAGGTGAAACTAATTTTCAGATAAAGCGTACAAAAAATCTTTGATTTTTGTGATAAGTTCGACCACTCTATATGAGTGGTCGTTCTGTCTTTGACAGCTATAAAAACAAATAAGTGAGGAAAATACGATGAAGAAACCTGGTCGTTTTTTAGCACCTGTTGTAATTGCTGGGATTACCGTAGGTTTTTTAGCTAGTGCTTATAAATTTGTATTTAACAAATCTAATTCATCAAAACAGGCAACATCGCATCAGCGTGATTCTGAAAAATCGTCAAATGATGCAAAAGCTAAGAACTAGCTCATCATTTAAACATATTGCGCTGCTGCATAAGCGGAAGACCAAGCCCATTGGAAGTTATAACCTCCTAAATGGCCAGTCACATCAAGTACTTCTCCAATAAAGTATAGTCCTTTCTGCTTTTTGCTCTCGAGTGTTTTAGATGAAACTTCGGTTGTATCAATTCCACCTAAAGTAACTTCGGCAGTACGATAACCTTCTGTACCTGATGGTTTTACTGCAAAACCGTGTAACTGCTCGGCAATATGTTCAAGCTGTGCATCACTGATATTGCCAATTGCTGTTTCACTATGCTCTGCCCAGATGAGTTGTTGTAGCTCTTGTACAATACTCTTGGCAGTAAATTCATTCAGAAGGGTACGCAATAAAACTTTAGGCTGTGCTTTCTTTTTGTCTTTTAAATAAGCTGCTAAATCTTGGCTTGGGAAGAAGTCGATTTTAAAACTCTCCCCAGTATTCCAATAGTTAGATAGTTGGAGGGAACTTGGTCCACTTAAACCGCGATGGGTAAATAATAATGCTTCAGTAAAGCTATTTTTTGAGTTGCTTAACGTGACATCTAAAGCATTACCACTTAAGCGTGTGGTCACTTCTTTAATATGATCTGAAAAAGTAAATGGAACGAGACCTGCACGAGTTGGGAAAACTGTATGTCCAAATTTTTGTGCGAGTTCATAGCCAAATCCAGAACCACCCAAAGTCGGAATAGATAAGCCACCCGTAGCAACGACTAATGACTCACAGCTAAAACGGCCTTGGTTCGTGTGTACAGAAAAACCGCCTTGTTCTAATGGGTCGATCTGTCCAACTTCACAATGGGTTTGAATTTCAACATTGTTGGTTTTATTACACTCACTCACCAACATCTCTAAAATTTCTTTAGCACCGTTTAGCGTAAATAATTGCCCGTGTTTACGTTCTTCATAGGCAATTCCATAATCACATACCAGCCCAATAAAGTCCCAGTTGCTATAGCGTGATAGGGCAGAAATAACAAAGTGCGGATTATGGGAAATATAGTTATCAGGCTCTACATACAGATTGGTAAAGTTACACTTGCCACCACCTGACATTAAAATCTTTTTACCAATTTTATTGGCTTTTTCTAAAATTAAAACCGAGCGCCCTCGTTTAGCAGCATGTGCGGCCAACATGAGTCCAGAAGCACCTGCACCTAAGACAATGACATCGACATGACTGTTAGACATAAGAGATTCTCGATTAATCGTGAAAATTAAAAAGGGGCATATACTACCATGTCAGCACTTACTCGTGCTAAAGACATTTATGAGAGTAGAGAAAACGTTAACTAAAAATGAGTGAACTATTGGTGCGATTTATTTCTTATATCGGCCTGTAAACCACCAGAATGAATTGCCAGAATACGAGTTCCTTCAGAAAAGTAATTATTCTTTATAAGATCAATCAGACCGAACATCATTTTTCCTGTATAGATTGGTTCGAGAGGAACGGCATATTGTGCTTCAAAACTTTCAATAAAGGCTAATAGTTCAGGTGACGTTTTCGCATAACCACCGCAGCAATAAGCATCTGTGAGAGACCAATTTTGTTTTTTTGTCCACTGCCTAATTTCTTGTTGTAAAAAATCACCTTTTAAGGCCGAGAAACCTAAAATTTTTTGATGTGCTGAACTTCTTTCAATAAGACCTGAAATCGTTCCGCCAGTTCCCACTGCACAGCAAATCAGATTATATTGCTCTAAATCATACTCACTAAGAATTTCCTGACAACCTTGTACTGCTAGCTGATTGGTGCCACCTTCAGGAATAATAAAAGTTTCAGGAAATTGATGACCTAGCTTTTGAAGATAATTTGCGTCATCTCGCAAGCGATACTCATTGCGTGAGACAAAATGTAGCTGCATTCCCAGACTTTGAGCTTTAGCTAGTGTTGGGTTCAGAGGCTTACTTGCTAACTCTTCACCGCGAATAATTCCAATACTGTTTAAGCCAAAAAGATGAGCCGCATAGGCCGTTGCAGCAATGTGGTTTGAATAAGCTCCACCAAAGGTCAAAATACGTGATAAATCTTGTTGTTTTGCGGCAAGCAAATTGTATTTTAGTTTGAAAAACTTATTGCCCGAAATTTGAGGGTGAACTAGATCTAACCGTTTAATGTCGAGATGAACAGATGAAGAGAGTTCAATGTGCTGGTAGGAAATAGGTTGGGCAATGTGATCAAACATTAGAAATTGAGAAAAATAATGATTGATCACATTGTAGCGTTTTAAAGAGAACTTTAAAAAGCGGATTAAGAGCTTGTATCGACAGAAGTAATCACTGACATGCCAGGGCGTAAGTGTTCCATTCCTTCCTGATTTGGGTCTATGGTGATGCGTACAGCAATACGTTGAACAACTTTAGTAAAGTTACCTGTTGCATTGTCAGGTTTTAATACACTGAATTCTGAACCTGCAGCAGGTGAGATTTGCTCAACATGTCCTGTAAATTTTTTATGGTTCATTGCATCGACTGTAAACCATGCTTTTTGCCCAATTCGCATATTGGCAATTTGAGTTTCTTTAAAGTTGGCAATTACCCAAGTTTGCTGTGGAATCAGATAGAGCAATTGTGAGCCTGCTGCTACATATTGCCCAATACGTGGGTTTACCTCACCAAGTTGACCGTCCATAGGGGCAACAATAACGCTATAGTCTTTGGTGGTTTGTGCTTGATCTAACTGTGCCTTAGCACTTGAAACTTGTGCTTCTAAGCCTGCTTCAGCAACCTGTGCGGTTTTCAATGCCTCGTTTGCAACTAATACATTTGCTTCTGCCTGTTTGAGGGCTGCAAGGTTATTTTCAGCATCTGCCGCGGCTTTATCTTGCTCAGATTTAGAAGCTGCTCCACTATTTCCTAACTGTTGGTAGCGTCTAAGCTGAGCTAAAGAAAGTTCGTATTGAGCCTTTGCTTGATCTACTTTGGCTTTCGCTGCAACAATATCTGCTTGTTTCTGAGCAATAGATTGAGTTTGATTGGCTAAAGTATTTTTAGCTTGCTCAACCCCAGAAGCTGCCTGAGTTACTTTTTGGTCGTAAGTGGTTGCATCAATATGCATGAGCACTTGACCTTTTTTAACATGGTCAAAGTCTTTCACTAATACATCTTTAACGTAACCGTTAATTTGTGACGATAAAATCGTGGTTTTACCTTTGACATAACTATTGTCAGTTTGCTGAACACTCGTTGCAAACGGTCCAATTCTCCATGCCCATAAAATCACTAAAATACCCACTATAAGCACACCCAGCATCCATAATAGGGTTGAGCGATTTGTAGGAATCAGTTTACTTGCAGGTGCAGGTGCAGGTGTTGGCTCGTTGGCAGGTGCCTGAGCAGGTGTTTGTTCCGGTTTGTTTTGATCATCTGACATATATCAATCTCAATTTCTATTTCATCGATAACGAAAGCCTTTAAGGACGGCTAATTCCTCTGCGTTGTAGATATTTACTACGTGCAATATTAAAACTACCCCATAAAAGGAGTGCGATGGCAAAAATACCGTTTAATGCTATAACATCATTGTAGGCACGAACCTGAGCTTCACGCGTGACCACCTGATTAAGTGATCGCATAGCTTGAGCGGTTTGTAAGCTAGGGTCATTTGTTGTGATGGCTGCGCTGCGTTGATAAGTGGAGAGCCTTTGAGAAACTAATGGATCGGATTGTTCTAAATCTTTAATAATCTCGACTTGATAGTTTTGTGTGCGGTGTTGTTGATAGGTCGAGAAGAAAGAAGACCCGACAAGACCACCAAAGGTTTGTGTTGCAGAGAACAAGACAATAAAAGTCACCACATATGAAGGACCTTTAGCAAGTGTTTGTGCAAAGCCAATAAGCAGTAATGGTCCAATAAATAAACCACCAGCAAAGCCGACTAAGAACTGACTTGCAAAGAAGTTTACAGGTCGAACATCACTGGTTAGGTGATAATCTAGGCCACAGGCCACCAGAATTAAAAACTCAGCAAACAGTAAATGGAAGATAATGCGTTCGCGTGAAAAAGTAAGCGCACTAAATAATGTTCCGCTTAAAATACCAATGAATATCACAACATAAAGCGGTACAAACTGATCAGGGCCCATTCCCATAGCTTTTAAAAAATTAACAGCAGCATAGCTTTGCTCGGACATTAAAAGTCGAATAGCAAAAGCACCAAAAATAAAGCGTAAGGTTGAAGCAGTACCTAACCAGCGTGTCATGATTAATGGATTGGCACGATAGTGTTCATAAAGCAAACCAAGAACAACTAAGCTAAAGCCAGCAATTAAAATGTAAGCAAGCCATACGCTATTAAACCACCATAGAATTGGACCTTGCGTCAGTACAATACATAAACATGCAAAACCTGGGGCTAGTAAAGCAAAGGTAAAGAAATCTTGTTTCTCAAAAACATAAATACGTAAGCTACGTGGTAATTTCAATGAAACCACCATGGCTAAACAACAAATTGCTAAACCAAGCTCAAATGTGTAAAGAACAGACCAACTGTCTGTACTCACAAGAAATGGAGAAATAATCCAAGCGAGGGGAACACCTAGCTGTTGAAAACCAAAAGCGATATATATGCCTTTTGCCATGTCTGCTTTTTTAAAAGCTTGCATGGTGTAATACATACCTAACGAGCTGAGTGGTGCGCCTGCTAAACCCGCAACAACTCGCGCGAATAGCGCCATTTCGTAGGTATGTACAAAAATGTGCAGCACCAGAACCGCAATAAAAATCACGAGTCCTATTTCTGAAAATACTCTTAAGCCATACTGTTGTCGGGCTTTAAACAAAATCAGGTTTGAACTGACATTTGCCATAACATAAGCAGCAGGGAGCCAAGCAGCTTCGGAAGGGGTCAGTCCATATTCACCTTGTATTAAAGGTAAATTTGCCGTGATAAAGCCATTACTTAAGCTTGCTGAAAGAGCAACGAATAGTCCAATAAAAAAATAGATAAAACGTTTAGGTACAGAATGTGCAATCGCTGCTGGAGAGCCAGGCAGAGTCGGTTGTTCTTCTGGTGTCCAGTCGGGTGGTGTTTCTAAATAACGAGGCGTTTTACTCATTCTATCCCTCGAATTTTTTGTACTTGAAAACCATGAAATAATAATTCAAGTGCTCGTTTTGCTAAGCGGGTCTGTTCTTCAGGTTCATGTCCCTGAAATGAAGAACCTAACATTGCAGTGACCATTGCATAGTCATCAGCAGTTAGATCAGCCCGGCACAATTTTTGTTCTATCGCATTTTCTATCAGTGGCTTAAGTGCATTATTCCGCCGTTCATAAATTTTTAACATAATTGGATCTTGTCGATCAATCACTCTCCAAAAATCTTGCAAAATTGCGAGCTTGGGGAGTTGTGCAATATGTCCTTCAATTAAACGAAATAAACCATCTTCGAATTGTTGAAAATGAGCAGCTTTTTGCTCTAGCTGTGTAATCGCGCGCTCCAAAAGAGCACTAATTAAAGCTTTGCGATCACAAAAATTGCGGTAGAACGTAGCTCTGCCGACACCGGCATGGTCAATAACGATTTGTAAGGGCACATTAATGCCATGAATACGAAAACATTCTTCAGCTGCATTGAGTAATTCATCCCGATTGTGGGCAGCAATTTTTTGACGTTTACTCATGTCATCGGTTAGGGAGTTTTAAAGGTGATATATTTAACGGACATTTTTGTCCGTTGTGAAGAGATAAATTGTAAAAACATGAAAATTCAATTTTCATCATTTATATATTTTCCGTTTTTATATCTGCTGTAAAAAGCTGTTAGAATATCGCGCAATTGCATGATGCTAGGCTAATACAATGTTTGAGTCCGTTGTTCCTCTTTTTTCAATTGCGATGGCATTGATGCTGGGAGCGATCAGTCCTGGGCCAAGCTTTATTTACGTCGCGCAAAATTCAATTTCAAAATCACGTAAACATGGCTTATTTACAGCATTAGGGACAGGTACAGGTGCCGCTCTTTTTGGTTTTCTAGCCGTTATGGGATTACAAGCAGTTTTGTTAGCTGTACCTTCTGCTTATTTAATTTTAAAAGTGGGTGGTGGGCTGTATCTGCTTTGGCTTGCTTTTAAAATTATTAAACATGCCAAAGAACCGATTGCTATTGAAAATGATGCCAAGTCGAAAATGACTTATAAACAGGCATATCGTTATGGCTTAATTACTCAGTTAAGTAACCCGAAAATTGCAGTTGTTCTAGCGAGTGTTTTTACTGCTTTACTGCCGAAAGAAATCCCAAGTTATTACTATGTGGCTTTACCAGTAATCTGCTTTATGATTGATGCGGGTTGGTATTCATGTGTTGCGATGCTGCTTTCTTCAGAAAAGCCTCGAAAAATGTATTTAAAAGCAAAAACTGGTGTTGACCGAGTTGCTGGAAGTATTGTTACTTTATTAGGCTTAAAACTAATTTTCTTCAAATGATAAGCCTTTAATTAAAATATCTAAAAAATCCAAAGCCAGCTCTATAGAGGCTGGCTTTATTTTTGCGCAAAATATATACAAATTGAAATATCTTTTTTAGTACTTAACTTCTTTAAAAGTGGTAACTTAATAAATAAAACAAAAAGAAATGAGGATCACGTTATGAAAAAACTAATGGTGAGCATTTCTGTAGTTTTTCTCATCTTAACTACAGGATGTGAGATGAGAACGATGAGCAAGCAACAACCAGCCAATGAACGAACCATGAGTATTGTTGGTACTCCAGTTCATGAAAAAGATTATAAGATTTCTGATTTACAAGCGAATAATCACGAGCATTCCAACTATTAAGTACCGATGGATACATCACTTACTACATTTTAAATGTGGTAAGTGAATATAACCTTAGACCATTCAAACAGAATGGTTTTAGGAAAACTGGTTTTAAACCATCATGTAATGTAGAGCCTAAAAGATTTTTATTTTTATCAAATTACGATATTAGAAATAAAAAAGCTTCCAATTAAGGAAGCTTTTTTATTAAGGCAGATTAAGAAACTTTATCGCCAGGTTTTGCACCGCTATCTGGTGAAATAATGAAAATACCTTCACCATTTCCGGCAGCAAGTACCATTCCGTTTGAAATACCAAAACGCATTTTACGTGGTGCGAGGTTTGCAACCATAACCACTAATTTGCCTTTTAGATCTTCTGGAGCGTATTGGCTACGAATACCGCTGAATACATTACGTGGTTCAGCTTCGCCAACGTTTAAAGTAAGTTGTAGTAATTTATCAGAACCTTCAACTGTACCTGCTTCAACTACTTGAGCAACACGTAAGTCAACTTTTAAGAAATCTTCAATACCAATAATTTCAGCTTCACCAACTGCTGGAATTGGGGCTGCTTTTTTCTCAGCAGATTTATCTTTTTTCGTAGCTGCTTTTGTTGCTTGTGGAGCAGGGGCACCTAAAGACTCTTTAGAAGCATCGACCATTGCAGCTACCGCTTTAGGATCAACACGTTGCATAAGTGGCTGGAACTGCGCAATCTCATGGTTTACAAGAATTTGTTTGCGTGAATCAAAATCAAAACTTTCAAGTTTTAAGAAATCTTGAACTTGCTTCGCCAAAGTTGGAAGAACTGGTGCTAAGTACACTGCTAATTGACGGAATAAGTTGATACCAACTGAGCAAACTTCAAGTACTTGTTGTTCTTGGCCTTCTTGTTTCGCAAGTGCCCAAGGTTTTTTCTCATCAATGTATTGGTTTGCACGGTCAGCAAGCGCCATAATTTCACGAATCGCTGTAGAGAATTCACGTGCTTCATAGGCTTTAGCAATTGAATCGCCTGCATCAATAAAGCTTTGTACCAATTCAGATTCAGCGCATGTAGCTGAGAGTGTATTGTTAAAGCTGCTATTGATGAACTTTGCACAGCGGCTAGCAATATTAACGACTTTACCGACTAAGTCTGAATTTACTTTCTGAACAAAGTCATCAAGGTTCAAGTCAGAGTCTTCAACTTTATCTGAAAGTTTAGAAGCAAAGTAGTAACGCAAATATTCTGGGTTTAAATGTTCTAAGTAAGTCTCGGCTTTAATGAAAGTACCGCGTGACTTAGACATTTTTTGTCCATTTACAGTCAAGAAACCATTTACAAACAAGCCTGTTGGAGTGCGGTAGTTGGCACCTTCAAGCATTGCAGGCCAGAATAAAGCATGGAAATAAACAATATCTTTACCAATAAAATGGTAGACATCATTTTGGCTGTCTTTTTTCCAGAAATCATCAAAGTTTAAGTCTGGACGTTTAGTTTTGATGTAGTTTTCAAAACTAGACATATAACCGATCGGGGCATCTACCCAAACATAGAAATATTTGTTTGGTGCATCTGGAATTTCAAAACCAAAATAAGGAGCATCACGAGAAATATCCCAGTCTGCTAAACCAGCTTCAAACCATTCATCTAACTTGTTAGCAATTGAAACAGGTAAGCGGCCTTCATCACGAGTCCATTTCTGCAAATATTCTGCAAAATTTGGCAGCTTGAAGAAATAATGGTCTGATGATTTTTCAACTGGGGTTGCGCCACTTAAAGTTGAACGAGGGTTAAGTAACTCGGTCGCATTATAAGTTGTGCCGCAGACTTCACATGAGTCTCCGTATTGATCTTCTGATTTACATTTTGGGCATGTACCCTTAATGAAACGGTCAGATAAGAACATCCCTTTTTCTGGGTCAAATAATTGAGTTACAGGACGAACTGCAATATTTCCAGCTTCACGGTTTTTAATGTAAATATCAGTTGAACGTGCTTTATTCGAATCGCTATGCGTTGAATCGTAATGATCGAAATGTACGCCGAAGCCATCAAAATCACGGATATGTTCTTTTTGAACATTCGCAATTTGCTCTTCTGGGCTAATACCATTTGCTTCGGCACGCAGCATAATGGCTGTACCGTGAGCATCATCCGCACATACATAAGTCACGTCATGACCCATTGCCCGCATGGCACGAACCCAGATATCTGCCTGGATATAACCGAGTAAATGACCCATATGAATTGGACCATTAGCATAAGGGAGGGCATTAGTGACTAAAATTTTACGCACGGATTTCATTCTCTCATTCGTATTTATAAGGTGGAAGATTTTAACTGATGCAGGGAGATAAGCAAAGATTAATAATCTTTGGCTCAGCATAAGAGACATCTATAAAAATGGATGTGAAGTCAAATGTTGTTTCTCTTTAGAACAGATAAACAAATCGAAAAATATTTGAATCTTCCTGTATTGTCTTTGTTTCAAATTGCAGTTACGGTCAGAAAATAAATCATAACGATGTATAACTAATAACTTATTCAGGTAATTTTTTAAATTAACTACGAGGATAACAACGATGACTACTGAAAATAAATTAGACGAATTAAAGGCAAAAGCGGCAGATGCAAAAGTACAAGGTGAAAAAGCTTTGGAAGATTTAAAGGATAATGCAAAAGAGAAACAGGCTGCTGGTAAAGAAGCAGTAGAAGAGAAGGTAGACGAGTTAAAGGCAAAAGCGGCAGATGTAAAAGCAAAAGGTGAGAAAGCTTTTGAAGACTTAAAAGAAAATGTGAAAGAGAAACAAGCTGCTGGTAAAGAGGCAGTGGAAGATAAGGTAGATGAATTAAAGACGAAAGCGGCAGATGCAAAAGCAAAAGGTGAAAAAGCTTTTGAAGACTTAAAAGAAAATGTGAAAGAAAAACAAACTTCTGCAAAAGAGGCAGCAGAAGATAAAGCCAATGATTTGAAAGGCAAACTTGAAGATGCTCAGCATAGCTTGCAAGACAAGTTTGATCACTTACGTACTGAAGCCGCTCACAAATTTGATGATGCTAAAGCAAAAGCCGCAGAATTAAAGGATGAGGCTGCTTCAAAACTAGATGAGCTAAAAACTCAAGCAACTGCAAAGTTTGATGAATTGAAGAAAACAGCAACAGATAAACTCAATAAATTAAAAAAACATGATGCTGATGAGTAATGTTATTTGAGTAAAGATCTGCACTGCTCAATCGAATGATGCGGCTTTAAAATTAGCAATTATTCATTTCGAGATGAGCGAGTGTGGATCAATACTGTTACACTAGCTCCAATAAGCTGTAATGATCTGTTTTTGGAGTAAACAATATGTCTTGGCTTTCTTCATTAAAGTCCGTTTTTTCACCCGCCCAAGAAGTGAAAGAAGATGAAATCCAAACCGTACTCCAAAATTATTTGCTCCCACATTCAAAAGATGCCTTAAAAGAGCGTATTAGTCAGCTTCAAGTGCAAGGTCGGGTTTTACAACTTACCATTAATACATTCCCTGATGAAAAAGAGCATTTGCAGCAGATTCATGATGAATTAGCTGATGCCTTAGAAAAGTGTGGTATTGAAGAACTTAACTTACATGTAGTTCAACAAAAGCGCCCTTCACAAGAAAGCACAGGGCAAGGTTGTTCATCTAAAGCACCTAAAGAAAATTCGAACTTACCTCCGGTAGTTGATGCTTCAACTAAACCTGAACCTGATCCAAACAATCCACCGATTCAGAAAGCTGCTCCCCAACAAAGAGATGTTCCACTTCATCCGCGTATTAAGAACGTTATTTTAGTCTCTTCTGGTAAGGGCGGGGTTGGTAAATCGACAACCACTGTTAATTTAGCACTTGCCTTACAAAAAATGGGTTTAAAGGTTGGCGTGTTGGATGCAGATATTTATGGTCCAAGTATTCCGACCATGCTTGGCAATGCTGGAAAAACGCCTCTTATTGAAAGTGAAAACTTTGTACCCTTAGACGCTTATGGTATGGCGGTTCTTTCTATCGGACATTTAACTGGCGATAACAATACACCCGTAGCATGGCGCGGTCCGAAGGCAACAGGCGCTCTAATGCAATTGTTTAATCAGACACTTTGGCCTGATTTAGATGTATTAATGATTGATATGCCACCAGGTACAGGTGATATACAGCTTACTCTTGCGCAGCGTATTCCTGTTACTGGTTCAATTATTGTAACTACCCCACAAAATGTTGCTTTATTAGATGCAACCAAAGGAATTGAGCTATTTAATAAAGTCGGTATTCCTGTATTGGGCGTGGTTGAAAATATGTCTACCCATATTTGTTCAAACTGTGGGCATGAAGAACAGATTTTTGGTATTGGTGGCGGTGATAAGCTCTCGGAGCAATACCATATTCCATTATTAGGCCGTTTACCTCTAAATGCTCAAATACGGGAACATGCAGATCAAGGTAAACCTAGTGTTGTAGCTATGGATGACGCAGCTGATAGTTATATCGATATTGCTAAAGCAGTATGGCAGCAGATTGAAAAAATTCCTCAGCGTACACGTGATGATAAACGCATCTTTTGATTTATATAACCCGACTCAAAGTCGGGTTTTTTATTGGTCGGTTAAAAGAAAAATTTAAACCACTGAATCTAACTAACAAAGCTAAACTTGAATTTGGCATATAGATTGCTACTTTACATTTAAAAAAGTGAGAGATGAAAATGCAATTTAAATATATGGCTGGCGTAATTAGCGTATGTAGTACTTTATTCTTGGTTGGATGCAACGACGACCACTCATCAGTTTCGCAAACATCGACAGCTCAAGAGCAAAAACAGAAATTACAGCCAATTATTATTCAAGGTGCATTACCTGTAGAGTCACAACAGTTGGCAGCCAAATTACAGAATGTGACGGTTGAAACTGTAGGTGGATGGACATTCTGGAAGGGAACTCACAATGGCTATCCAATGATTATCTCTAAAACACGCATGGGCATGAGTAATTCTGCTGCTGCGACGGCTTTGGCAATCGAGCGTTATAAACCGATTGCGATTATTAATCAGGGAACAGCAGGTGGTCATGACCCTGATCTACATGTTTACGATATTGTTTTAGGAAAATATGCAACTAATATAGGTGCTTTTAAAACACCAAAACAACCTATAGGAGGAGGTTCAAATTCACTCAAATGGGTTGAAGCGTTTGATGTGTTGCCAACAGATGAGTCTGATCCTGAACCTATTCAGATCCGTAAATTTGAAGGCGATAAAGAACTATTAATGGCGGCTCATAAAGTCCGTTATGATAAGGGGCAAGTTGTTGAAGGGACCATTGGTTCGGCAGATGTGTGGAACAATGAACTTGATCGTATTCAATTTTTCCATCAACGTTATGGTACTTCTGTTGAAGAAATGGAAGCAGCATCCGTTGCACAAGTCGCTAAACAATTTAAGGTCCCATTTTTAGGAATTCGAATTTTATCTAATAATATTACTAATAAAGGAGCATACGATCCACATACTGGAGAAGCTTGCCAAGACTACGTGCTTAATGTAGCCGAAGAATATATGAAATCAAAACTACCAAAATAATATTTTAATTTTAGGCAAGAAGATGAAGGTTAAAGAGCATCTTCTTGTTTTTTATGGCCCGGTCTGTTTCTCCAGTTTCGGATCACCATCCAACGCCAGAAAACCTCAGTCACTAAATAGAGAATGATTGCAAACACAAGGGCTTCAACAATAAGTCCTGACATTAAAATTTTAGCAAGACTAAAATCAATATGGCCATGCCCTAAGTGAGTAATCCATCGAGAAATCTGGTGTAATACACCTAAGAGCATCTTTTTATTGATCATATGTACATGATAAATATGGGCACCAAACCAGAAGCCAACATATAAAATAGGAACTAATGTAAGTGGGTTACTAAGCCAAGCAAGCATTAAACTGATAGGCAGATTAACTTCAAATAACAATACCGCCATCACAATAAATACACTGTGAAATGGTATAGGTAATAAACCGAAAAAAGTTCCTACGAAAACGGCTCTAGTAATAGACTTACGATTGACATACCAAAGCACAGGATTAAGGGTTTTTTGCCCAAAAATCCTTAAAAATTTCATATTTGAAACTTTCTCTGGAGAAGGAAGCCAAGACTGAAAAAATTGCTTTGCCATAATCATAGGATAGTAGAGTGCGATGACTCATATAAAGACACAAAAAACAATATATTAATTGAAACTTATTAAAAGCTTAAAAATTAAACTTACTGCGTAACTATTTATTATAGAGGCTTTTGATGAGAAAACAGATTTTAAATAAAAATACTTATATTACTTAATACAATTTGGCACTCAAAGCCTCATAACTGACTCTAAAGTTTTTTAGTCTGTTTTTAAGAGGAAGTTCATATATTTTTGTTTTTTAATAAAATTTAAATATTTAAAATTAATTTTTTAAAAATAAGTCTTACAATTAGATTTTGCCTTCTAAAAAAATATCTATTAATCTGAAATGACTACATTGTGAGGTCATTCAATGATTTCATGGCTTTTTATAGGCTTAGTTGCCACGATTTTACTTACCCCTGGCCCAACAAATACTTTACTTGCATCTTCAGGTGTACAAGTGGGGCTTAAAAAATCTGCGAGACTCATTCCAGCAGAAGTTCTTGGGTACGTGATTTCAATTTCAGCTTGGGGAATGTTAATCGGGAAAGTTTCCGCAACGCTTCCTTTTTTACCTCCTATGCTTAAGTTGCTGAGTGCTTGTTATATTATTTTTTTAGCAATTAAGTTATGGCATACAGCCAATCAACACTTTGAACTAGAACAGCCCACAATTCGACCACGTGAACTATTTTGTGCAACTTTACTAAATCCGAAAGCATTACTTTTTGCTTCAGCGATTTTTCCTGTTACAGCTTGGTCTGATTTTCATATTTATTTAATTCATATGCTGACTTATTTAGCTTTGATTACACCGATTGCTTTATTCTGGATTTTCTTAGGATCAGTTTTGGCTGCTAATAAAGTGAGTTGGTTAAATCAATCGAATCTACAAAGAACAGCTTCACTAATTTTAGTCAGCTTTTCAATTCCGATTAGCTATTCTGCGTTATTAAACCTTTAAAACCATTTCCGAGCTATTCTTATCAAGCAGAGTAGCTCACGTCTTGTTTTCATAATTGCTTTTTTACGTTAAAGTACGTCGCAATCAATGAAATTACCTTTTGGATAGAAAATACATGGCTATTAAGTCTGATCGTTGGATTCGCGAAATGAGCGAAAAACACGGCATGATTGAACCTTATGCAGAGAATCAAGTCCGTTTTGATAAGAATGGCGAAAAATTGATTTCCTATGGGGTCTCTAGCTATGGTTATGACGTACGCTGTGCCCGTGAATTTAAAGTTTTCACTAACGTACATTCTGCAATTGTTGATCCGAAAAATTTTGACGATAAGAGTTTTATCGACATTGAGTCTGATGTCTGTATTATTCCGCCAAACTCATTTGCGCTAGCGCGTACAATTGAATATTTCCGTATTCCACGTAATGTTTTGACTGTATGTCTTGGTAAATCAACTTATGCGCGCTGCGGTATTATTGTAAATGTGACTCCTTTAGAGCCAGAATGGGAAGGCCACGTTACTTTAGAGTTTTCAAATACTACTAACTTGCCTGCGCGTATTTATGCGGGTGAAGGTGTAGCGCAAATGTTGTTCTTTGAAAGTGATGAGGTTTGTGAAACTTCTTATAAAGACCGTGGTGGTAAGTACCAAGGCCAAACTGGCGTTACACTTCCTAAGACCTAAGTTGTATAAGTTAGATTAAATTTTTAAAAATCGGGTCACTTTAAGTGGCCCAATTTTATTGAAAAATAAAGAAAGTGGCGTTCATCGGAATATTCATAAATGAACGTTTTCTTTTGTAAAAAATGATATAAAATGATCAATAATTGATTTGTTTCTTTGAGATGTATCACACAAATGAAAAGAAACGAATCATAAATATCGGCATCTTCTTTAATCTATTTGATTTAAGAATACACTAAAGAAAGAAAAGCCAAATAAAAAGAAATTAGATTATGCCCCCAAGGATACGGAGGTCGGTCATGCGACATTTTAAGTCTCTTCATACAGCTATTCTAGCACTTGGAAGTCTATGCTTTTCTTCAGCATATGCTGGTTCTACCTTAGTCCCAATGTCTGATGCTGAGTTATCAGCTACTCGTGGCCAAGCCTTGATGAGTATGTCTTATATCGCACCTACCGATGCTGCAAGTAACTCCAGCACTAACGGGAATATGGGGTTCTATCGACTTGCCCTAGATGCTCAACTAGAAATTAATGCCAATATTAAAAAATTACAGTTAGGTTGTGGTGGTGTCAACGGAGCCGGGGCTTGTGATATTGATATCGATTATTTGAGTCTAAGTGGCGGTACTGTGGATAGTACCAGTGCGGAACGAGCTGCATCTTCAGCTGTTATTACCAACCCATTTTTAGAGTTTGCAGTTAAAAACCCAAATTCAGCCTCTACACGTGAAATACAAGGGTTCCGATTAAGTGCAAAGTCGCTTTCTGGCTTACTTACTTTTGGTTTACAAAATGGTGATGCTGCAAGTGGTATTAACTCTTTGAGTGGATACTTAGTGACTAAACCGACAGGGGGCACGGTAACTACGAATCCTTACTACGGTATTGCCCAAGATGAAACAAATACAGCAATTACTGGGCGAGCAACTGTTATTGGACAAGGCGCGACAGTTCCATTTACCTCTACTGCTTATAATTTAAATTTAGGTGTAGGTACGGGGACGTTGTCCATGGGCCAGCAAATTATTACGGGTAAACGTATAAATACCGCCAATTTAAATGCGACTGCAAAAGTCGGGGGACTTGCTATTACTGGCACGTTAAATGCCACAGCTTCTGTACTAGGAATCCCTATCCCAATTTCGGGTAATGTAACAGGCTCTGTAGATAATCTGGATGTTAACGTAGCAATCAAACAAAGTTTAGGTTATTTCCATGCTGCGCAATTAAATGGCTCCGCTGGTTATTTATCTGTACAGGGTGTGAATATTCTATGGCCAGAGGCTGCCTCTACAGCACAAACAGGATGGTGGTTAGAGCTTACAAATCCGATTGATATTGGTCAAATTACCCCAACAGGTAGCGTTGATATTGCACTTTCTACTATCGTTGATGCTTTAGGGCAAGTTAGTGCTTATTTGAATAGTCCAGGTCATGCAGTAGATTGTGGAGCTTTGGCAACTAACTGCTTAATTGCAGGAAATCTTCCTGTAGGAACAGTGGACTTGACTGGTAAAACCCCAGCTTCCATGGCTTTGACTAATGTAGTGCTACAAAAACAAAATTTCTCAGCTAACTGTTATGGTTCTTTAAAATTCTGTTGATTGAGTTAAGTGTTTTTACAATTTTTTCATTCATCGGAAAAATGCATTTTTGCTGATTTAATTTTGCATTTGAGTAAATATTCAGCATAATGGAAATGTGGAAAGGTTGGCAATTTTAAAAGTTTGCCCCTTGTGAGATGGAAAAGGAAATCATTTTATCTCACATCAAGGACTGTTAAAGAAAAAGAAATATGGTGCACAGCATCGTATAAAACAGGAAGGTCACGATGACTACACTTAATTATACGGTCAGTTTTCAAAAAACCGTTTTAGCAAGCTTAATTGGCCTTTGTTTAAGTCAATCGTGCTTTGCTCTTGAAGAACTTTCTGATGCCGGTTTAAGTGAAATGACGGGCGAAGGTATTGCAATATTACCCCAAAATGCATTTATGGTATTTCGTGGTGCTGGCCCCAATGAATCTGTAAATCAAATTATTACCGATCGTAGTAAAGATACTGGTTATATTAACTATGTCCCTGTGGGTCCTTTAAGTGTTGCCGCTGCTGATACCAGTGGGAATGGCACTGTAGGGCCTGAAGATAAAGCAGTAGGTAAGGCTGATATTTTTCTTTATGGCTTAGCACTTTCTAAATCAGACGGTGATGCAAACTCACGTCTAGCCAATACAGCAACAGCAGCAGCCATTTCAAGCTGGGGAACAGGTGCAAACCCTTGGGTATTTAAAGTAAAAACTGCGAACAATGTTCCTAACTTTAGTACCACAGATAGTGGTGTTTATCCTGTTACATATCTATCTTTAGAAGCGCCTTTATATCAACCCACAATTGATGGTGCAGCGGGAGCAGACGCATATAATTTAAAGTTAGGATTTTGGGCTGATGCATTTGTAAGAAATCCTAATATTGTGGCAACTGCAGATGGTTCTTTAGCACAATTCCAATATGGCGATAGTAATGGATTAATTGGCACCAGTATCGATACAAGTCGTGCCAATCGGTTGCGTTTACAAGGCGTTCTTAATGGCTTTAGTTTAAATGGCAGCCAGATTAGTATGTTCCAAACGCTAGGCGGCGCAACTACTGCGGGTGGAATGAGTCCTTTTTATAATAATACTTTAGGCATGTCTGGCTTAGTCCGCTTAAATACCGGTGATAGTAAAAATACAAGTATTGTGAACGAGAATGTTACTAGCCAAACTCAAACCTATGCAACGAGCGCCAATAATGGTTGGCAAACAGTACATGCGGGTGCAAATTCAACTTTAAGTACGAGTAGCAGTGGAGATTGTGGTAATAGTGGTACAGGAAGCTTTAGTACATCACGTGGCTGTCGCTACTATGTAGAAAACCGTACCAGAACAGATACAAAAACATCAAGTAAGACACGAAGTGATTTTAATGATACTAGTAAAGTCTTAAGATTTAGTACTCGTGAAACTTCAGATTCACCAAATGCATCAAATAATTTATATACACCAGCATTAGACGCAACTGGTGCTATCGCACCGAAGTTTGCCGATAGTGAAGGTTTATATTTATACAATCCAAATATTAACCTAGTATTAGGTAATTTATATCAACCACTTATTTTAGGATCTGATGGTAAAAATTTTAGTATAGAAATTGCGCGAATTGCAAATAAGCCAGAAATATATAAGCAGATTTATACGGATTACACCGGAGCGGACGCCACCTATAAAGGTTCAACTTGTAATGTTTATTCGTGTGCTAACCCAACACACAGTAGTATTGCAATCGGGACGGTTTACAGCCCTGATAATGGAAAAACCTTGCTAGCAGACACAAGTGAAGGCGCAATAGGCGTTTCATTTGGCCGTTTAATTTCAGCAGGTACACAAGTTTCCGGAACCTCTGCTGGTAGTCTAGTGTCATTGACTAACTCTGTGTCTGGAACAACATCTGCCACCATGACTGAAGTCCGCTACAAACAAAGACAACAAAATACTCAAGTATGGAATCAAACCTATAGTTGTGGTCTGTTTAATACAAATTGTGGTTATAGTGCTGTTGGGTATTTATATCAATGGGAATACAACCAAGGTACAGGTACTTGGGCCATAACAAATCCAACAGCAAAACCAGCCGATGCTGCGAAGTGTTCTGGTGCATTAGGTTGTACGAGTACTTCCGGTTCAACTCCAATGTATGGAACTACTTCAAACCGTGACTGGAGTAACGCTTCTATTCCATGGCTGACTTCACGAAATGCAGTCGTCAACGATTTAATTGGTAGTAGTAACGGCACCACAGGTTATGTTATTCCAACTGCTAATCAGGCTCCAGCATTAACGAATATCAGTCCACTAAACAATTTAGGTTCTGCTGTGGTGGATGGTTTGCTTATCCAGCATTTAAAACTAACAACGAAAGGTCTATAAGAGGAGGATAATGCAATGAAAAAAATAACTGCTTTACTCCTTACCCTGTGTGTTGCAACTGCGACTCATGCGGAGCTACAAACCTTAGATAATGATGCACTACAGGCGATTAATGGCCAAGCAGGTGCCGATTTATCACTCGTGCTTAATTTAAACCAAACCAATAACAGCATATTTGATAATGGCAGTGGCGGTGTTTGTGAAAATGTAGAGTTCTGCCATATTGGTTTAGCTATTAACAAGCGTTTTGTGCAAGCAGATGCGACGAAACCAAGTGGTTGGGCAGAAAATAGTGATAGTGGTAATAAGCTTTGGTTGGTGTTTAAAGGCGTACAAGGAACTTTAAACATTCAAAAAATGGGTTTGGATGGTGCTGATTTAAAGTATCTTGATAAAACCAATACAGAAATTATTAAGCCCGCAATTCAACTGAGTTTTAGTGCTGCACAGCCAATTTTAATACGTAACTTTGGTTTTAATGCTTTATCGATTGAGCAAGATAACTTTAGCAGCTCAACAACGGCACAAGGCTCAAGTGCCAATATGTATGATTATGCATATTTTAAAAAGCCAACCTACGCAGCGACTGCAAACAGTGCAACTCAACAAGTTGCAACGGCAACACCTTCTGCTTATGACTATGGGCGTGAAACAGGTTTTATGGGCCTCATGATGAATGGGAATTTGGCAATTCAAGGAAAAGTCATGGTGTTTAGCTGTGATGGTAGCCATCCCCGTTGTTAATGGTTAATGTAGATTTCAAAGGAACTGAAGTGATGAACAAAAATAAAGAAAGTCACGGCTCAAAGTTTATTTTAAATACATTAGCAGCCAGCATGTTGTTAGTGAGTGGACAAGTTTTTGCTTTAGAAGCTTTAACGGATGCCGATTTGAGCGCAGTCAATGGTCAAGATGGAATCTCGATTCAAACTACGTTTAATGAAATTAATATTGATAATGCTTACTGGGACGACCATGCAGGCACGCCAACAAGTGCTGATCAGGTTTTAAGAGCTCAAGCGAGCGGTGTAAAAATACAAAAAAGTAATGCTTCTACACAAGCTTTAGGAACGAACTATCGTTTAGATGTGGGAAGTAATACAACTACAGGTAAAGCTGGCATTGATTTTTCTATGCAAAGCAGTCCCTCCCTTATAACTGTAAATAGCGTTAAAGTGTGTAATAGCTCTGCTACCTGTTCACCAACAATGGGGCAGATGGCGATACAAACAACTTCTCCTTTAAATTTAGCATTGACTACTCAAGATGGTTTATTTAGCCCCAATAGTCAGTCCAATATGACGCTGGGTATAAATAACGCAAATATTTATTTGGGGCAATTAGACGCACGTAGTCAGCTAAACCAACTGATATTAAAGAACTTTAATTTTAATTTTGTGGGTAAAGGGGTCATGTTTATTGATCCTATTCGTGGCGTAGTTTTACAAACGAATACCGGAACAAATGTGGCTGCTGTTGGACAAACCCCAAATAGTACTTATGGCTATGTCGATTTTAATCGCGTTGCTGATTCAGCTTCCGGATTAACAGCAGGTACTTATGTTGATAGTAATGGCAAAGTGACTAATTCGGGTTTGAACATTGAAGTAATGCTCAGCTCCAATGTTGATAAAACTAATCCCTATGGATTGGATGCGACCAATACACCGCAAAATTCAAAAGGTTTAATTCGATTGGGCGCAAGCGGACGTATGGTAAATAGTTATTTACAAGTCCGTGGTATGGATGGTTCTTCAGATACAACCACTCTAGGTACTGCGAATACGGCTTCGGGTACGACTTCAAGTAATAGTATTTTAGGTAATACGGGAATTGCCTTCCGTATGAAAGGTGAATTCACCAAAGATAATGATTCAATGCTGGGTTCAGATGGTAAAGCCACGACTTTAGAAATTGGTGGGGCAGGTTTAAATGCCTACGGTTTCGAGTTTGGTAATTTAACTGGACTGAATTCAGCTACACGTGGTTACTTTGATAGCGGAAATATTTATTTAAATCTTGCCGATACAAAAACCTTATTAATGCCAAATAACGCAACCTTAAATAGTATTCGTTTAGGTTCTGGTACTTTAACAACCGCTGCCGATTATCAACATAATATTCATCGTGATACGGTGACTAATCCATTTAGTTTAATTCTTGCGATGCGTGGAGCCGAGTTTCAGGCATTTTCAAGACGTGGCCGTTTTACCACAAGTGCGAATGTCGCTGCTGCCAATCAATTTGCAGACAATGGCTTAAGTAACCAATGGGGCTTGGCGTTACCTTTTTATAATTTAAATGCCAATGCTGCTGTTTATGGTGTAGATGCACCTGCAAATAGTGCTTATTACTATACAAAAGATGCTAATGGTAAACCGATTCAAAATGCTGTGGGTACTTCGGGAACAACTTCGCGTTTAGGTTTTGGTGTCGCTGTTGGAACAACAGGACGCGATGCAGGTGGAACTAAAACGACTTCAATTTTATTAATTGATGGTTCTCCAAACGCCAATAATGCGGGTAATCCTACCGACTATTACATGGGTTTACGTAATATTGATATGTTCCTAAAAGGTAATGGCACTATCGGTTTGGAAAATGGCAGTCTCAATATTAGTTTAAGAGAAATGCTACTTGCTTTATCTACCGAAATTGCAGCGGGTTATTTACCGGGAGCTAAATATAAAACTTGTCCAGCAACAGGATCTTGTACTTCACCGATCGATAACTTTGCCAGAAATAATGATGTCTTATTTGGCTTAAAACTACGCTTAGGCGGCGATTTAAATTTATCGATTGTGCCAAATAGTTCGATTGCCGATGGTAGTGCTTTAACTGTTTTAGGTGATTTTACAATGCCTGCTACAGCAACTGGAAACTCAGTTCAGATTAGTGACCCAATTGATGGCTCTGCAATTGGTTTTGAGAATATGACTGGTAAGCTTGCGTTTAACACGGCGTTAGTTGTTGGAAAAGACAGCGCGAGTGGTTTGGGTAAGGTGGGTGTAAATACCGCAGTGTATTTTAATCCCGATAAAAATATTGATGGTGCTTTACGCGTTAAAGATATTAACTTCTATCCACCTTCAACAGGGGCAGGCGCACGTTTAGGTGAACTTGCAATTACTGGTGGACGTTTAAATAGTAGCTTTAGCATTGTGCCGAGAAATGGTGCTTTTAACTAATAAAGTGGTGATCTCACCACTTTATATAAAAAAATTATTTTAAATGTGATTGGATTTGCATTCGTCGGGTTATAGGGATAATTGTTTTGTAGTTGCATTTTATTCTGATAGTCTGAACAAATAATAAGCGTTTGTCTCTTAAGGATTAGAGCGACATGAAAAATAAAAATATAGGGTGCTGGCTATTACTTGCCACTAGTTCAAGTGTTTTTGCGATGCAGCCTTTGGATGATCAAAGTCTTTCAGCAACGACGGGTCAAAATGGTTTAACGCTAGGTATTCAGGCCGATAAAGTTAAATTTAATCAAGTCGCACTCATCGATACTAACGGTATTGCCTCTACCGCTTACAATAGTAAAGCTGGTCTTGTTATTGCTGGAAATGCGGCCAATCCGGTTCCCGGTATTGAGTTTATTAAAGCAGCTGCCTCAACTAATCCTTCTTTTAATATTGCTATAGATACCGATGCAGGCGCGGGTAAACCTTTCGTAAATTTAGCTATCACCATGGGAAGTGATGTAAACGGTATTCAACTTTTACCATTTTCAGTTTATTTAGCACCTAATACTTCGCTTTCTAGCCCCTCTGATTATGCAGTGACCAGTTATGCCCCAAAATCAATTTTTAGTTCGGGAACCACGGTAAATACAGGAGTGAAAGAACTTATTCGCTCTACTGGAAATTTGGATATTAACTTTGTACAGACCAATAAACCTCGTTTAAACATTCAATTGGGGCATGCTGCTCAGTCTGTGATGGTCAAATTTGGTGGAGCAATTCAATCGATTTGTTCTGCTGCATCTGGTTGCCCAATTACTCTGGTGTCCGATTATACAGGTGCTTCATTTGGGTTTAAATTTGCAGGGACAAATCCATCTACAGGTTTTGTTCTTGATGGTTTCTATGCAGGAGTTGATCCGACTGGACTTACTTTTGGCAATACGGGGGCATCTAGTAAATTTGATGCATCGCTTAACAATGTAACTTTAGGAAATGCAGGCCTACAAAGTCCAACAACGTTTAATAATTTACCTAATGGGTCTATGGGGAGTTTTGGAGTTACGGGTGCTTCGGTAACCGACTTTAAAATGAAAGTAAGCGGGTTTTAGAACTACTTACTTAACCTGAAATATAAAAAGAGGGGGTATAAACAGCCATCCTCTTTTATAAATCTTAAGTGATTAATGATGTGATGAACTGGTTTGTTCTAACTTTTGAACAATTTCATCTAAAGCTTTAATTCGTTTAACTTGGTCCCATAATTCTTTCGCTTGAGGATAGGCTTTAGTCATCATGCCTAACCATTGCTTATAACGACCCACCATTCCAATTTCTGTTTTGGCTTGACCATTTAAAAAACGGATTTGCAAGTCAACGAGTTGTTCCCAAGTAAATAATGCGTCATCCATATTATTACGAATGCATTGGGTTAAATCAGGCGTCGTCACAGCACCACGACCAATCATTAAATCTTCACAACCAGATTGCTGTTGGCAGGCTTTAGCATCGGCATTGGTCCAGATTTCGCCGTTAGCAATTACATTAATTTTTAAAGCTTCTTTAATCGGTAGAATTTTTTCCCAGTAGGCAGGAGGTGTATAGCCATCTGCTTTTGTTCGGGCATGAACGGTTAACCAGCTTGCACCAGCATCTTCAACTGCATGGGCATTTTCCATAGTGTGGTTTTCATCAAGATAACCCAAACGCATTTTTGCTGAAACAGGAATGTGTGCAGGTACTGCATCGCGGACTGCTTTAATAAGCAGATGTACCACGTCAGGTTCATCAAGAAGTACGGAACCACCTCGGTGTCGATTAACTGTTTTTGCAGGGCAACCAAAATTAAGGTCGATTGCAGGAGCACCTAGCTCAACCACTTTTGCAGCATTTGCTGCCAGCATATCTGGATTGTTCCCTAAGAACTGGACGTGAACTGGCGTACCTGCGGCTGTTTTACCGTCGTTCTTTAACTCAGGACAAAAACTATAATAGATATGGTCTGGCAAAATGCTGTCTGTAACGCGAATAAACTCGGTTACACACCAGTCGAAGTGACCAACAGATGTGAGTGTATCCCGCATGATCGGGTCAGTTAAACCTTCCATTGGAGCGAGTATGAGTTTCACAGTCTGAGTCACCTGATTAAAACAAAAACAGCGTTATACGGGATATGTATAACGCTGTCTAGTAGTGCTGAAATTTTAATTGTTTTATCGGCCTAATATCATTTCGAGTACAAATTTACTGCCAATAAAACCGATCGCTAATAGAGCAAAACCAATTAGAGTAAAACGAATCGCTTTTTGACCGCGCCATCCGAGTTTGTAATGGCCAATGAGTAATGATCCATAAATAATCCATGAAATAATACTAAATACGGTTTTATGAGCGAGATGTTGGGCAAAGAAGCTATCAACTGTTAAGAAGCCAAACGCCAGAGCAATCGTTAATAAAATAAAACCGGTAATGATTAAGTCAAATAATAAAGATTCCATTGCCTGAATTGGCGGAAGTAAATTGACCCAAAAACGTTTTTTTTGTTTCTTTTTGAGTTCACGATTTTGGAACCATATTAAAATTGCGTGTATGGTTGCCATCAGTAAAACTGCATAGGCAGAAAGTGAAAGAATAATATGTGTATCAAGACCTAGTGAATGCTGCTCGATAAACTGATTTGATTTACTAAATGCAAAACCTAAAATAAGACCAATTGCAGCGACAGGAATGCCAAGTAAGTTTAAAGGCACAATCGGGCGAAATGTACTAAAAATTAAACTTAACAACAACATAAGCCATGATGTAAAAGAAACTAAATTAAAAACATCATAGTTAATTCCTAAAGGCGTCAGCATGGCATGGCATAAAACTGTACCGTGCAGTAGCAGTGCCAAGGTCGTAACAAGAGCAAATAACCATGGGTTTGGTTCACGTTTTGACATTAAACGTATGAACAGATACCAGAAAGAAGTGGTATATGCGATGAGTGCCAAAATTGTATAAACCAAGGGGAGGCTAATCATGTCAAACCTTTTTCAGGATTAATTCATCTAGATAAGATATAAATTCGCTGCGAACTAAAGTATCCTATAGCATTCTATGCATAAATTTTCTATTTCGAGAAAGATTTTTTTGCAACTAGCCATTTTAAGCGGATTTTGCAATGTTTGATACCTTAACAGAACGACTCACGCAGAGTTTAAGAAATGTTACTGGCTCAGGGCAGCTGACCGAAGACAATATTAAAGATACCTTACGTGAAGTACGTATGGCTCTTCTTGAAGCCGATGTCGCGTTACCTGTAACTCGTGAATTTATCGCGAAAGTTAAGGAAGAGGCATTGGGCCAAGAAGTGATGACCCAGTTATCTCCAGGCCAGGCATTTGTAAAAATTGTCTATGACGAACTCACCAAGATGATGGGTGAGGCAAATGAAACACTGGATTTAAGTGCTAAGCCTCCAGTTGTTGTATTGCTTGCCGGTTTACAAGGTGCAGGTAAAACAACCACAGCAGCAAAGCTGGCACGTTTCTTAAAAGAACGTCAAAAGAAAAAAGTAATGACGGTTTCTGCCGACGTTTATCGTCCGGCAGCGATCAAACAGTTAGAAACTGTTTCCAATGAAGTTGGTGCAGGGTTTATTCCATCAGATCCTTCTGAAAAGCCAATTGATATCGTTAATCGTGCAATTGAACAGGCGAAAATCCAGTTTGCTGATGTATTGATTGTCGATACGGCAGGTCGTTTGCATGTCGATGAAGACATGATGGACGAAATTAAAGAATTGCACGCAGCAGTTAAGCCAACTGAAACTTTGTTCGTGGTTGATGCCATGACAGGTCAGGATGCTGCAAATACAGCCAAAGCATTCAATGATGCTTTGGCTCTTACAGGTGTGATTCTTACTAAAACTGATGGTGATGCGCGTGGTGGTGCGGCACTTTCTGTGCGTGCCATTACAGGTAAGCCAATCAAGTTCTTAGGTATGGGTGAAAAGCTTGATGCTTTAGAACCATTCCATCCGGACCGTGTTGCTCAACGTATTTTAGGTATGGGTGACGTACTTTCTTTAGTCGAGGAAGTTGAACGTAAAATCGACAAAGAAAAAGCCGAAAAAATGGCTAAAAAATTGCAAAAAGGCGGTAGCTTCAACTTTGAAGATATGCTGATGCAATTTGAGCAAATGAAAAAGATGGGCGGTATGATGGGCTTCTTAGATAAGTTGCCTGGCATGAGCGGTGCGGGAATTCAGCAAGCGATTGAGCAAGCGAACCCTGAAAAACAAGTCAAAAAGATGGAAGCAATTATCCAGTCAATGACTGTTAAAGAACGCCGTAATCCAGACCTGATGAACCCAAGTCGTAAAAAACGTATTGCGGCAGGTTGTGGTATGGATGTTGCTGAAGTGAATAAACTCATTAAGCAACAAGCACAAATGGCTAAAATGATGAAGAAGTTTGCGAATCCATCTGGTATGAGCAAAATGATGCGTTCATTAGGCAATATGCAAAAACAATTTGGCGGTGGCGGTGGTATGGGACCACTCTTTGGTAACAACGACCAAAAGAAATAAAACCACAAAATAAAAGGCGCTATAAGCGCCTTTTATTTTGTTGCATATTTTAGTCTTTCGGATAATGAGCAATATATTGCTGTAATCCTTTTAGCAAAAGATCTGTTTCAACAGTGGGTTGATATTTCTGTAGAAATTTAGCAAAAAGAGGAGCATCTCCACCCGTAAGTAGGAGTTTTTTCGGGTATTGCTGCATAATACTTTCAATCGTACTAATCAGGCCTAGCAAAATACCATGGTGTACTGCATCAACTGTGTTGTTGCCCGGGTTTAGATTATCAAAAGCCGAATCAGGTATTTTAATACCTTTGGTATTTTGAATCAGTGCATCACGCTGCAAATAAAGATTAGGTAAAATATACCCGCCTAAATGCTGTTTACCCTTGGTTAAATCAATCGTGAGTGCGGTTCCACATCCAATAATACAATAATTTTCATCTGCTTGAGCTACAGCTAACACTTGCAACCAACGGTCAATCCCGAGTTGGCTTGGTACTTCATAACCACATTGTAAGCCTGCATATTCCGAGTGAACTTTGGCAAAAACCACAGGAATTTCAAGCCATTTTAAAATCTGCTGAATACGTTGATTGTTTTCAGTATCAAGTACAGAAGAAATCCCAATACGATGTAGACCTTGATGTTTAAAGTGTTGAATCAGACCCAGCAATAAATCAGCAGGCGACTGTAAATGTAGCTCGGCTGCATGCTCAATAATGTGCTGATCTTCAGTAATCCAGTATTTTAAACGGGTGTTTCCGATATCAAGCCATAAACTTTTCATGGGAAATACCTATTTACTGAGTGGTCTGTGGTCTTAGGCGACCTTGATAAAACTGCTGTGGCTCTGGCGTTTCAAGAATTACTGCACCTTCGTTGGAAATCCCAACAAAACGGCCGTGTACCAACCCCTGACTATGTTCAAACTGAACGAGTTGATTAATCCATGCCGCGTGATGGTTAAAACGTCCTGCCAAGTTATAGCAACCATGATCAAACCAGCGAGCTGCATTTTGAATTGCAATATAAAGCTCAGAAATGAGTTCAAGACGACTCATTTGCTCTAAACCTAAATCCTCTAGAGACGTAATTGGTTGATCACTATCAGTCACTGGAGGTGTTTTTAAATTAATACCGACACCCACAATAGCCTGATGTTGAGAAAGCGGTTCGACCAATATTCCACCCCATTTCCCCTGAGTACTATACAAATCATTGGGCCATTTTACTTGTAAGTTCAAAGCTTGTAACTGCGGGATCTGGAGAATATTTAGAGCAACTTCAAGTGCTAAGCGACCATCTAAGGGTGTTCGAGTTTGCACCAATGTGCTTAAATAAATGTTTCCTTCAGGTGAAATCCATTGCCGTTGATGTTGACCTCGCCCTTGAGTTTGTTGAGCACTGCAAACCAAGCCTGTTGTGATGCCTTTTTGGGCAATTTCACGAATATCATCATTGGTCGAAGTTGTGGTTGCTTTTAATAAAACCACTTCTGGAAGCTGGTTTTTTGCGCTTAAAAGTTGTTGTAGTTGGCGAGTCTCTAAATCCATGTTGAATATGAGCAGAGTGGTAAAACATTTATGGAGTTAATCATATATTTACTCATTGGCGCAATTGCTGGTTTTACTGCCGGATTGTTTGGGGTTGGTGGTGGACTAATTATTGTACCAATCCTCTATGTCGTGTTTACTCAGTTGCACTATGACCCAACTGTAATCATGCATATTGCAGTTGGAACATCGCTTGCAACCATTATTGTGACGTCATTTAGTTCTGTTTCGGCTCATCATAAAAAAGGAGCAGTTCTCTGGCCTGTTTTTCGTAATTTAGCACCGGGGCTAGTGATTGGTTCATTCTTAGGGGCAGGCATTGCCGATCTCATGTCGGGTCAACATTTACAGCTTCTTATTGGTGTCTTTGCAGTTGTGATGGCCTATCGCATGTTTAAAGGCGCAAATGTAGTCGTTGACCCAACACGTCAGCTTCCTTCGACACCTATGCAATTTATGGCGGGTGGTGGTATTGGTATTGCCTCTGCAATTTTTGGCATTGGGGGCGGTAGCTTAACCGTTCCGTATTTAAACCGTCATGGTGTAGTCATGCAAAAAGCAGTCGCGACTTCTGCCGCTTGTGGTTTACCTATTGCTGTAGCGGGTGCAATTGGTTTTATGTGGTTCGGTGCTAAAGAACACATCTCTGTACCCAACACGATTGGTTATGTGCACATCTATGCGTTTATTGGTATTAGTGTCATGAGTTTTATTACGGCCAAATTTGGAGCCAAGGTTGCTCATGCATTGTCACCACAAATGCTCAAAAAATGCTTTGCTTGTTTGTTAGTGGTGGTAGGCAGTTACTTTATTTATAAAGGTTTTACGCATTAAAGCTATTTTTATTTAGAAAATTTTGCAAAAGAAAAGCTTAGACTGTTTGGTTTAAGCTTTTTTTATTTGAGCATTTAAAAAGATTAAAGATAACTTTTTCATCCGATTCCAGTATGGATTTCGCGTGGGTTGGCTTAAAATGCAATAAAATTGTCAGACAATGACATAGTTTTTAATGGATGGGATCAGTTAAAAACAAGGATGCGAAAGAAAAGCATGGATTAATGCATATAAAAAGTAGCGGGTGATTTATGAATCTCGAAGAGACAGAAAGTCTTTCTGAGCAAATTGTCAAATATATTAGCGAACAGATTATTAGCGGCGAATTGGTCGAAGGCGAACGTATACAAGAACTTCGTATTGCTAAAGAGCTTGACGTGAGTAGGGGGTCAGTTCGTGAGGCGCTATTATTACTTGAACGTACGCATTTAATTGAAATTTTTCCGCGTCGTGGTGCAATTGTCTCAGAAATGTCAGCGCAACAGGTTAAAGCACTGTTTGACACAAACGTAATGCTATTAGGGCATATTGTACAACGCATCAGTGAAACATGGCGTGCGCATGAAGCAGACCAATTACAGCTATTATTAGAGCAACTACTTGAGCATGTAAAAGCAGGCGATATCGAAAAATTTTACGATGGTATCTTTCAATATCTGGCTGAACAGCAAGATATGGTAGGTAATCCTTACTTAATGAAGTTTTATAAAGAACTACTACCATCACTACGTCGTAGTTATTTTTTGACCCTAAATACTTCTAAACGAGAGCTGCAAGAAGCATTTGCATTATTTAAACTCGTGACTGATGCAATTTTAATCCGAAAATCACAACAAGCCGCTTTATTTATGGAAGATTTTTGTCGACACTTACGTAACCTTGTGTTGGAATCGCTGACACGAATGAAACAGATTGAATTGGCTTGGGCAAGACGCTCACGCCGCTAGTTAGGGCATTATGCGTTTAAGCAGTTTAAAACTTTCCGGCTTTAAATCTTTTGCAGATAGTACAACTTTAAATTTCAAGGCTAACCGCACAGCAGTGGTTGGTCCAAATGGTTGTGGCAAATCCAATGTTATTGATGCAATCCGCTGGGTGATGGGGGAATCAAATGCCCGTCAGCTTCGTGGTGGTAGCATGCAAGATGTTATTTTTACCGGAACATCCAAGCGTAAACCAGTTGGTGTAGCCAGCGTAGAACTACGTTTTGACAATACCTATGGCAAATTGGGCGGAGCTTATAATGCTTATAATGAGCTCGCTGTTCGCCGTCAGGTCACTCGTGAAGGTAAGTCGGAATATTTTTTAAATGGTACGCGATGCCGCCGTCGTGATATTACTGACATTTTCTTGGGAACTGGTTTAGGGCCGCGCTCTTACGCAGTGATTGAGCAAGGCATGATTAACCGTTTGGTTGATGCCAAGCCTGAAGAAATGCGTATTTTTATTGAAGAAGCAGCAGGTGTCTCTCGTTATCAGGCGCGTCGCCGTGAAACTCTGCAGCATCTTGAACATACCGAGCAGAACCTTTCACGTTTAGAAGATATTGCGCTTGAATTAAAATCTCAGCTTAAAACGCTAAAACGTCAGTCAGAAGCAGCGGTTCAATATAAAACCTTAGAAGGCCAGATTCGTACTCTAAAAATTGAAATTTTGTCTTTTCAGGCAGATAAAAGTGTACGCCTACAAGAAGAATATACCGTTCAAATGAATGAACTGGGCGAAACTTTTAAGTTGGTGCGTTCTGAGTTAAGTACAATTGAACATGATTTAGAATCTACCAGTGCATTGTTTCAGCGACTCATTCAGCAATCTTCACCATTACAACAAGAGTGGCAACAAGCTGAAAAGAAACTGTCTGAACTTAAAATGACTCTAGAACAAAAACAGAGTTTATTTCAGCAAAATAGTACAACACTGGTTCAATTAGAACAGCAAAAAGCTCAGACGAAAGAGCGTTTACAACTTTCCGAACTACAGCTTGAAACACTGAATAATCAGCTAGAAGAACAAACTGAAGCTTTAACAACGGTTGAACATACCGCAGCCGAAGCAGAACAAAACTTTGCTGGTTTACAAGCACAGCAGCGTCAAGCACAGCAACAGTTTGAACAAGTAAAAGCTCAGGTTGAAAAACAACAGCAGCAAAAAATGCAAATGTCTGCGCAAATTGAACAGCTAGGCAAAAATGTTCAGCGCATTGAGCAGCAAAAAGAAACGCTGCAACATCAGGCAAGCCAGATTCAATCGCATGTTCACGAAGATGAACAAGGCGAGTTTGAACAACTACAGCAGCAGTTACGTAATCAAATCTCGGTGCTAGAAGCTGAAATTGAAAAGTGTGTGCAACAGATTGAACAGTCTCAGCAAGCGCATCAGGCAAGTAAAAATAATCAGCAAGCTCTAAAAACAGAAATACAGGTTTTATTATCCGAGCAGAAAAATTTAAGTCAGCTCGTTGCAAAGCAAAGTCCAAAGCAAAACCAAGATGCGTTACGTTTAATGCAAGCACTAGAGTTAACAGAGCAAGGCAAGCCCCATGCGCAGATTGTTGAAAAGTTTTTAGCAAAATGGTTGCAGGCACATATTGTTGAAACTGAAAAAGCCTTTCAGGAAGGAATTGCTCGCCAGTTAAAACCTTCAGCACAAACAAGCAAGTTTAAAGAAAACTTGGCGTGTTTGAACGAATGGATTGCATCACCACAACTCTCAATATTTTCCAATGTGGCGATTGCACAAGATTTATCTCATGCTTTAAATGAGCAAAAGCACCTACAACATGGTCAATCTATTTTGACCTTAGATGGTTATCATGTGGGTGAAGATTGGGTGATTGCTCTTATGTACGATGACGAAAGTCAAAGTGCGCAAGGTATGTTGAGCCATCGTATTCGTCTAGATGAAATTGAACAGGCGCTTGAAAAGCAGCAACCTGAACTACATGCATTAGATCAAATTGTAGTTCAGCAAAAAGATGAGTTGGGACAGTTACAAGCTGACTTACAGCAGAAACAACAAGTTATTAAACAAAAACAAAAAGACTTGCAACAGCTTGATGTCCAAATTGCAAAGCAACAAACCGCAGCTCAAGCATTTTTACTGCAAAAACAGCAATTGAAAGATCAGCTAGCGCAGCTAGACACGCAGCTGGAAGAAGATGCGATGCAAAAAGATGATCTGGAAATTGATTTGCATGCATTGGCAATCAAACTTGAAACTATTTTACCTGATTATAAAACTCTGCAATTTCGGGTAGAAGAGTTAACAGAGCAGCTTGAAGAACAGCAACAAGCTCTACAGCATCAGCAGCAAGAACGCGAGATTTTACGTCGGAACAGTACTCAAACGACACAACAGATCGAGTTGCTTGAGAAAGATATTTCGTTCTTACAGAGCCAATATCAACAAATTAATGCACAAATGGAGCAAGCGAAAAAGTTTGTTGACCCTATTCAGTTAGAGTTACCAAACCTAGAGTCGGAGTTTCAACAACAATTTGCTCAAACTGAAAAGTTGCAAAAGAACTGGAATGAATGGCAGCTTGAACTCAATAGTGTGCAGGAAAAACAACAAACTCTGACGGACCAGCGTCATCAATATCAGCAAAAAGATGAGCAACTCAGAGAACAACTTGAAGCGAAACGGTTAGCATGGCAAGCAGCTAAATCTGACCGTGAGCATTATCAAGAACAGCTTAAAGAGCTAAATGCTGAAATTCAAACGGGCTTAAAAATAGATTTAACCGAGCACCAGCAAAAACTGGAAAAGATACAAAAGCAGTTTGAAAAAATCGGTGCAGTTAACTTGGCGGCCTCACAAGAGTTTGAAGAGGTTTCACAGCGTTTTGATGAGTTGAGCCACCAAATTCAAGATTTGGAAAATACCGTCACTCAACTCAAAGACGCGATGAAAAGCATTGACCAAGAAACCCGTAAGCTGTTTATGACGACTTTTGATCAGATTAATCAAGAGTTGCAAAACCTGTTTCCAAAAGTTTTTAATGGTGGTGAAGCGAGTTTAAGTCTTGAGGATGACTGGCAGTCTGGGGTTAAGCTTATGGCAAGACCACCTGGGAAGAAAAATAGTTCTCTCGCTTTACTTTCAGGTGGAGAAAAAGCGTTAACGGCGTTAGCATTAGTATTTGCTATTTTTAGGTTAAATCCGGCCCCGTTTTGTGTACTCGATGAAGTGGATGCACCACTCGACGATGCGAATGTACAGAGATATTGTAATTTGGTAAAAGAGCTTTCTGAACATGTACAATTCATTTACATTACACATAATAAGCTGGCGATGACCATGGCAACTGATTTGTTGGGTGTAACCATGCCTGAACCGGGTACATCAAAATTAGTCACTGTCAATTTAGAACAGGCAAAAGAATACGGGTTAGTTTCGGAGTCATAGAATGGAAATCAATACGATTATTGGCATCGTTGTTGCCATTATTATCATGCTAGTTGGCTTAAGAATGATTTTAAAAAAGCCAAACCATGCTGAACCCTCGCTAGACAGTGATTTACATATTAATCCTGAAAGTAATCAACCGGTTATCCCTCGTCATGTGCGAGATCAACTTGATCAGTCAGAAGCAGCAGTAGCATCAGCAACTGTGAATGAACGAGTAGAACCAACTTTAAGCGAGCCAGTACAGCCAAAAGAAAAGGAAACAAAAGAAGTAGAACAGGCTTCACAAGCTCAATCAGACCAGACACAAGTACCCGTTGAAAATACTCCAGCAAAAGTAGAAGCAGTTGAAACTGAAGAAAAGACTGTTAGCCCGAGGGTAAATGAAAGTAGTTCAGTTGAGGTAGTGGACCCAGTTTCTACCGAGCCGGAAGTTGTAAGTTCATCAGAAGAAAAAGCTGTAGAAGAACTTGCAAAAACTGAACCGGAATTAAGCTTAAATCCAAATATTGAAACGGCTGAAATTGCTGAGTTTGAAGGTGAAAGCAATATTCTGGATGTACATTTGCATGAACAACAGCGTTATGACGACGAAAGTGCATTAGCGGTCGCTGAGCAAATTATTGCACTCAATGTTTATCCAAATCCGCGCCGTGCGTTATCTGGTGATAAAGCGCTAAAAGTACTTTTAAAATATGGCCTACGTTACGGTGAAATGTCTTGTTTCCATCGTTATGAAAATACCGATGAACCAAGTGCACTTATGTTCTCTGTACTTCGTATGACAGACAATGGTCCAGCTGGTTTTGACCTAGAAACTTTATCTGCTGAACAAGTTCAAGGCCTAGCATTTTTCCTTGCACTTCCAAACAGTAAAGCAGTGACAGGGTTTGATATGATGACCAGTATTGCAGGCCTGATTGCACGTGAAATTGATGGCAAAGTGTATGATGAAAATAATCTTGAATTTACACCACAGTTAAAAGAACATTGGCGTCATCATGTGATTGATTATCGTCCGGCACAGGCAACAGCCTAGTTTAAATTTTTTGTATACGTTGCGATAATTGCAACCTATCTAGTCGCAGCTCAGGGTGGAGAAATTTCCACCCTTTTTTATGGTGAATAACATAATGGCAATAACTTCCGTGATCGAACAGATGCGTCAGCTTATTCAACTGATTGCAAAGCATAACCATGCCTACTATGTCATGGATCAGCCGACAATCTCGGACAGTGAATATGATCATTTATTTCATCAGTTAAAAGCTTTAGAAGAGCAATATCCTGACCTTGTTCAATCAGATTCACCAACGACCAAAGTAGGCGGGCAAGCGCTTTCAAAATTTGAGAGTGTGACTCATGTGGTGCCAATGCTTTCTCTTGGTAATGTATTTAACCAAGAAGATTTATTTGCATTTGCACGCCGTGTAGAAGAACGCTTACCAAATCAAAAAGTACAATATGAAGTTGAGTTAAAACTTGATGGTCTTGCGATTTCACTCTGGTATGAAAATGGGGTGCTTATTCGTGGTGTAACCCGTGGTGATGGTGAAACGGGCGAAGATATTACTCAAAATGTTAAAACTATTCGTAACTTGCCTAAATTTTTACATTCAGAGAAGTACGAAATTCCACGCTTGCTCGAAGTCCGTGGTGAAGTGCTCATGCCGAAATCTGGTTTTGAGAAACTTAATGCTGACCAAGAAGCAAAAGGCGATAAAACATTTGCAAACCCGCGTAATGCAGCAGCAGGTAGTTTAAGACAGCTTGATCCAAATATTGCTGCTAGCCGACCTTTAGCATTTTATGCGTATGGTATTGCGCAGTGTGAGCCAAACCATAACTTAACAACCATGCACGATAGTCTGCAATGGTTAACAGAGCTTGGTTTCCAAATTGCTGAGCGTCAGTACTTGTGTAACTCGATTCAAGAAGTACAGCAGCGCTATGAACAAATTCAGCAAGAGCGTCCAAGTCTACAAGTTGAAATTGATGGCATGGTAGTTAAGGTCGATGACCTAAAACAGCAACAGCAGCTCGGATTTTTAAGCCGTGAGCCGCGTTGGGCAACTGCCTATAAATTCCCTGCGCAAGCTGCGCTCACCACGGTTGAACAGATTGATTGGCAAGTAGGGCGTACTGGTACTTTAACCCCTGTAGCACGCTTAAACCCTGTTTTTGTGGGGGGTGTAACTGTTTCTAACGTGACTTTGCATAATATTGGTGAAATTCACCGTCTGGATGTGCGCGTTGGAGATACGGTAAGTGTATACCGTACGGGTGACGTTATTCCTAAGGTAGAAAAAGTTTGGCCAGAGTTCCGTCCTGCCGAAGCAGAAGTTGTTCATTTACCTGAAAACTGCCCAGTATGTGCATCACCTGTGGTCATGCCTGAAGGTGAGGCTCTCGCGCGTTGTTCTGGTGGTTTATATTGTGCCGCGCAGCGTATTGAAGCCATTCGTCACTTCGTATCGCGTAAAGCGATGGATATTGAAGGTTTAGGAGATCGTTGGGTCGAGTCGTTATTACATCTCGATTTACTCAAAGATGTTGCAGATATTTACCATTTGCACGAGCACAGAGAAAAGCTCTTAAGCATTGAAAAAATGGGAGAGAAGTCTGTACAAAATTTGATTGATGCGATTGAAAACAGTAAGAAAACGACTTTAGCGCGTTTTATTTATGCATTAGGTATTCGTGGGGTCGGTGAAACAACAGCTAGAATGTTGGCAAATACCTTCCAGACACTAGAAGCACTTAAAGCTGCTGATGTTGAAGCTTTGAAGAAAACCCCAGACGTAGGTGATATTACGGCAGAATGGATTGCTGATTTCTTCTTGGCACCACATAACATTGAAGTACTTGATCGTTTAATTGCCGCGGGTATTCATTGGGATGCGCCAACAGCTCCAACACGCCAACCGTTAAATGGTGAGAGCTGGGTGCTTACAGGTACATTAGAGCAAATGACGCGTGATCAGGCGACTCAAATGCTACAAGCATTAGGTGCGCGTGTAAGTGGTAGTGTTTCTAGTAAAACCAAATGTGTGGTTGCAGGTGAAAAAGCTGGCTCAAAATTAGAAAAGGCAGCAAAACTTGGTATTGTAGTTATGAATGAAACTGACTTTTTATCACTTATGGAAAGTTACGGGCAGACTTTGAGCTAAAAGACTAGCGAAATAAGAACCATTGATTTTAGTTACAAATTTATAAATTGATGGTTTAAGTCGTATTTGAACGCTTGTCTGAGCTTGTAAATCGGACAAGCGTTTCTTTTTGCAGAGGAAATTTAAATAACTTAAACTGCAAATGCGTATGTTTCTCATTTTAATTTGATAAAAATCATAAACTTAACTATTTTTTATTTTGCAATCATTTTTAAGTTTGCCCATAATAGACTCATACGATAGGAGATTTATTATGCGTGGCAATCCAGAAGTCATAGATTATTTAAATATGCTCATTGGCGGAGAGTTGGCTGCCCGTGATCAATATTTAATCCATTCTCGTATGTATGAAGATTGGGGTCTAAATAAGATTTATGAGCGTATCGATCATGAGATGCAAGAAGAAGCTTCTCATGCTGATGCAATCATTCGTCGTGTATTATTTTTAGGTGCTAAACCAAATATGCACCGTGAAGATATCAATGTCGGTACAGACGTTGTATCTTGTTTAAAAGCTGATTTAGCACTTGAATACCATGTGCGTGAAAAATTAGCGACAGGTATTAAACTTTGTGAAGAAAAAGGCGACTACATTAGTCGTGACATGTTACGTCAACAATTATCAGATACCGAAGAAGACCACACGTATTGGCTTGAAAAACAATTGCGTTTAATTGAACTGATTGGCCTGCAAAATTATATTCAGTCTCAAATTTAATGATTTGAAAAACCCAGCTTAAGCTGGGTTTTTTATTCGCTTTTTTTCTTGAAATCTACTTATAAATTAAAAGTTAATTTTGTCAAATTGAACATATTCAAAGCCTTACTCTATAAGGCTTTGGTGGTTACAAAAAAGTCAGAAAAATTGTATCAGACCCCATGTTTTTTTTGTGGAATTGGATATAATTTCGCCAACAAAAACCCTTGCCTGGAACTTAATAAGGCAGGGGTTTTTCTATGGGGAATCGGTTGGTATGGATCGCCAATGGTTTTATGGTGAGCTTCGCGTATATGTTATTTTCCAAATCTGCTGTTTTAGATACAGCTACTCTCTTAAGCACACAACGTCTTGCAACTCGTCTCAGCTTTTTTAGCTTGGGCTTTGCGATATCTGCTTGGGCGCCACTTATTCCTTATGCACAGCAACGTTTAAACCTGAATCATGCAAATTTTGGCTTATTGCTGCTTTGTATGGGAATCGGCTCAATGATTGCTATGCCTGCGACTGGGGCTTTAGTTAAGCGCTGGGGATGTCGCCCATTAATTGCTTTAGCAACCATGCTATTAATCGTTTTATTACCAAGCTTAACGCTCTGGCATAGCATTGTCTCAATGGCAGTGGCGCTATTCATTTTTGGCTCAGCAGCAGGTAGCTTGGGTGTTACTATGAATTTGCAGGCAGTTGTGGTTGAAAAACACAGCTTGCGCTCGCTCATGTCTA
Organism: Acinetobacter sp. XH1741; assembly: GCF_041021895.1. Classification (NCBI taxonomy): domain Bacteria; kingdom Pseudomonadati; phylum Pseudomonadota; class Gammaproteobacteria; order Moraxellales; family Moraxellaceae; genus Acinetobacter; species Acinetobacter chenhuanii. The sequence goes on from NZ_CP157428.1 coordinate 1,360,066, forward strand.
GTTTTCATGGAATGTGTAGTCTTGGCGGTTTAACAGGTGCCATGTTAGTCACTGCATTACTGGCAATTGGCCTTTCTCCGCTCATGAGTACTTTGTCTGTTGTAATGATTTTATTGGTGGTTAGCTTTGTGGCTATCCCATCTGCTTTGACAAGTTTTGAGCAAGATGAATCAGAAATAACCGATACCCCTAAAAAACGTTCTCGACCAAATGGCATTATCATTCTTATTGGTATGATGTGTTTTATTGCCTTTTTATCTGAAGGTGCGGCAATGGATTGGGGTGGAATTTATTTAACGAGTAAATATCATCTTAATCCTGCTTTTGCAGGTTTGGCTTATACCTTTTTTGCTTTGAGTATGACTACTGGCCGTTTTACAGGACATATCTTGCTTAAACAATGGGGTGAGAAAAGTATCGTAACTTATAGTGCAATGATTGCAGCACTTGGCATGCTCACTATTGTGATGGCACCAATCTGGCAAGTCGTAGTATTGGGTTATGCACTTTTAGGTTTAGGTTGTTCCAATATTGTTCCGGTGATGTTTTCTCGTGTAGGACGACAAAACGATATGCCTAAAGCAGCAGCACTTTCTTTAGTATCAACAATTGCCTATACAGGTTCATTAAGTGGTCCTCCTTTAATTGGTCTAATTGGACAATGGACCGGCTTAACGACTGTGCTTTCAGGTGTAGCAGTTTTACTTATTCTAATTGCTGTGCTTAATCGCTTTACTGTAGTGAAGGTAAAATAAATTACGGTCAGCTTGCCAACCTCAAGAACATCGAGAAAAGACTTCTCGATGTTCTATTAATAAATGTTTTTTAGACTGGATAAGTTGGCTGATACTTCTCTGGTAACGTCAGTTTAGACTTCGTGAAAGTCGGAGCATTTTCTAGATCCTTTAAGAAGGTGTTACGCCAATCGGTAAGATCACTGGCTGCTAATCCTTCAATTAGCTGTTCATAACGATTGATTCGTTCAGCTTTAGACATTTCTAAAGCATTTTTTAACGTATCCATCATCGCTGCTCTATCTCGTGGATCAACAATCAAGGCTTGAGTCATCTGTTCAGCAGCACCTGCATATTTAGATAAAATCAGTACACCTGGATTCTCTGGATCTTGAGCTGCAATATATTCTTTCGCCACCAAGTTCATACCATCGCGTAATGAACTAATCCAACAAATGTCAGAACGACGATAAATATGCATTAAACTGTCATGTTGAACTGTGTCATAGCAACAATCAATTGGTCGCCAGTCTTCATGGGCAAACTCTTCATTAATGAGTTCTAATTTAGTCTTAAAGCGTTGATATAAACGTTGATAAGCGGGAATATCTGTACGCGAAGGTGTGGCAATTTGAAGATGACGTACAAGCCCATGATATTCAGGGTTAGTTTCCAGAAAAGTTCCAAAAGCGTTAAGACGTTCAATTAAGCCTTTTGAATAATCAATCCGATCAACCCCAATAATGGTTTTTTGGCGCGGTATATCTTCAAAATTAAATACGTATGGGGTGTGGAACGCCTGTTGTGCCTGATGTTGAATAAGCTCTGGCTGAACGCCAATAGGATAGGACTTAATCAGTACTTGACGTTTTTTATAGCTAATTCTATCGCTTAGAATTTTTTGAGCTTCGAGTAAGCCCATGCAGGTTTGCATACAGGTGTTTTGATCAGTTTGTGTCTGTAAGCCAATCACATCATATTGGCACAGGTCTTGAACGAGTGGTAAAGCCACAGGAATTTTGCGCCAGATATTTAAACTTGCAAAAGGGATATGCAAAAAGAAACCGATTTTATTTTGCATGCCTAATTCTCGGCAATGGCGAGCCACGCTAAAGAAATGATAATCATGAACCCAAATAACATCATCCGGCTGAGCAATCTGTTTTAATTTTTCAGCAAATAACTGATTCACTCGCTGATAGGTTTTATATTCTTCTTCATTGTATTCAATCAGATCATCTCGATCATGCATAGCAGGCCATAACACCTTATTGGCAAAGCCACAGTAGTACTGTGCATATTGTTGATGCGTAAGAGGGCAGGTAATGTAGTCAATTCCATGAGAATATGCCTCATCGAATTCAGGTGCTTCAGTATTGGTAATTTGCTGCCCATTCCAACCCAACCAAATGCCGTTACTGTCATTCAACGCATCTTGTACGGCTACTGCAAGGCCGCCAGCAGAAGCTTGACCTGATGGCATACTTATTCGATTTGATAACACGATTAATTTAGACATATTTGTTCTCCATTCTGATTTTGACTATTTTTGACATATAAGTTTTTTATATTTTCTAGTAAGAAAAAAAGAAAATTAGAAACACTATTAATATCTTTTAATCTATATTGGGCTTCTGTTTTACCAGAACCCACTTTAATTGATGTGCCAAACTGTTGATTAATACAAATAAAACCGGATTCATCTGTTAAATCATCACCTATAAAAATTGGATGAACTAACGGTAAATCAAGATGATCTAATATGGTTTGAATTGCTTGGCCTTTATCTGCTTGCTTAGGAACTAATTCAACTACAAATTTTCCTCTATTTAATTTTAATTGAGGATAAAAATAATTGATCTGCTGCATAATATAAATTGCATTATTTTCTAGTTCTGGCTTTTTTCGATAATGTAAGGCAATAGAATATCCTTTATCCTCAATTAATAATTCAGGATATTTTTCACAAGAATTTATAATGTCTTGTTTTAATTTTTTAAAATTAATATGACTTAAATCAGGTCGAATATAATGATCCGAACTTAAGTGGATGTCTAAACCATGTAAGCCAGCAATAGGCATTTCAATAGACTGAAGCAGTTTGCTGGCTGTCTTAACATCACGCCCTGTAATCGCAATAACGGGGATATTTAATTCAATAATTTTTTTTATAATTTCTAATGTTGTTTCGGGTATAAAACTCTGCTCAGGATTTATTTGAAATGGAGCAAGAGTTCCATCAATATCCAGAAATAAACAGTAATTTTTATTTGAAGGTAAGAGATCTATAATATCATTAGGTGTAACGAAATATGTATTTTTTTCTCTCCCATCAGATATTATACTTTGACTTTGCATATTAGCCTGCCCAATATTTTTTGATCAATAATTAATCTTCTAACATTAAAATGAATTGATGAGTCATTTTTTTTAATAAAAAAACATAAGTATTAACATTAATTACATTGCATACTGGATTTATAGGCGAAGTGTGGAGTATGTTGTTTTTTGATTTGCTTCAATGTTTAGATAATTAAATTTTTGTATATTTCATATAAATATTTGAGTACTTGCTTATCAATATATTTCAAAATATTGAATGTCTATAAATAGCTAATTTTACCTTTTATAATCTAATTTTTATGTTGATTTTAAAGGGTATTTTAAATTGATACTCATATATAATCTTCATAAAATCAGCTTTGGACAGGCATATGAAGTTACAAAATAAAATTTTATTGATTACAGGTTGGGGAGTAGGAACAGAGCCTTTGCAATCTCTCAAATTGTATTTAGAAAAAGAGGGTTTTAAGACTCAACTCATTAATATTTTTAATGTTTTAGAAAGTGATTTTCAGGCGCAGCTTGATTTGATGGCTGATGTAGATGTCGTAATAGGCTGGTCCTTAGGCGGACAATTAGCAACTCAACTGGTTGACTTTTTCTATATACAAACAGGCCAAACTAAAACGTTAATTACGCTTGCTTCAAATCCTTGTTTTGTTGCTCATGCTACTTGGCAAACCGCCATGCCTACTGATGTGTTTAGTCAATTTAAAGCATCCTTTTTACAAAACCCGCAAGCCACCTTAAAACGTTTTTATTATTTAATTACGCTTGGTTCATCTCAGGCTAAACAAGATTGGATAAGCGTACAAAAAATAGCGAATCCGCCTTCAAGCGAACAATTAGAAGATGGTTTACAAATGCTTGAGCAGCTAAATTTGGTAAATAACTTGAAAAACTATCCGGGTCTACAGCTTCATCTGTTTGCTGAGCAAGATAATGTTGTTCCTTGCAAGATTATGGAAAATTTTAAGGATATCGCGACAGGAAACATGACATATAAGCTATTAAAAGATGCTACACATGCTTTTCCCTACTTACAGGTAGAAAGAACAATTGAAGAAATCTGCCAATTTTTAACAATTCATCAGCAAAGTTCATAAGCTTTGGTTGATCTCGCAATTTTCTTTCATTCCTAACAGGTTTAACATGTGTTAAATGAAAGATTTGATTGCTGTAAAAGGGTATAGAGGATGACCGATAATTTTGATTTGGAACATATTTGGCATCCATATACTTCAATGACCCAACCTTTACCAACATTTAAAGTTAAGCGTGCTTATGGTGCCACCATTGAACTCGATGATGGCAGAACTTTAATTGATGGCATGTCATCTTGGTGGTGTGCAATCCACGGTTATAACCATCCTGAACTCAACCAAGCCGTGACAGATCAATTACCAAACATGTCTCATATCATGTTTGGTGGGTTCACTCATGATCCTGCTATTGAGCTTGGAAAAATTCTTTTAAAAATTACACCGCCAAGCCTCGATAAAATTTTCTATGCTGATTCAGGTTCGGTTGCTGTTGAGGTTGCTCTGAAAATGGCTGTGCAGTTCTGGACAGCACAAGGCCAACCACAAAAAACAAATTTTATTACAACACGTTCTGGTTATCACGGTGATACATGGAATGCGATGTCTGTCTGTGATCCAGTAACCGGCATGCATCAGATTTTTGGTACAAGTTTACCCAACCGTTTTTTTGTGGCGGCACCAAAAACCAAATTCCATCAAGAATGGAATCCAGAAGATATTGCCGAGCTAGAACAAGCTATTCAGCAACACCATGAACACCTTGCGGCACTGATTATTGAGCCAATTGTACAAGGTGCAGGGGGGATGCGGTTTTATCATCCTGAATATTTACGCAAGGCCAAGGCACTTTGTGAACAATATAATCTGTTATTAATTTTCGATGAAATTGCTACAGGTTTTGGCCGTACAGGAAAGCTTTTTGCTTGGGAACATGCTCAAGTTGAACCTGACATTATGTGTATAGGCAAAGGTTTAACAGGTGGTTATATGACTTTATCTGCAACCTTAACGACAAAGCATGTAGCAGAAACCATCAGTCGTGGCGAAGCTGGCGTCTTTATGCATGGCCCAACCTTTATGGCCAATCCTCTTGCTTGCGCGGTTGCTTTAAAAAGTACCAAGTTATTAATTGAACAAGATTGGCAAGCTAATATTAAGCGAATTGAGCAACAGCTGAGTCAATATTTAACTCCACTCAATCAGCTTGATTATGTTGCGGATGTGCGAGTGCTCGGTGCAATTGGTGTAGTAGAACTCACTTTTAATGTCGATATGAAGACCTTACAGCAACAATTTGTAGAGCGCGGAATCTGGATTCGTCCTTTTGGCAAACTGGTGTATGTGATGCCTCCTTATGTCATTACTCATCAAGAGTTAAACGATTTGCTTGAACAATTGGTTGAGGTTGTTAAAACGATGCAGGGAGCGCGTTAAGATGTCATTGCTTGATCATTTTGCTTCCGAGTTAGATGAGTTAAAACAACAAGGTAACTTCAGACAATTTACCCAAAATGTGCAGCATGGCCGTTTTATTACGATTCAAAATAAAACGATGCTCAACTTAGCTTCAAATGATTATCTTGGATTAGCTGCTGATATAAGCCTTCGTCAAGAATTTTTAGATAGCTTTCCATTAGAACGGAGCTATTTTAGTTCTTCATCATCACGTTTATTAACGGGTAACTTTGAAGAATATGAACAGTTGGAAAATAGCCTAAGCTTAGCATTTGGTGGTCGGTCGGCTTTACTATTTAATAGTGGCTATCACATGAATATTGGTATTCTGCCTGCACTCGCTGATGGAAAAACTTTAATTTTGGCAGATAAATTGGTTCATGCCAGCATGATTGACGGGATCCGTTTATCTGGTGCGCAGTATGTGCGTTATCGACATAATGATTTACAGCATTTAGAGCAACTTCTACAAAAGTATCATGATGATGACAAGATTGAACGAATCATTGTGGTGACAGAAAGTATTTTTAGTATGGACGGTGATGAAACGGATTTAACAGCATTAGTTCAGCTTAAAAAACGTTTTGCTAAAACCATGCTGTATGTCGATGAAGCACATTCAATAGGGGTGCGTGGTCAACAAGGTTTGGGGTGTGCTGAACAATATAATGTGATTCAGGAAATTGATTTTCTAGTGGGTACATTAGGTAAAGCATTAGCAGCAGTCGGTGGTTACATTATTTGCCACCCTATTATTAAAGATTATCTCATTAATAAAATGCGCCCACTTATTTTTAGTACGGCTCAACCGCCGATTGTTATGGCATGGGCAAACTTTGTTTTTCAAAAAGTGTTACAGGCCCAAACTCAGCGTGAACACTTAAAAAAAATTAGCCAATATCTTCAAAACGCCGTGGTAGAAAAAGGTTATATCAGTCCATCGACCAGCCATATCATTCCAATTATTGTAGGGGACAGTCAGGCTGCAATCGAAAAAGCAAAACAGGTTCAAGAAAATGGTTTTTATGCCATGCCTGTTCGACCACCTACAGTTCCTCAAAATAGTTCACGTTTACGTATTTCTTTAACTTCAATGGTTGAGCAACAAGAACTTGAAGCACTGGTGAGTTTCCTGTGAGTGTGAATAAAAACTTAGTTGCTGAGCGGTTTGCTAAAGCAGGACAAAGTTATTCAGAGCATGCGATTGTTCAAAAACAAATTTGCCAAAATTTAATGGGCTTATTGGAACAATTTTGCCCAAGCACGATGTCACGTGTTTTTGAAATTGGCTGTGGTTCGGGCAATTTAACGCGTTTGCTTGTTGAATCTTTTCAAATTGAAGATTTAATTTTGAATGATCTGTATGCACAGGTGCAGCAGCACTTTAACCATCAAAAACATTTGAAATGGTTAATTGGAGATGTTGAAACGTTAGAGCTTCCTCAGCAACTCGATATGATTATTTCAGGTTCTGCTTTGCAATGGATGCAAGATTTACCACGTTTGCTTAAGCGTTGTAATGAGGCTTTAAATGACAGTGGCTGGTTATGCTTTTCAACATTTGGAGCTAAGAACTTAATTGAAATTAAAGAACTAACCGGACAAGGTTTAAGTTACTGGTCTCTGGAAAATTGGAACAGTGCCTTAACTCAGGCTGGGTTTGAAGTTTTACATTTGTCCGAGTCAGAAGCTCAGCTCTATTTTGATTCGCCTAAAGCTGTATTACATCATTTGAAAGCAACAGGTGTAACAGCAACGGCGCAGCATCGTTGGACGAAGCAAACTTTACAGCAGTTTTATCAAGATTATGATCGGTTTAAGCAGGCCGAGGGATATTCCCTAACCTACCATCCGATTTATTGTATTGCCCGGAGAATGAAGTAAATGAGTGGTCAGATCTATTTTGTGAGTGGGATTGATACCGAAATTGGTAAAACCTATGCGACAGGTTTTTTAGCAAAATTATGGATTGAACAGGGTAAAAAAGTCATTACCCAAAAACTCATTCAAACAGGCAATACTGATATTTCTGAAGATATCGAGAAACATCGTGAAATTATGGGGCAGGGCTGGTTTCAAGAAGATCATGACAAGCTGACTATGCCTGAAATATTCAGTTATCCAGCTTCGCCTCATTTGGCAACACGTCTTGATAACCGAGAAATCGACTTTCAAAAAATTGAAAATGCGACTCAAACATTGGCTGAGCATTTTGAAATTGTATTGCTAGAAGGTGCAGGGGGCTTAATGGTGCCATTAACCACTAGTTTACTCACTATTGATTATATTGCTCAGCATCAGTTTCCTGTAATTTTGGTTACATCGGGACGCTTGGGAAGTATTAACCATACTTTGCTTAGTCTTGAGGCACTTAAGTCACGCGGTCTGAAATTAAAAGCTTTGGTTTATAACCTAAAAGATGAATCAAAAGATCCATTAATTTCTAAAGATACTTCAAACTACTTGAAAGATTATTTAGCTACTCATTTTCCTGAGGCTGAGTGGATTGAATTAGCAAAAATGAATTAATTGAAAATAGGCTGTAAAAAAACCGCTCTAATGTGAGCGGTTTTTTTATCTAAAAGCTTTGTTTAGAACTTTTTAAATCCACGGTTAAAACCAGTCGATTTGCGCTGATTACCTGAGTTAGCTGGTGCTTCTTTTTCATCATCACGGCGCTGTTGACGTAAGTAACCACCACGACGTGCAGCCATTGGTTTTTCAGTCATACGATCAGTACGACGTTTTGCCATACCAAATAAACCTGTACCCTGACGTGGCTTTAACTCAACAGATTTTGCCAAGTTGTCGATGTCAGATTTGTCGAGTTCCATCCAACGACCAGTACGTAATTCACGTGGTAAAATCACGGTACCGTAGCGAGTACGTAACAAGCGGCTTACTTTAAGACCTTGTGATTCAAAAATACGGCGTACCTCACGGTTACGGCCTTCTTTTACTACCACTTGGTACCAACGGTTAATACCTTCGCCACCAATTTCAGAGAAAGACTCGAATTTAGCTGGGCCATCTTCAAGCTCTACACCGTTTACCATGTTTTGACGTAGTTTCGGAGTGACTTCACCCATAACTCGAACAGCGTATTCACGTTCAATTTCATTAGATGGATGCATTAAGCGGTTTGCAAGTTCACCATCATTTGTAAACAGTAATAGACCTGTACTGTTAATATCTAAACGACCTACCATTACCCAGCGGTCATTTGCAATTTGTGGCAAATGATCAAATACAGTTGGGCGTTTTTCAGGGTCATTACGTGAACAGATTTCACCCTCAGGTTTATAATAAATCAGTACACGACGACGAATTTCGTCCTCGATTTGAAACTGAACTTTACGGCCATCAATGCGTAATTCATCGCCTGGTTCAATGCGCTCGCCAACTTGGGCAACGCTGCCGTTTACACTCACGCGTCCTGCGGCAATAACCTCTTCCATATAGCGACGGGAACCTAATCCGATTCGCGCTAATACTTTTTGCAATTTTTCACTCATGACAGCACAACCTTAGACATAATGATCAACAGTCCACCTCTTTATGATTTCGGTGCATTCGCATCGAGAGCCATAAATGCTTCCTTGGCGTTCTGTAGGGGAGGCAATTGGCCTAAAGAGGCTAGACCAAAAGCATTCAGAAATTGAGGCGTTGTAATTAGCAACGCAGGTCTTCCGGGTAAATCTCTAAAACCGGCTTCTTTAATCCAGTTCCAGTCAAATAGCGTTCTGAGAATCTGACTATTATTAGATACACCACGAATTTGTTCAATATCAGCACGTGTGACCGGTTGATGATACGCAATGACAGCCAACGTTTCTAGTAATGATGGCGACAGTTTTGTTGGTCGCTCTGGCCAAATTTGCGCAATAATATTGCGATATTTGGATCTTACCTGAAAACGAAAGCCCTGTGCAGTTTCAATCAACTCAATGGAGCGGCCATGTTGCAATAAAGCAAGCTGTTGTAAAAGCTGACGAAGCTGTTGTTTGTTATATTGATTATTAAATGCTTCTTTTAAACGGGCAATTGAAACAGGTGCTTCACTGGCAAAAATAATCGCTTCTAGTTGCAATAAAACTTCATGATGAATGTCAGCTAATGACAAATCGGTATTATTTTGTTCGAAACTCATGCCGCAGATCCTTGAATAGCTAACGGAGCTTCAACACCTGTGGCAATAATTTTAATCTTTTGTTGTCGGGTTAACTCTAATACAGCCATAAAAGTTACAACCATGCCCATACGGCCTTGTTGCGGATTCAGTAATTCTTTGAAACTTAACACGTCGCCTGACTCTAATTTCTCTTCAATATAAGCAATACGTTCTTCTAATAATACAGGCTCTTGTGCAATTGTATGTGTTACAGGTTCAGGGCGGTTAAATACGCAGAACAAGGCGTCATGTAACGCCGAAACATCATAACCTTCATAAACAGGTGCGATATGGCCTAAGCTTACATTGGCACTAAATGTATCACGATCAAGAACCGGCATTTGACCTAAACGTTCAGCTGCTTGCTTGATGCGTAAATAAGTCTCAAGTCGATCAATCAGGTCTTGTTTAGGATCTTTTTCAATACTAATAACAGTCGGTTTAGGTAAGAGTAACCTAGATTTCAAATCAGCCAATAAAGCAGCCATGACCATGTAGTCAGCAGTCAGCTCAATATTTAAAGACTTCATGCTATCCATGTAAGCTAAATATTGAGTCGCAATAGGGGCAATGTCGAGTTGAACTAAATCAAAACCGTTTTTCTGAATCAGATAAATTAAAAAGTCGAGTGGTCCTTCAAACTGTTCGAGCAAAATCTCAAATGCAGCAGGAGGAATGTACAGATCTTCAGGAATCGTGTCGTGCCACTCATCTAAAACACGGATGTGTGGAACGTCTTCCATGGATTGATGAAGTGATTGATTCATTACGATTATAAGCCACGCGAATTTTCAAAAGCATGAGACTTGTTTTTCAAGTCAATAAGAGCTGTATTAGAAGAACAGCAGATAGTGAAAAACATTCTAAAGGAATTAAGACTTTTAATAAATTACTTAACGACTAAAGTGTAAAAAAAATCCAAACTAAATAAAGAGTATTTTTTTTCTTGATAATGCTTTTTTTTAAACTGTTGGTAAAAAAATTGAAAAGTAAGTGCCTATTCAAAAGCACTTACATCTCCTGCACCATGACGGATCACTTCAGGATGCTCACCCGATAAATCAACAATACTAGTTGTTGTTAACGTACCGAAACCACCATCAATAAAGACATCAATACGTTTTGCTAGTTGATTTTCAATATCGTAAGGATCATCAAGTGGATCTTCTTGACCTGGTAAAATCAATGTACTTGTCAGTAAAGGTTCACCAAGTTCTTTTAATAAAGCCTGACAAATTGGGTTGCTTGGAATACGTAAACCAATTGTTTTCTTTTTAGGGTGCATTAACCTACGTGGAACTTCGCTCGTTGCAGGTAAAATGAAAGTAGTGATAGCAGGCGTATTTGCTTTTAATAAACGGTAAGTCGCATTATCAACTTTTGCATAAGTGGCGATATCTGATAAATCGCAGCACATAATCGCATATTGATGTTTAGGACCTAAATCACGAATTTGGGCAATACGTTCCATCGCATTTTTATTACCAATTTGGCATCCGATTGCATAGGCAGCATCGGTCGGATAGACCACAACATCACCGGCACGAATACGCTCAACCGCTTGGTCAATGAGGCGTTGCTGTGGATTTTCAGGATGTACATGTAAATGCAGCATATTTTAGAGACTCCAACGCGCCAATATTAAAAATAGTATTAGACTTTTCAAACTCTTGAAGCAAGTAAATTGCGTAGTTTTTTTGTCATTTAATCAAGGAGTTCACGTTTAAATTCATTTAATTGTAATGCTGTACCTGATCGAGTACATTGGCAAATACATTCAATGAATCGCGCCGCATCAACAGGTAATTTAGCTTCACCAGAAAAGTAGCGTTGTACTTGGGCATAAACATTATCTTTAAATTTTTTGCCGTCTCCACCGTCACCTGTAAGGTTATCTAGCGAGACTCTAAACTTTCTGCCAAAAGACTGGGAAAATAACCATTCAATAGCCTGAGGCTTGATTTCTACTTGTTCAAATAAATCTTGCTGTTCTTTAGTTCGACCATCTGGTGCGTACCAATACCCTAAATCAGGCAACAGGCGACGTTTTGCGCCTGCAATTGTCCAATGGCTAATTTCATGCAGGGCACTATTGAAAAAACCATGGGCAAATTGAATTTTAGCTGGCTCATGTTCGTTTGCTGGGAAATATTCTGGTTCAAATTCTCCACGAACTAATGTCACATTATGGTGGGAAAACCAGTGATTAAAGTGTAAAATAAGCCAATCAACTTGCTCAGACTCTAATTTTGAGCTTGGCCATGGTGAGAGTTGCACCATGTCAGGTAAAAAAGTGTTCTGGTGAGTTGAATGGGTGCAAACGAGTAATGAAGTGTTAACTTCAGGTTGCGGCTGCAACAGGTGCATTGCTTAATTTACCCCGAGTTCTGTCTAAAGAAGTACAAAATTGTATCTTAATCTTTGACAGAGTACCGATGAATTTGTAGAATTGCCGCCTTAATTATGTCAGCAAATACCTTTCCGGCACAGATTGAGCCGTTTAAATGGGCTGAGCAAGGCTTTACATGGTCAGGTCAACTGCCATTGTCTCGTCTTACTCGTATTGCTCGTGAAGCTGTTGGATCAATTGATAACCAATTGATCAACATAGACTGTAAGCTATCAATGGATGCCTATCATCGCATTGTGTGGTTAGATGGTCATATGGAAACAAAAGTTCCGATGGAGTGCCAACGTTGTTTGGAATCTGTTGAAATGCCAATTGTTTCTGACTTTCATATTGCACTTGTAGATGATGAGTCACTGATAGAGCGCTTGGATGAGGATGCTGATTTCATCGTTTTAGGTGAAAGTGAGTCTTCGACAAAAGGTGATTTTGATACACCCGCTTCGATTAACTTACTCGCATTACTAGAAGATGAACTGTTATTGTTGATGCCTTTATCTCCCAAGCATGATGCTTGTGAACATAAACATCAACCTACCATTCAGAACGTTGTCGAAGAGAAACGGGATAATCCGTTTGATGTTTTGGCAGGTTTGAAGGGTAAACTTAACTCATAATTTGTGTTATGATTATGGGATAAGACAACTGAATTTGTTCTGATCCATTTTTTCGATCTTTGTAAGGAGCCATCATGGCCGTTCAGCAAAACCGTAAAAGTCGCTCTCGCCGTGACATGCGCCGTTCACATGACGCTTTAACCGAGAATGCATTAACAGTAGACCAAGCAACTGGTGAAACTCATCGTCGTCACCACGTGACTAAAGACGGTTTCTACCGTGGTCGTCAATTATTCGCTAAAGCAGCTGATGCTGAATAATTGCATGATATGCATTAAGCGTGATGCTTAAGTATAGAAAAAATGGGAGCGAAAGCTCCCTTTTTTTGTTGTTTTTCGCAATTATAAATATACAAATTAAATGTTAAATTTCCGGTCCAGAGAAATGAGTGAAAACCCAAAAAGGATTTCTTATGTCTGCTAAACGTCTTGAACAAGTAGCTTTAGCCACAAAAACTGCATTTGTGTTTCCTGGTCAAGGTTCACAAAAAGTTGGTATGCTCGCTGAACTCGCAGAACAGTTTAGTGGAGTTGGGCAAACTTTTGCTGAAGCTTCAGACGCGCTAGGATTTGATCTTTGGCACATTGCACAAAGTGGTGAAGGGCTAGACCAAACACAAAACACCCAACCTGTATTATTAACTGCCAGCATCGCTTTATGGCGTGTATGGTTAGATTTAGGTGGTTTAGCACCTAAATACCTTGCAGGGCACTCTCTAGGTGAGTACAGCGCTTTAGTTGCAGCAGGTTCAATGAATTTGGCAGATGCAGTTAAATTAGTTAATTTGCGTGGAAAACTCATGCAAAGCGCTGTTCCTCAAGGGGAAGGTGCGATGGCTGCAATTCTTGGTTTAGCCGATGATAAAGTAGTTGAGTTATGTCAGACCGTATCTGCGTCTGGTCAAGGTTCAGTTGAAGCTGCAAACTATAATTCACAAGGTCAGGTTGTGATTGCAGGTAGTACTGCCTCTGTACAACAAGTTATGGCGTTGGCAAAAGAACAATCTGCTAAAGCAATTGCTTTACCTGTTTCTGTACCTTCGCATTGTTCGTTAATGAAGCCTGCCGCAGAAAAATTTGCAGAAGCTTTGGAACAAACTGCCATTGAGCTACCTACCATTCCTGTAATACAAAATGTCAACGCGGGAATTGCTACCGATGTTGCTCAATTACGTCAGGCTTTAACAGCACAATTGTACCAGTCTGTACAATGGACACGTACCATGCAGTCCCTACAGGACCAAGGTATTCAGTACATTGTTGAATGTGGCCCCGGTACAGTATTGAGTAATCTCGCAAAGCGTTTACCAAATATTGAAAAAGCTTTTTCTATTGATAGTAAGAGCAAAATGGAAGATGCCCTAAATGCTGTTTTAGTGGCAGAAGGAAAAATTGCATGACACAAGAACGCAAAGTTGCATTAGTAACGGGCGCGAGTCGGGGCATTGGCGCTGCAATTGCCCAGCAACTTATTCAAGACGGTTATTTTGTTGTAGGTACTGCGACTTCTGAATCTGGTGCACAAAAGCTAACTGATAGCTTTGGTGAAAACGGTGCAGGCTTGGCTCTCGATGTGCGTAATCTCGATGAGATTGAAGCCGTTGTATCTCATATTGAACAGAACTATGGTCCTGTGCTTGTTCTAGTTAACAATGCAGGTATTACCAAAGACAATTTGTTGCTTCGTATGTCTGAAGATGATTGGGATGATATTCTCAATATTCACCTTAAAGCAGTTTATCGTTTATCTAAACGTGTGCTTAAAGGTATGACGAAAGCACGTTTTGGACGAATTATTAATATCAGTTCTGTTGTAGCTCATTTTGCAAACCCAGGCCAAGCGAACTATTCTGCTGCTAAAGCGGGTATTGAAGCATTTAGCCGTAGCCTTGCAAAAGAGATGGGTAGCCGCCAAATCACTGTGAATAGTGTGGCACCTGGTTTTATTGCAACAGAAATGACAGATGCACTTAGTGAAGACATTCGCAAAAAAATGAGTGATCAAGTGGCTTTAAATCGTTTAGGTGAGCCACAAGATATCGCAAATGCGGTGAGTTTCCTTGCAAGTGATAAAGCAGGTTACATTACCGGTACGGTATTACATGTAAATGGTGGTTTATACATGGCCTAACGCCGATGTATAAACTTTTAAAAATTTTTATATTCAATTAAACTAGTGGCAAATCAAACGCCACAAGCAATGAGGAGAATTCCTGTGAGCGATATCGAACAACGCGTTAAACAAGCGGTTGCAGAACAACTTGGTCTTAAAGCTGAAGAGATTAAAAACGAAGCATCTTTTATGGATGACTTAGGTGCTGACTCTTTAGATTTAGTTGAACTTGTAATGTCTTTCGAAAATGACTTCGACATCACTATCCCTGATGAAGATTCAAACGAAATCACTACAGTTCAATCTGCAATTGACTATGTAACTAAAAAACTTGGTTAATTCGCATATTGCTGATTAAAAAGAAGGCCACCGCAAGGTGGCTTTTTTTATTTGACTAAAATAATTAATAGAGATACATATTTTTACAAGATCAACCCTAATTGATAGCAGAGGTGTCTCTTTTTTCAAGTATAACAATAAGGGTCAGTTTAATGACTTTACTATAAACAATAAGATGAGGACTAAAAATGGGTCTTTTTGATTTTGTAAAAGGTATTGGTAAGAAAAATACCGCACCAGCAGAACCACAAGCAGCTCCAGCTACACCAGCAGAACCTTCTGCACAAGAAATTGCAAACAAATTGTTAGGGTTAATTAAAAGTTTAGGCCTAGGGGTGGAAGGCTTATCTGTAACTTATAACGGTTCAACTGATACTGCGACTATTAATGGGCAAGTACAAAGCCAAGCGGATAAAGAAAAAATTATTCTTATTGTTGGTAACGTAGATCATGTTGCTCAAGTAGATGATCAGATGACTGTTGCGACTCCGGAACCGGAAAGCAAATTTTATACAGTAAAATCTGGTGATAATCTTTCAAAAATTGCGAAAGAATTTTATGGTGATGCAAATCAATATCCTAAAATCTTTGAGGCAAACAAGCCAATGCTGAAAGATCCAGATGAGATCTTCCCTGGACAAGTTTTACGTATTCCACAGTAAGTGGAATAAATAAAAAAGGCGCTTTAAGCGCCTTTTTTAAAAATTGTTAAAACCGTTTTGGAATCTTTTGTCCATTTGGTACAGGTGTTTCAGCATTTTTTAAAACACCAAAAAGCCATGTTTCCGCATGTTGTACTGCAATTTTTAAAGAATCACCCAAAGCTAAACGTCCTGCAATAAAGCTCGCTAACGAACAACCTGAGCCGTGATATTCACCTTCAAGGCGAGGGCAGCTACTACTCGCCGCAAGCTCACCATTAATATATAGATTATTTTTGATGAAGTCTGGGGTGTCTTCATGACCACCTTTGACTAAAACAGCTTTAGCACCCATTTCGAAAAGTTTTTTGGTTGCTTGTTCTAAGTCATCAAGGCCGGTTAAGGCACGTAATTCGACTGTATTTGGAGTAATAAGAGTAGCTAGAGGTATAAGTTCAACAAACGCTTTAACTAAAGTTGCCTGATCCCCTAAAGAACCGCCGCTATTTGCGACTAAAACAGGATCAAGTACATATTGATAGTCGGGATGTGCACGTAAAAATTCGGCTAGGGCTGCAATATTATCTGTGGTGCCAAGCATACCTGACTTAACGCATTTAATAGGTAAGTCACCTACCACAGCATTAGCTTGGGCTAATAATAGTTCTTTTGAGGTTGCTTCAAAGCCAAAGACTTGTTGTGAATTTTGAATGGTGAGGGCTGTACATGCAATTGCTGCATGCGCACCACTTTGTCCAATTGCTTCAATATCGGCTTGTAAACCTGCACCACCTGAAGGGTCTAAACCCGAGAAACAAAGTACGGTTGGACGCACGGTTATTTCCTTTTCAATTTAAATTTACGTTAGTATAAGAGAGTTTAATTAAACTCTCGACCAATTGAATTAAATACTTTACTGGGTTAGTGATTGAATGGCTATAAAACATATTTTGATTGATTTAGATGGAACCTTAACAGACCCAAAAGTTGGTATCCATACTTCAATTCGCTATGCAATGGATAAGTTAGGTTATCCGTTAGCTGCCGATTTAAATATTGATTGGACCATTGGACCACCGTTAAAGCCATCACTAGCAAAATTATTAGCTACTCAAGATGAGGATTTAGCTGAACAAGCTTTACTGGCTTATCGTGAGCGTTTTTCGGTAATTGGTTTATTTGAAAATGAAGTATATCCATCTGTTATAGAAACACTTAGCGCGTTAAAAGAAGAAGGATATCGTTTATTTGTTGCTACTGCTAAGCCAACGATTTATGCAAAACGGATTTTAGATCATTTTGAATTAAGCCAATATTTTGTACATATTTATGGCAGTGAATTGACGGGTGAACGGACCAATAAAGCTGAACTCATTCATTATATTCTTGAGCATGAGCAATTAAACCCAGAAGAGTGTTTAATGGTAGGTGACCGTCAATATGATATTTTAGGTGCTCGTCACAATGGTATTGAGGCTGTAGCTGTGACTTATGGTTACGGAACACCAGAGGAATTTGCTCAAGCACAGCCCAAAGCAATGATTAAGAACTTCTCTGAACTTTTGGACTATGTCGAAGAACAGGCGGCACAAAAGAAAGTTTCTTAAATTTCAAAATGAATAATTTGGAGGTTTGACTTGTGAGTAAGCAAGTCAAACCTTTTTATTTATTTTAAACACCATGTTGTTGGCGATATTGCACCAGCTCTTCAATGGTAATCACAGTTAAGTGATGAGTTTGAGCATATGCTAAAACTTGAATGCCTGATGCCATCGTACCATCTGGATTAGTTAATTCACATAACACACCAGCAGGCTTTAGTCCTGCTAATCTTGCTAGATCAATTGTTCCCTCAGTATGACCACGACGAGTAAGCACACCACCATGACATGCACGTAATGGGAAAACATGGCCTGGACGGTTTAGGTCACTTGCGACAGCACCATCTTTAATTGCAGTTTTAATGGTTGTTACACGGTCTTTAGCTGAAACACCAGTAGTAACGCCTTGAGCTGCTTCAATGGTCACTGTAAAAGCAGTATGAAACTGACTTGAGTTTTGAGAAACCATTGGAGGAAGTTCTAGGTGATCTGCTAGCTCTTCTGTTAGGCATAAACATACAATCCCTGAACCATCACGGATCATGCGTGCCATTGTTTCCACTGTTAAAGTTTCGGCTGCAACAATTAAATCTGCTTCATTTTCGCGGTCAAAGTCATCCATAACCAAGACAGGTTTGCCTTGACGGATATCTTCTAGTGCTTGTTGAATACGTTGTTCAGCAGGAGAGAGGGCTGAGAAAAAAATTTCTGGTTGAATTAAGCTAGACATAATGAAACGCTCTCGTAAAAATACGGTTGAACATTTCAGGACTGATGCAAAAACAGGCTGTCACTGAAATAAAACGGATTTATCCCAGTTCGTCGTCTTCTTTCATCCGGACTATACCGTCGGCTTTGGAGTTTCACCAAATCTGCTCAAATTACACAATTTAAGCTCGTGGGCTTGTTGATTTATTTATAAAAATTAACTTTACCACCGGTGGGGAATTACACCCCGCCCTGAAGCGATGAGTTTTATTATAGCGCGCTTGATAAAATTGGCTAGATGCATTTATAGAATGCTAAGTTTCTTTATGAATAAGTATTTTCATAAATAGAAATAGGCTTTGTAACAAGAGCTTACTTGTTGATATGAAAATGGAATGCTATGTTTTTTATAGAAAATTATAAATAAAAACAGGTTTTTTATGCAGATTAGAGACTATTATCCCTTTAGGAATACTTTATTTATTCAGCATCTCCATATTTTCAGTTATCTATTTATGGCGGTAAGTATTCTGTATTTGATTGCTGCTAACTGGTTAATGCTCCCAGATAGCGTTCAGATACTCATTCCACCTACCATATTACTTGTTACAGCTTGGCTGAGCGTAAAAGATACCTTAAATCAGGGAGTCCGACAGACTTTACATGGTGTTTGCGGTCTTATGATTGGTTTGAGTTTGGCCGTAATTGGGCAAGTTTATCAAACTGGCGCAGACAGTTATTTACTTTTCTTGATTTGGACATTACTTTTACTGCCGTGGCTGTATCGGCCGAATATTGGAATCTTTGCTTTAGTTTGTATTACTAGCCAACTCACATTATTTTTATTTTTTAAACAGACTTTCTGGGCAGAAAAATTTCCTTATTTATACTTATTCACTCTAAATTTATTAAGTCTCATAGAGTTTTGGATCTGTATAAAGAAGTATCGTGCATTACGTTTTGTTTTTATTGCTTGGTTTGCTGTCATTTCAATCATTGGAATGATTCAATACTTATCGAATGCAAACATTCCTTATCTGATCTCGGCTTCCTTTTCAGGAATAATCGCTTTTTATTATTTCTTCAAAAAAGATGATCAATTATGTGCCAGTTTAATGGCTGCTGTTCTTGGTGTAACGGCCACCATATGGCTTGTAGATGGGATTAATCATCTATTTAAAGATTCTAATGAATTCATCTTTTTATTGATTGCGGGCATTATTTTTACTTGGTTTGCGCTGATTAGTTATTTTTTAATAAAAATTTTTCGTCAAAGCCGTTTTTATGTCATTCCTTTAGCAATTGGTGCTTGGCTTGCAGGCTTAGCTCTTGCAGCTTTTACTTTAGTATTTTGGAAGGCTATTTCTTTAGTTATCGGGGTTATGTATGTCGTATTAGCTACTATTCTTTTAAGAAAATCCCAGAGTAATTTCTTTCGACAATTTGCCTATTGCTTATTTGTGAGTGGGCAGACTGCTTTTTTGTTTCATCTTGGTTCAGAAACGGATCAAATCTTATGGGTGTTAATTGCACAAATTTTTATCTTATGTATTAGCTATTTTATTAAACCACACTGGTTTTTTATTCTCATTCAAATATTCGCTACTTATGGCATAGCATTCATCTATTTACTACAGATGGACCATTCATTGTGGTCACTAAATTCTACCGAGACTTATTTTAATTTAACCTTGCTTAACTATTTAATTTTTAGCTTAGTACTCTTGATGGGAACTAAGAAGATGGCACTTTATGAGCGCAGCCTTTTCTTAAGTGTACTTGTGGTCATTTTGGTGAGTTCTTTCTTTAATACTTTTATGGGATTAGCACTTGTTGATTTAACCGATCGACCTTTATGGTTTATTTATATATTACCGAGCGTGTGGCTACTGTGTTTTAGTTTTTTCTATTTATATAGACAACTCCAACCTTTTGCTTTTGGTGCCTTTTTAATTTTTGGCATATTGCTTATTGTGCTTGGCTATTTCGAAGTTTTTATTCTATTCACTATTTTGATATGGTCTTTGAAAAATAAGGATCGCATCGTTTATGGTATTACTCTCATTGTATTTGCATTTGTATTTTGGCAACTTTATTACAACTTACAATTAAGTTTTTTAGCTAAAAGTGCATCTATCTTGATATCGGGAGTTGTATTGTTAGCGTTATACGGATTACTCCAGCAAGAAACTAAATATAATTTTATTCAAGGAGAAAAATAATGAAAAAATATTTTTCTCTTATTCTTGCAATGGTCACCCTATTATTTTTTGCAGGATTAGTAGCGAAAAATGAATGGCATCTACATCAGAGTAAAAGTATTTTTATTAAGCTTAAGCCAGTTGATCCGCGTTCAATTTTACAAGGAGACTATATGGCACTGGCTTATGAGTTAAATTTACAATCTCTCAAAGCGCTTTCGGGAAGTGAAAGCGAGGCTCTAGATCTGGTAATTTTTAATCATGCTTCCGTTCCAGTAAAAGTTATTTTGGATTCAAAAAATCGTGTAGTTCGTACAATTTTAGATACTCATAACTCATTTGCGGGACAAAGTTTAATTTTAAAAAATCCGGAAAATCGCTTACAGGCTTTGTATCCAGCGTCTCAAAGCTTTTTATTTGCCGAAGGGCTAGCTCATTGTTATGAGAAAGCAAGATATGCAGAATTTAAGGTGAATGCAAAAGGAGAGGCGACTTTATTTGAATTGCGGGGAGAAGAGCTTCAGCCTTTAAACTGTAAACAGCAACAAAGTTGGTGGAAGGGCGCGGCTAGAAGTTTATAAAGTGCATAAAAAAGCCCGTAAATACGGGCTTTTCTTTTTTAATCTTTATTATGCAACTTGTACAGGAATACAGTTCGCTGTGTGGTTGACTGTATTATCTGGATTTGCATAAACCAAACGTGGTTTATGAGCATTTGCTTCAACTTCTGTGAAATCACCAAAAGTTGCGATAATGACTAAATCACCAACATCTGCTTGATGGGCAGCACCGCCATTTACAGAAATAATGCCAGAGTTGTCTTCACCACGAATCGCATAAGTTGTGAAGCGCTTGCCGTTAGTTACGTTCCAAACGTGGATTTCTTCGTATTCGCGAATACCAGCTAAATCCATCAATACGCCATCAATTGCACAAGAACCTTCATAGTGAAGTTCAGCATGGGTTACAACTGCACGGTGAATTTTGCATTTTAATAAACGAGATAGCATGGCTAGCGTCTCCTGAGTAGACCTAAGAAGATCTTATAGTGAAATCTTTTGCCTTTGCCGCTCTGCTGGCAAGGTGGCTGATGCGCATTTTGCTCCTAAAAAAGCAAGATAGCAAGCTTGATTGTTCAACAATTTAAGCTGGTTTATACGCATTAATTTGGTTCATGGCCTGTGATACTTGTCCTTGAACAAGTAACTTTACTTTTGATAGAGCATGATCAATTGCTCCATCCATCAGGCTTTGTTCACTACTTGGCGCTTTTCCGAGCACATGTCCAGAAACTCTTTCTTTTGAACCTGGATGTCCAATACCAATACGTAAACGATGAAAATTTGGACCAATGTGTGGGACAATGTCACGTAAACCGTTATGACCGCCGTGTCCACCGCCTGTTTTAAGACGAATTACACCAGGGTTCATATCTAGTTCATCATGAGCAATCAGAATTGCTTCAGGAGCAATTTGATAAAACTTTGAGAAAGGAACAACACTTTGCCCGGAACGATTCATGAAAGTCGTTGGTAGAAGTAAGCGAACATCGTGTCCTTCTATATTACCACGACCACTGATTCCGTGAAATTTTGGATCATTTTTTAATATAATGCCATATTTAACTGCAAGCTGTTCAACGAACCAAAAGCCTGCATTATGGCGGGTTTGGGCATATTCTGAACCAGGATTGCCCAAACCAACAATTAGCGAAATATTTGACACTAATCTACGCCTTTAAACACTTATGCGCGTTTGAAGTCAGCGTGCATAGGAGTGTTTTTAGATGGGTGACGTTGTAACGCTTGGATTTTAACGTTTTCAACTTTGTCGCCCACTTTAATTTCTACAACTTCTTCAAAGAAAGCATTGCTTTCTAATGCTTTTACAAGCTCACGAAGTTCTAAAGTAACAGTTACAGGCTCAGCGTTACCACCGTAGATGATAGCTGGAACTAAAGATTCGCGACGAAGGCGGCGGCTCGCACCTTTCCCTTGTTTGTCTTCAGCACGCGCTTGAGCGTTTAATACGAAGTTTGCCATGAGTAAATCCTCATTAAAGATTAAATAAACTAAACTTGCGACCAGTCTAGTGATAGAAAACCCCAGCCAAAGCCAGGGTTAAGAAAAAGCTGCAATATTATAAACTATCGAACATCGCGCTGATAGACTCTTCGTTATTAATACGACGAATCGTTTCAGCAACCATACTAGCAACAGAAACTTGGCGAATTTTACCTAAGTTCAATGCTTCTTCAGAAAGAGGAATTGTGTCAGTTACAACTAACTCATCAATGACTGAGTTACGTAAGTTCTCAATTGCTTTACCTGAAAGTACAGGGTGAGTTGCATAAGCAACAACACGACGTGCACCAAATTGCTTAAGTGCATCAGCTGCTTTACACAATGTACCAGCAGTATCAACCATGTCATCTACAATAACACAATCACGATTTTTTACGTCACCAATCAAGTGCATAACTTGCGACTCATTGGCTTTTTGACGACGTTTGTCGATGATAGCTAAATCGATGTCACCCATCTGTTTGGCAACAGCACGAGCACGTACTACACCACCAACGTCAGGAGAAACCACCATAAGGTTATCATGTTGCTGTTGACGTAAGTCAGCAAGCAAAGCAGGAGTACCGTAGATGTTGTCGACTGGAATATCGAAGAAGCCCTGAATTTGGTCAGCATGTAAGTCAATCATTACGACACGATCAATACCAACAGTGGTAAGCATGTCTGCAACAACTTTAGCTGTAATCGGCACACGCGCAGAACGTGGACGACGGTCTTGGCGAGCATAACCAAAATAAGGGATAACAGCGGTAATACGACCAGCACTTGCACGACGCAAAGCATCTGCCATAACCAAGATTTCCATAAGGTTATCATTGGTAGGAGCACAAGTAGGCTGAACGATAAATACGTCTTTACCACGAACATTTTCAGTAATTTCTACTGAAATTTCTCCATCAGAAAAGTGACCGACTGATGCAGCACCTAGAGGGATATGTAAGTGACTTACGACTTTTTGAGCGAACTGTGGATGAGCATTTCCACTAAAAACGACAAGATTGGGCATGAAGCACCCTTGGCGGTTGGTATGTAATGAAATAGATGGCAGGGGCGGCTGGATTCGAACCAACGGATGCCGAGATCAAAACCCGGTGCCTTACCACTTGGCGACGCCCCTAATGCGGCAGAACTTTAATATTTTTGCAATGCAATGTCAAGGATAATCAACAAAAAGCAAGGCAATTAAGTCTGTCTTTAAAATAAGAGAATGGCAGGGGCGGCTGGATTCGAACCAACGGATGCCGAGATCAAAACCCGGTGCCTTACCACTTGGCGACGCCCCTAAATTCGATGATATATATGATGGCAGGGGCGGCTGGATTCGAACCAACGGATGCCGAGATCAAAACCCGGTGCCTTACCACTTGGCGACGCCCCTAATATAATCATCATTACAGGTGAAATTGGCAGGGGCGGCTGGATTCGAACCAACGGATGCCGAGATCAAAACCCGGTGCCTTACCACTTGGCGACGCCCCTAACTTGTAACTTTAAAATGACGTAAAGGAGATTCTTTTAAACTGTTTACCAAGTAAGACTTACATGGTGCATGTTTAAGAATGTCATCAACATTCATTTCATCGGTTACTTCAGTAAAAACACAAGCACCTGTACCTGTAAGCTTTGCATGACCAAATTGATCAAGATATTGCATTGCTTCTTCAACTTCAGGGTATAACTTTCTAGCCAGAGGCTCAAAGTTATTTCCAAAATTAGAAGGTTCTAACTGATAGGCGCAAAATTTAGTGGTCTTAGTGTCTCTTGTCAATGTTTTTTGTGAAAAAAGCAATTGAGTGCTGATAAAACAATCAGGTTTTAAAATAATGAACTGTTTTTGATCTAAGTCTATGAATGTTAAATGTTCACCAATGCCTTCAGCCCATGCATTTTTACCATAGATAAAAATAGGAACATCGGCACCGAGCTTTACGCCATAGTCCGCAAGCTCTGCTTGAGTCAGGCCACATTCCCATAATTGATTTAATACAATAAGCGTGGTGGCGGCATTGGAAGAACCACCACCTAGGCCTGCACCCATTGGAATATTTTTTTCAATTTTGATGTGTAGACCACAAAGTTTTTTTGCATGTGGTCTGAGGATTTGAGCCGCTCGGTAAATTAGGTTTTGCTCAAGTTGAACTTCACCTAAACCTTCGATTTGAATTTCATCTTTCTCAATGGGCGAAAAAACCATCCAGTCATATAAATCAATGAGTTGGAAAATGGTTTGCAATTCATGATAACCATTTTCACGACGTCCCGTAATATGCAAAAACAGGTTGAGCTTGGCTGGAGAAGGTACTCGAATCATAGATTTATAGAATTAGATTTAGCGGTTTTGGATGACCATTGTAATACGGTTTTCTTTATCTTCAGCAAGAGCCTGCTTTAAAACCAGTTTATTTGGTAAAGTTTGTTCGCCGTTATAACTAAAATCAACAGTCCATCCATCTTCAATAAGTTGGCTAACGCGATTTGCGTTATCTTTGCTAATTTGAGCATTTAAAGTTGCTGGCTTTGCTAAGATCCAACTCGTTAAGTGCGTAATCGGTGCTTGCCAGCCTGTAGCACGTTCTAGTAGCTCCTCAGGAGACGCAGCTGTAATGAGCCCAGTTTTTGAACTGTTTAGAGTGACTTCACCCGGTTTTCCCTGAATTTGTGTTTTTCCAACACCTAAAATACCGCTTAATTCGATATCAAAATTATCTTGTTGCTGAACCCATGTAAAGAAGGCGCTACCACTTTGTTGTGGTGTGCGCACTCCAATTTTTCCTTGCAAGTTGAAGTGTTTTTCATCTTGTACTTGGTGGGTAACTGCGGGTTTAGGCTGAGTAAAATGCTGACAACCGGTTAAAAATAACACACTTGATCCACAGATCGCTGTGCACAGTTGGGCAAGTTTGCTCATAAATTTAACTCTTTTTTACAGATGTAGGTAAAATTAACGCATCAAGCTGCTGTAATTGTGGATCATTCGCGTGCTTTTGTTTCAGTTGTTGTAACACAGCGCTAAACTGGGTTAATGATCCTTGCATATACAGTGCTTTAGCGTAACGAATGCCAATGTTTATGTTATGACTGAGTTCATAAGCTTTGCCTAAAACTTCTGCAGCAGCTTCATAATCATTTTGTAAAAATGCGATATAACCTAGCGTATCAAGAATTGAGGCTTGTTCAGGCGCATATTCCAAAGCTTGTTCAGCATATTGTCGTGCTTCTTTTAACCTACGATTTTGCAGAGCTAGTGTATAAGCATATGCATTAAGATAGGTCGGGCTATTTGGTTCTAATTGTAATAGCTGTTTAAGCGTTTTATCGAGTTTATCGCGATCTGTATAAGGGTCTAGTAATAGAACCTCTGCATAAATGAGTTCTGGGTCATCCGGTAAATTTTTGATTGCTTCATCGAGTAAATTTAAAGCAGCCTTTTTATTGCCCATTTTCTTTAAAATTTCAGCTTGAGCCTGATAGAGAAAGCTTGCGTGCTGAGGGTAATTGACCCGCTCTTGGGTTAAAAAACGTAGAGCATCATGTAAATTTTCTTGTTTATCGTAGATTGCAATCAGATTACGTCTTGAGACGATATATAAACTGCCATCTACTAAACGGTAATAGGCTTTTGCAGTTTCATAATGCTGTTTTCGTTCGGCATTAATGGCTAAGTAGTAATATGCTTCATTTTGATATTTTGCAGAGTTGCGTAAATCAACCAAATATTGTTCTGCTTTATCATATTGTTTAAGGTCAATACTGGTTAAACCAGCGATGAACAATGCCTCTTCAGCATGAGGATTGCCCTCTATAATTTTCTCTAATTTTTCAAGCGCAAGTTGAGGTTGGTTAATCTGAATGAGATAACGTACTTCTGCTAATCGAATATCTAAATTTTTCTTATATTTACGACTAGATTTTGCGTACCATTTTAAAGCACCTTCCTGATCACTTAATGCAATAAGCAAGTTCGCTTTCATTAAAATAAAGCTTGTAACTTTAGGGCGGCGGCGTAGTGCACGGTTAATTGTTTCTAATGCAGGTTCTAATTGACCATTTTGTGCTTCAAGATTGGCGATAAGAGCCAAAATAGAAGGGTTTTCCTTTTCTGCACTAGAACGTAAAGCAGTTAATAAGACTTCTCGATCCTGCTCATTTTCAGGTGCAATACTTGCCAAAATTTGTTCAAGATCGGCAGTTGGATCGATTTTTAAAATTTTATCTAAAGTCTCGGCCGCAAGCTGATATTCATGAGTTTTTAATGCAATATGCGATAAATAGAATAAAGCTGGAACGTCTTTGGGCTCTTGAACAACCCAGTGTGTTGCAATATTTAATGCAGCTTGTAAGTCGTTATATTCAAGTGCAACGTCTAGTGCACGCTGCTTAATTGTTGTTGAGTTGCTTTTAATCGCAAGCACTGTGTAGTTGTGTAGTGCTGTAGGAATATCGTCATAAGCTAATGCAAATTCAGCGACCATACTCTGTTGTAGAGCCTGATCAAATGAATGCACTGCATAGGTCTCTTGCAACGGACGTGCATAGACATACGAGGACATGCTACCTAACAATAAGAATGTGGTAGAATACTGTCTTATCGAAGCACCGTTAAAATTAATACGGCTATTCATTTGACGCAATTTTTATTGATCCAAAGTAATGCTTTTTATGACACCAATGTTGCACAATAGCATAAATTTAGCGAAATGATGATCTGATATGTCTTTCTTTGCATTGGGTGTCAACCATCAAACAGCTTCTGTAGAACTCCGCGAGCAAATTGCTTTCAATGCGGAGCGATTAAGTAATTTGCTTGCTGAACAACGTTATCACGAGTCTTTAAAGGACTTGGTGGTTGTCTCAACCTGTAACCGTACAGAAGTCTATGCCATGGCGGAAGATGCCGAAAGCCTTCTGAAATGGTTAGCCGACGCCAATAATATTGATGTAAAGCAGTTAATTCATCATGTTTATCGTTACGAGAATGCTCAAGCCATTACACATTTAATGCGTGTAGCAAGTGGTTTAGACTCATTAATGCTGGGTGAACCACAAATTTTAGGTCAGGTAAAAAGTGCTTTAGCATTGTCTAAAGAAGCACAGACCGTGTCTCCTGAATTAAATAGTGTGTTTGAGTATGCTTTTTACGCTGCTAAACGTGTGCGCTCTGAAACAGCAGTAGGCAGCCATGCAGTTTCAATGGGATATGCTGTTGCACAGTTGGCTTTACAAGTTTTTAGTAAACCTGAAAAGTTAACAGTTATGGTGGTTGCCGCAGGCGAAATGAACAGTCTGGTTGCCAAGCACTTAGCTGAAATGGGTGTTGCCAAGATTATCATTTGTAATCGTAGCCGCGAACGTGCTGATCAATTGGCTCAAGAAATTACCCATCAAGTTGAAGTTGAGATTATTGATTTTTCAACGCTATCAGAAAATTTATATCGTGCTGATGTGGTTTCAAGTTGTACGGGGAGTTTGTATCAGGTTATTGCCTATGCAGATGTTAAAACCGCACTAAAGAAGCGCCGTTACCAGCAAATGTTAATGGTTGATTTGGCTGTACCACGTGATATTGATCCTAAAGTGGAATCACTTGATGGTGTGTATTTGTATGGAGTTGATGATTTACAAAGTGTGATTGATGAAAACTTGGCTCAACGACGTCAAGCGGCTGTTGAAGCGGAAGTAATGGTTAATCAGCTAGCCACTCAGCTCATTACACATCAAAAAGTTAAAGAAGCGGGTAGCACAATTCATGCATATCGCCAGCATAGTGAAGAAATTAGCCAGCAAGAGCTTGCTCATGCATTAGAAACTTTGCACCATGGGGGAAATCCTGAGCAAGTGCTTAAAGAGTTTGCTCACCGCTTAACGCAAAAGTTAATGCATCCTACCTCTATGTTATTGCGCGAAGCTGCCAAAGCAGAAAGTCCTGACTATTTCGAGTGGCTACAACAGCATTTACAAGATGTATTTGACCATGAGCGAAAACCTAAACGTTAAGACAGTAGTCTTAAACTAATTTGTTTAGTCAGTTCATTAAGTTGTTGTCTTAAGTTTCGTGACTCAACTAATGAAATTTTAGATTTCAGTTTTTGACGTAAATATCTTTCTTGCAAGCCTAACGCATATTCTTTAGCAAGTTTATCAGCGACTTCAGGAGCTTGAGTTAACGCTTGAATATTGGTTCTTTGCATAATATCTGCAACTTCATGGCAGTAACTGCTACAAGCGCCTAGTACATAATAAGTTGCTAATTCTTGATCATCAGGTAGATCATCAAATATACGGTTTAGAATTGCTAAAATTTTAGCCAATAACTCATCTTGTGCAATATAGGCACGCAATCCTTCAAAATGAATATAAAGAAATGGATGATGCATTAAAATTGCAACAGCAAAGTCTTCATCTTTCGTTTGGATGTTAAAAGAGAGTGATGCATCGTGACTAACTTGTGGAGTAAAGCGCTTGCCTAAACCTAATTTTTCACGGAAAGATTGTGTTAATAGGTAACGGAAAGATCCTTGTTTCGGCAATAGCTCGGTGAGTTCCCTTAACTCACCCATGACAAGACTCTTGCCTTCAGGGGTACTAATGTTATGTTGACCCGTAAGATGAGCAAAAACGAAGTCAGAGAGCAGGGGAGCTTGATCTAATAGCCTTTGGAAGTTTTCAAGACCTTCACGTCGGATTAGAGAGTCTGGATCGTCGTCATTAGGCAGTACAAAGAATTTAAGCTCACGACCATCATTGAGTAGTGGTAATGCAATTTCTAAAGTTCGACGTGCTGCTTTTTGACCGGCAGCATCACCATCAAAGGCAATCGTAATTCGATTATTTTGTTTAAATAAAATATTTAAGTGTTCAGTATTACTTGCCGTTCCTAAAGTTGCGACAGCACCCGTGATGCCATATTGCTGTAATGCAATGACATCCATATATCCTTCTACCATTAACCAGTCATTAGATTTTAATTTTCGACCTTCATATAGACCATAAAGCAGTTGGTTTTTATGGAAAACTTCTGAATCTGGTGAGTTAATGTATTTGGGTTTAATTTCGTCATTGAGCGCACGACCACCAAATCCAACGACACGACCTTTCGGGTCTCGAATTGGGAAAATAACGCGATCACGTAAAAGGTCAAAGTCACGGCCATTATCACTTGAACGGATGAGTCCGAGTTGCTTTAGACCTTCAATATCGTAAGGAAAAGCTTTTTCTAAATGCTGCCAATCTTCGGGAGCATAACCTAAACGCCAAAACTGAATAGTTTGGTCAGTTAAACCACGCTGCTTAAAGTATTTTTTAGCTTTTTGACTGGTTGGTAATTGATGTTCGTAAAACTGAGCAACATTTTCTAAAAGGTCGTATAAATTACCTTCTTGTACGGGTTCATCAAAACTAAAAGGCTGTTCAAACTGTGCAAAAGGATCATCAAAATATACTGGCTCAAGCGTATTATACTGATCATCTGTAGGTGCTTGAGTTGTGGTTTCATCAGTCGTTTTTTGTGGCGCAGGTGACTTAGTAACTTGGCGTGTATAAGATAGTTTTTTATTATCGGTATTATCTTTTGGTAATTCGACACCCGCATGACTCGATAATTCCTTCATCACATCAATGAAGTTTCGGTTATCAATATCCATCAAAAAGCGAATGGCATTACCGTTTGCCTGGCAGCCAAAGCAGTGATAATACTGCTTATCACGGTATACATGGAAAGAGGGAGTTTTTTCTTGATGAAAAGGGCAACAACCAGAATATGTTCGTCCGGTCTTTTTCAGTTTCACACGTTGACCAATCAGATCGACAATATCTGTCCGATCTAAAATCTGATCAATCGTATGTTGTGGAATTGCCATAATTCAAATAACCGTGTTTAAACTAATGATGCGATAGGTCAGATTATTCTGACATGATGAACCGAGATATGCCCGATAAATATTTTACTATTTTATAAAAACAAACAGGCAAGTGATATCACTTGCCTGTTTGTTGTTTATTTTTAAGCTGTTATTGCTTATTGAGCAGCGTCATTTACTTCATTCGAAGAAGCCGCAGGCGCAACTGTTGCACCTTCTGCTGCTTTTTCAGGTTTATCAAGTAAACCGAAACTTAAACGATTAGTCCAGCTACGTTCAGGTTTTGGCGTTTCAACAGGTTTACTGGTTGATTCTTCAGCTTCTTCTTTGCCAGAGTTACCAATTAAACCAAAACTTACGCGGTTCAATAAACTACGTTTTGGTTCAGTCGCAGAAGTTGTTTCAGCTGTTACAGATTTAGATTCGCGACCGAGAATACCCAAGGTTGCACGGTTAATCCAGTTACCTTCTTTACGTGCGGCACGCATATTCACTGTGCCATTTTTATTTACAAGGCTAGGGTAGTTAAGTTTTAGAACTTCGATATATTGTTGCGAAGTTGCCTTATCACCTAGCTTGTCATAGCTATATGCCAAAGTTGCTAATGCTTCTGGCACTTGAGGCGTTTGTGGATAGTGTTCAATTACCCATTGTGAACGCTCAGCTGCGGCAATCCATGCTTTACGTTTAACATTGAAACGTGCTGCATTCATTTCGCTTTCAGCAAGCTCTTGACCAATAAACTTCATACGCTGTGCTGCATCTACAGAGTATTGGCTACTTGGGAAGCGACGAATCAAATCAACAAAGTTTTGATAAGCAAGTTTTAAATAACTGATGTCACGGTGAGATTGTTGCAAAGAGGTATAACGCAATAAGCTGTCGTAGTTCAGCTCCATGTTAGATACGCCACGTACATAGTATGCATAATCTAAATTTGGATGCTGAGGATTTAAACGAATAAAGCGTTCTGCTAGAGCAATTGCTCCTTCATAATCTTTTTGCTTAAATTTTGAATAGAGAAGTTCAAGTTGTGCTTGTTGTGCGTATTGTCCAGTTGGATAATAAGTATCAATCGCTTCTAATGACTTAGTGGCGTCAAGATATTGACCACGATCAAGAGATTTTTGGGCCTTTTCAAAATACGCTTGTTCACTAGATTGAGGGCCAGTATCGACCACTTCTTTTTTACTTGGATTGCTGCTACAGCCCACAAATGCAGACGCTACACCTAAAGATAAGGCAAGCATCGTAATTTTATAACGTGGTAGCGACATAAAAACTCCTCTGTTATGTTGGGCAATGAGCTACAATTGCGCTATTAAACCACTTTTATCTCAATGATCAAATGACTTCAGCACAATCTTCAAACACAAACTTCTCTGAAACTGACTTCAATTTACTTGAAGATTCTGAGGATGCAGATAACCATACTTCTGATACAACTGCAACACGTTTATCGTTGCAAGTTCAGCTAGATGAAAGCTACTTAGGGCAACGTATCGACCAAGTTGCAGCTATGGTGTGGAGTGAATTCTCCCGCGAAAAACTTAAACAATGGATGAAGGAAGGTCATCTGTTGGTAAATGGTAACATCGTAAAGCCTAAATATCGTTGTGAGGGTAGTGAAACACTTACATTAAATGTTGAACTAGAAGCACAGACCACCAGTCAGCCAGAAAATATTCCACTTGATATTGTTTATGAAGATGAAGATATTTTAGTCATTAATAAGCCAGTAGGTATGGTGGTGCATCCTGGGGCGGGGAACACCTCTGGAACTTTGGTGAATGCTTTACTTTACCATTCTCCAAAATTGGCTGAACTCTCTCGTGCCGGTTTAGTACATCGTATTGATAAAGATACTAGCGGTTTATTGGTTGTTGCTAAAACATTAGAAGCTCAATTTTCTTTAAGTAAACAGCTGGCAAATAAATCGGTTTACCGTTTATATGATTTGGTTGTGTATGGAAATATTATTGCTGGCGGTACGATTGATGAACCGATCAAACGTCATCCAGTTGACCGTGTGAAAATGGCAATTTTACCGGGTGGGCGAGATGCAGTGACCCATTACAATGTAAAAGAGCGCTTTAAAGATTTTACCCGTGTGCAAGCTCGCCTTGAAACAGGTCGAACTCATCAGATTCGTGTGCATTTTAGTTACATTGGTTATGGCTTGATAGGTGATCAGGTTTATATGAACCGTGTACGTGTGCCTGCTGGTGCTTCTGAATTGCTCATTGACACTTTACGTGGTTTTAAACGTCAAGCGTTACATGCAGCGAAGCTTGGCTTAAAGCATCCTCGTACTGGTGAAGAAATGACATTTGAAGCACCATGGCCTGAAGATTTTACCCAGCTAATTAATGTGTTACGTTCAGAAAACGCTGCATATTAAGGATATACATATGGAATTTGTTCAAGGTTTACCTCAAGGTGTATTTGTAGGGCAGACGCGTATTCAACATCCTTTGGCATTACCAACGGATCAAAGTGAACTAACAGGTTTTAATCTTGCTTTACATGTTAAAGATGAAGCCCAGCGCGTTCAGCAACATCGAATGATGCTGTTAGACGAGTTTGCTCAGTTTGGTGTTAAGAAAATGACATGGATGACTCAAACGCATAGTACGATTTGTCATACGGTTAATGAACAAATTCCTTTTATCGCATTAATTGGTGATGGCTTGGTCACACAAACCAAAGGTCATGCATTAATGATGATGACCGCCGACTGTTTGCCTGTGGTACTGGGTAATGCTGAGGGTACTGAAGTTGCCAATTTACATGCAGGATGGCGTGGTTTGGCGGGTGGTATTATTGAAAATACAGTTGCTGCTATGCAGAGCCCTCCAACATGGGCTTGGTTAGGAGCTGCGATTAGTCAACCCTGCTTTGAAATTGGAGCTGAAGTAAAAACTGCTTTTTGCAGTAAATATCCTGAACTGGAAACAGCATTTATTGATGGGAAAGCTCCAGATAAATTTCATGCAGATTTGTATGCGATTGCTCGTTTTATTTTGCAAAAACTCGGTGTTAAACAGGTTTTAGGGGGCGATCAATGCTCATATCAGCAGCAAGATGAGTACTTTTCTTATCGCCGTGATGCTAAAACTGGCCGTATGGCAACTTTTGTTTTTATGTAGTTTATAAAATCCATATTTTATTTTAGAAATATGGTCGTTGCTGATTACTCTCTTATGTTATTTAGATATTTAAATATCGTAAGAGAGTTTTTTATTTTTTGAGTTTTTAATATTGAATAAAATCAGTCATTAAACAGCTGGTCTTTATATTCATAGATCATGGTTTAGCAAGTTTTAATAAAATGATAAAATAGAAAAAATCGCTCAAAATATTAAACTTATGTCTTTGCCTGAAAAACATCTTTCTATTGTCTATCACAGTCCTTATGGTCACACTGCAAAGGTAGCATCTGCTATTGCTGCTGGTGCAGAGGTGATGGGTGTTAAAGTACATGTGATGAATATTGAGCACATTGACTGGGATGTTTTAGATGCTTCACAGGGGATTATTTTCGGCTCGCCAACGTATATGGGGAGTGTAACTGCTGATTTTAAAAAGTTTATGGATAGCACATCCAAACGTTGGAAAAATCGTTTATGGCAAGGCAAGTTAGCAGCGGGTTTTGCAAATTCGGGTGGTTTGAGTGGCGATAAACTGGCGGTTCTACAACAGCTTAATATTTTTGCAATGCAACATGGCATGTTGTGGTCTGGTTTGCCTTTAATGGCGACAGGTCATACTGAAACTGATTTAAACCGATTATCAAGTTGTTTGGGTTTAATGACTCAGTCGGATAATGCACCTGTTGAAATTACGCCACCGCAAGGGGATTTAGATACTGCTAAATGGTTTGGTGAATATATTGCTGGACTTTTATATAGATTAAATTAAATAAATCGTACGATATAAAAAAGCCTCTAACAGAGGCTTTTTTATTCAATTATTTATGAAATATTCGAGCTTTATCACGCTGCCAGTCACGGTCTTTTTCAGTTGCGCGTTTGTCATGGAGCTGTTTACCTTTTACAAGCGCAATTTCTAGTTTAACCAAGTGTCCCTTCCAGTAACATGCTAATGGAACGCACGAGTAACCTTTTTGGTTCACTGCGCCCATTAAGTGTTCAAGCTGACGTCGGGAGAGTAATAACTTACGAGTACGTGTTGCTTCAGGCACAACATGAGTTGAAGCCGATAATAAAGGCTGAATTTGTGAGCCAAGTAAAAATGCTTCGCCATTTTTAAAAATGACATAACTTTCTGTCAAAGTCATACGCCCAGCACGTAAGGATTTTACTTCCCAACCTTGAAGTGACATACCTGCTTCAAATTTTTCTTCGATAAAATAATCATGACGGGCACGTTTGTTTTGTGCGATGGTTCCGCCATTATGTTTCTTTACTACTGTTGCTTTCGCCATAATTCAAACTTCCACAATTACCTCTATTGTGCCGTAAAGTGATGCTAAGGTGAAGTTTTTTCCCACATATCAATATTTCGTCTCTTGTATAACTTTTGCTAAAATAGGCGCACAATACAATTAGAGTACTAGCGGATGTCTAAAACGCGTGTAATTTATCCTGGAACATTTGACCCTATCACAAATGGGCACGTTGATTTAGTTACTAGAGCATCAAGAATGTTTGATGAGGTCGTAGTAGCTATTGCAATTGGACATCATAAAAATCCTTTGTTCAGTCTAGAAGAAAGAGTTGCACTGGCACAGTCATCATTAGGTCATCTATCAAATGTCGAATTTGTAGGTTTTGATGGTTTACTGGTTAATTTTTTCAAAGAACAAAAGGCCACAGCAGTACTACGTGGTTTAAGAGCAGTCTCTGATTTTGAATATGAGTTTCAACTGGCCAATATGAACCGCCAACTTGATCCGCATTTTGAAGCAGTGTTTTTAACACCTTCTGAACAGTATTCTTTTATTTCTTCGACGTTGATTCGAGAAATTGCACGCTTAAAAGGGGACGTAACCAAGTTTGTTCCGCAAGCTGTGGTCGAAGCTTTTGAACGTAAACATCAACAAGGTTGGTAAAGTGTCGTTATATATCACCGATGAGTGCATAAACTGTGATGTTTGTGAACCAGTTTGCCCAAATGAAGCAATTTTTATGGGTGAAGTGATTTATGAAATTCATCCGGATTTATGTACCGAGTGCGTTGGTCATCATGACCAGCCACAGTGTCAATTATTTTGTCCAGTCGACTGTATTCCTAAAGATCCGCAGCATGAGGAAACGGAAGAACAGCTATTAGACAAATATAAAAAACTAATTGCTCAAAAAAGCACAAGCAATTAGTGAATAAATTTGTTAATATGCGCCCTCGAAGTGAGCCGGATGGTCGCTGCTGTGGAGGTCTCCGTGACTGAAGCAGGAGAGGAAAGTCCGGGCTTCATAGGGCAGGGTGCCAGGTAACGCCTGGGCGGTGAAAGCCGACGGAAAGTGCAGCAGAGAGTAGACCGCCTCATTCGTGAGGTAAGGGTGAAAGGGTGCGGTAAGAGCGCACCGCGTGTCTGGTAACAGTTCACGGCATGGCAAACCCCACCAGAAGCAAGACCAAATAGGAATCCTAGGTGCGGCCCGTACTGGATTCGGGTAGGTCGCTTGAGCGTATGAGTGATTGTACGCCTAGAGGAATGACCATCCTCGACAGAACCCGGCTTATAGGCTCACTTCACCTCATTTTATTTAAAATTTTTCTTGACGCGCGGTAAAGAAGCTAAGATAATGCGCGCACAGTTTACGGCTATGTAGCTCAGTTGGTTAGAGCACCGCACTCATAATGCGGGGGTCACAAGTTCAAGTCTCGTCATAGCCACCATTTTACAGACCACGCTCCTGCGTGGTCTTTTTTTATGCTTTTTTTGATTAAACACAGTTTGTAAAGACCGACTTCATAGTTCTGGCATTGTTTGTCTAGGGCAATTTCTTCATGTTCTTATATCACTTAACAAGGATGTTGAAGACATGAAAAGGTCATTATTATTTTTAGGAATTTTAAGTCTAACTGCGGGAGCACAGGTTTCTGCTGCTGATTTAAGTTGGGGAGATCCCACTTTAGATTCAGGTCAATTTAAAGTGTCTGGGGCGGTACGTTCCCGTTATTTACATAAGGACTATGTAGTTGGGGCGAATGAAGGTTCTCAAAATGATGATTGGCGACTCACAGATATTAAATTAGTTTTAGGTTATGAAAATCCAGATTGGATTGCAGGTTTAGATGCCCGTTGTTATCAATATAACCGCTTGTGTGATGCAATTTTTCTAAAAAAAGCATGGGCAGGTTATAAGCTATCTGACCAGCAAAGAATTACAGTAGGTTTACAGCCTGTTGATTTTGGCTTTGGAGAGTTTTGGGGAAGTAGTTACTACGAAACGCTTTTAAATACGGTCGGTTTAGAAGATATAGATAATTTAGGCATTAAATATAAATTTGCAGATGATAAATATAATTTGACCTTAGGTTTCTATCCAACGGATGGAGGAAATTATAAGGGGACTTCAAAGGACTCAAGTCGATATAGTGGAAATTTTGTTGAAGCTGATGATTTGGCTACAGGGACTAATATTAAAGAAAAGAATATGTGGATTGGCCGAGCTTCTAGAAAATTTGAATTAGATAAGTCTCAGAAATTTTCGACAGAGCTGGGTGGTTCAGTTTGGTATTCTGATTTAGAAAATAAAAGAACAAATGTAGATGGACATCGTAAAACATGGAACGTCTTTGCTCAAACGCAATATCAAGCTTGGCAATGGATGTTTTTAGCAGGTAAGCAAGACGTCACGAATGGCGATAATTTGTTTCCTAATAGCTCAACCATTGGTGCATTTGATTATCCATACCAAGTCGCTAACAAGGGTAAATATTTGGTTAATGAAATTAATTACACCTTTGCTCAGCCATTCCATCAACTTACCAATATTAAGCCGTATATCTCTCATAGCCGCTTTTTTAAAGATGAAGATGGCTATAAAGACTCTGAACGTTTAATTGCCGGAGTTTATTTTAATTACAAGGCCATTGGTATTCAGGGTGAATATATTATGAGTAAAAATGACCCAATGGTCGGTGGTGGAGCAAATGGTCTTGCACAAGGCAGCAGTAATGAGTGGGATAAATTATTTTATCTTTCAATTGGATATTATTTCTAAAATTTAAAAGTAATCTATTGCCCTAAGTGAATAAGCCTCACTTAGGGTATTTTTTATAGAAATACTTTTTCAGGTGGAGGTTCTCGTTTAACTGCCGGAGAGACGAGTTGTCCACGGTTTAGATTCTGGACATGCTGTAAACGATTAAGTAATTCATTTTGAATAAACAAAATACAGGTTTGCAGTTTAGATGAGCTTTTGAGTCGTGATGGATAAACCGCCCAAATATCTGCATCTTGCCAATATTCAGGCAAAATATGTTGAAGTTGTCCTGTAATTAATTCATCTTCCACATCCCAGATTGAGCGGAAAATAATACCATGGCCCTCGATAGCAAGCTGATGGATAATCTCGCCGTTATTTGAAACAAAGCGGGGTTTGATATGCACGGAGACATCTTCAGAAGCATGCCTAAATTTCCATAGGACAGATGATTGGTCGCGCTCACTGATCGTCAAGCAATCATGTGATTGCAAATCTTCAATACTGTCTGGTACGCCGTGTTTAAGTAAATAACTTGGCGCTGCACATAAAATCCGAAAATTAGAAGCTAACTTTTTCGCGATCATATTTGGTGCTATTTCATTACCAATTCTAATATCCAAATCAATACTGTGTTGAATCAGGTCTTTGGTATTGTCGATGGTGTCAAAATGAATCTGAAGTTTTGGATAAAGCATCATTAATTTAGACAGAATAGGGGCGATATGTTTTCTGCCAAAACCAAAACTGCTAATAATATCCATACGACCTGTAGGTGTACTTAGCGGGTTATTCACCAGTTCACATACTTCATCAAATTCTTCAAGAATATTTGAAACCCTCTCAAGGATAAGTTTCCCATCTTCTGTCAGGCTAACATGACGTGTGCTGCGATGAAAAAGTTTGCAGCTTAGAGTGTTTTCTAAAATATTAATTCGCTTGCTAATAAAAGCTGGCGATGTCCCGAGTTCCTCAGCAGATTCGACAAAACTTTTCAGCTTCGCGACTGTGCAAAAAACCTTAAGATCCGATAGGTTAGGTAGATTGTTCACGATCCGTGTCCATTGGAGTGATAGTTCCGTTGTTGATCATTTTCGCTTAAAACATCATGTTAAAGCTATACAAGGATATTAGTCGAAGGTGTAAAGGAAGCTTATGGCAAAAAGATATAAAGTTGCCACGATTGCAGGCGATGGCATTGGTTTAGAAGTTCTACCAGAAGGCATTAAGGTTGTAAAGGCAGCGGCAGAGAAGTATGGCATTGAGCTTCAACTCGATGTATTCGACTGGGCAAGCTGCGATTATTATCTTGAACACGGCAAAATGATGCCAGATGACTGGTTTGAAACCTTACAAGGCTACGATGCAATTTATTTTGGTGCTGTAGGCTGGCCTGATAAAGTTCCTGATCACATCTCGCTTTGGGGGTCTTTACTTCAGTTCCGTCGTCGCTTTGATCAATATGTAAATTTACGTCCAGTGCGTCTAATGCCAGGTGTGAAGTGCCCATTAGTGGGTAAAAAACCAGGTGATATTGACTTTTATGTGGTTCGTGAAAACAGTGAAGGTGAATATTCAGCTATTGGTGGTAAAGCGTTTGAAGGTACTGATCGAGAGTTTGTACTTCAAGAAGCAGTATTTACTCGCCATGGCGTAGACCGTATTTTGCGTTACGCATTTGAGTTTGCAAATCAGCGCGAAGCGAAAAAAATTACAGCAGCAACCAAATCAAATGGTATTGCTGTCAGCATGCCGTATTGGGATGAGCGTGTTGATGAGATGGCAAAGCAATATCCACAAATACAGGCAGATAAGCAGCACGTTGATATTTTAGCAGCTCGTTTTGTTCTACAACCTGAGCGTTTTGATGTGGTTGTAGCATCAAATTTATTTGGCGACATCCTTTCTGATTTGGGTCCTGCTTGTACTGGAACCATTGGTTTGGCCGCTTCAGCCAATTTAAACCCTGAAAGAAAATTTCCATCATTGTTTGAACCTGTACATGGTTCAGCACCAGATATCTACGGTAAGCAAATTGCCAATCCAATCGCTGCAATTTGGTCGGGTGCCATGATGTTTGAGTTCTTTGGTGAAGAGGATGAGCGCTGTATTCAAGCTGGTCAAGACATTATGCAAGCCATTGAAAATGTATTGATCAATGGGCCAAAAACAGCCGATATCGGCGGTCAGGCAAAAACTTATGAGGTAGGAGATG
Source organism: Acinetobacter sp. XH1741 (assembly GCF_041021895.1). Classification (NCBI taxonomy): domain Bacteria; kingdom Pseudomonadati; phylum Pseudomonadota; class Gammaproteobacteria; order Moraxellales; family Moraxellaceae; genus Acinetobacter; species Acinetobacter chenhuanii. The sequence goes on from NZ_CP157428.1 coordinate 1,399,768, forward strand.
CAATTGCATCGTGTGTAGCCGAAATTAAAATGGACGTGTTCGCTATGGAATAACGCCATCCAAAAATGGATGTATGGATATGGATAACCAAAACTCAAAAATTTATACGGATAAGGTACTTGCCGTAACCAGCTTGCTGTTTGTGTTTGTCTCAGTTGCTGGTTTGGCGATTTATTCGCAAGAATCGATAAAGCTTGCTGCAACATGGATGCAGTGGACAACATCGATGTTTACAACACCCGTATTATTGTTCGCTTTCTTAGCTATTATTTTTACTTTTGGCCTAGCCTTTAGTAAATACGGCAAAATTAAACTGGGTGAGGGAAAGCCTCAATACAGTACGATGTCATGGATTTTCATGTTCATCTTGTCGGGTATCGGTTCATCAACACTCTATTGGGGGTTCCTTGATTGGGCGTATTACTACCAGACGCCGGGTCTAGGTTTATCACCAGAATCAGCTGATGCCTTGAAATACAGTGTGGCTTACTCTTTTTTCCACTCGGGTTTAAGTGCATGGGCAATTTATGCTTTGGCATCAATTTCTTTATGCTATAGCTACCATGTTAGAAAAAACAAAGGTTTAAGTCTAGCTTCTGTGATTGAGGCAGTGACGGGTTTTAAATCAACAGGTGTGGTTGGACGTTTAGTCGACCTTATGTTCCTGCTTTGTATGTTTGGCGCCTTGACCATTTCGTTGGTACTTACCGCTGTGACATTTACCAATATTTTGTCTCAGCTTACAGGCATCCCAAATACCTTTATGACTAAAGTCATCATTATTTTGGGTGTTTCTGTTCTGTTCGCACTAAGTTCTTATGTGGGTATGGATAAAGGCATGCAGCGTTTAAGCCATTTGGTGTGCTTAGGTGTGGTGTTATTTGCAGTTTATGTGCTGTGCTTTGGCCCAACGCAATTCATTTTGAATAATTCACTAATGAGTTTTGGGTTAATGGCAACCAACTTTGTCGATATGAGCCTATTTACTGACCCGATGGGTGATGGCAAGTTTACTCGTGAATGGACTGTTTTTTACTGGTTATGGTGGATTTCCTATGCACCGGGTGTGGCGCTGTTTGTAACTCGTGTTTCTAAAGGTCGTACCATTAAAGAAGTGATCTTTGCCATGGTGATTGGTGGCAGTGTTGGCCTCTGGTTTATCTTTGGTGTATTTGAAAACTACAGTGTATATAGCTTCATTCATGGGGCTGTAAATGTGCCACAAATCTTAAGCCAACAAGGTGGTGAGGTTGCGATTGGTCAATTACTTAGTCTGTTACCTGCTGGAAAGCTCATGATGTGGATTTTCCTTGGCATTATGGTGGTGTTCTTGGCAGCACACATGGATGCAGTAGGGTATGCAGTTTCAGCAACTTGTACACGTGGTTTAAGTGAAGGACAAGATCCATCGCCAAATGCTCGTCTGTTCTGGTGTGTCATGCTGACTTTGGTTCCAATTGCCATGATCTTTAGCAAAGCGCCTTTGGACACCATGAAAACAGCGACCATTGTGACGGCTTTACCATTCATTGTGATTATTTTGATTCAAACCTACGGTTTAGTGAAATGGCTGATTCAGGATTATGCCAAAGTCCCATCGCATTTGATTGAACAACAAGGTTATGATGATGCGGAAATTGGTTTAAACCAGTCTCAAGATGAACATGCAAAAAGGATGCAGCTTGATCTTGCAAGCTCAATCAAACTGGACAGAAAAACCAGCTAGAGGGAATGGTAATGACGACATGTGAACAGAACACTTATGCCTTAAGTGAAGAAATGCAAAGCCTCGTGTATTGGAGCAGCATTTACTCACCAGCAGATGCAGATATCGACTCAATTCGTGCAGCATATGATGCAATGTGTCGACACTACACTTTGCCACGTGATGGCAAGATCGAAGTCGAAGATCGATTTGTTGCAAATCAAGAGCATCAAGTTCCTGTTCGCGTGTATTTACCAAAAACAAATCGACCTGATTCAGGTTGGCCATGTGTGTTGTATTTCCATGGTGGTGGCTGGATGGTCGGCGGGCTTGATTCACACGAATTTATTACAAGTTATCTCTGCCAAGATTTGAGTGTTGCGGTCATTAGTGTGGATTATCGCATGGCGCCAGAGCATCATTTTCCAGAAGCTTTTGAAGATTGTTTGGCAGTTTATCAATGGCTTAAACAGTATGGTTCAACTTGGCAGATCGACAGCGAACGTATTGTTTTGGCAGGTGATAGTGCAGGCGGTAACTTGGCAACGGCCCTTGCAGTGGAACTACAGCATAGTGGCTTGCAAGCGCAAGGACTGGCATTGGTTTATCCATGCTTAAGCACTGCACTTGATACACCATCTGCACAAAAGCATGCATATGCACCGTTACTCACAACGGAAGATATGCACTTTTATTTAAAGGAATATGCACCGAACTCACAAGATTGGCTGGATTTACGTCTAGCGCCTTTATTGGCAACTGATTTTTCAGATATGCCTATGAGTTTCGTAGCAGTAGCCGAATATGATCCTTTAAGTGATGACGGTTATCTCTTTACCCAAAAATTGGAACAAGCAGGCATCCCTAACGAGTTCCATTTAGGCAAAGGTTTATTACATGGCAGTTTACGTCTCATGCGTGATTGCCCAGAAGTTCAACATTTATATCAAAACATGCTTGGTGCGATACGTCGCATGTTTGGAAATGTTGAAAAAACATCAATTTAATATCGAGTCATTTGGACGAAAAGAATTTAATGGAGTAAGAACATGAGTGCAGTTGAAAAATTACCTGAAGATTTTTGTGCAAACCCAGATGTTGCATGGACTTTCCCTAAAGTTTTTTATACTTCATCACAAGTTTTTGAGCACGAAAAAGAAGCAATCTTTGCTAAAAGCTGGATTTGTGTTGCACATGGCAGTGAGTTAGCACAGCCGAACGATTATATTACCCGTAAAGTAATTGGTGAAAATATTGTCATCATTCGTGGTAAAGATAGTGTTTTACGCGCGTTTTATAATGTGTGTCCACACCGTGGTCATGAGCTTTTAAGTGGTAGCGGTAAAGCAAAAAATGTAATTACTTGTCCATACCATGCTTGGACTTTCAAGCTAGATGGTAGCTTAGCTTTGGCACGTAACTGTGACCATGTTGAGTCTTTCGATAAAGAAAACTCAAGCATGGTGCCTTTAAAAGTTGAAGAATATGCTGGCTTTGTTTTCATTAATATGGATGAAAATGCAACTTGTGTAGAAGATCAGCTTCCTGGTTTTGCTGAGCGTTTAAATCAAGCATGTAGCGTGATTAAAGATTTGAAACTGGCAGCACGTTTTGTGACAGAAACTCCGGCAAACTGGAAAGTGATTGTTGATAACTATTTAGAGTGTTATCACTGTGGACCAGCGCATCCTGGTTTTGCCGATTCTGTTCAAGTTGATAAATACTGGCATACCACACATCAAAACTGGACACTACAATACGGTTTTGCCCGTTCATCAGAGAAGTCATTCAAACTTGATCCATCGATAACAGATCCAGAGTTTCATGGTTTCTGGACTTGGCCTTGCACCATGTTTAACGTACCACCCAGCAGCAATTTCATGACGGTTATCTATGAGTTCCCGGTCGATGCAGAAACGACTTTGCAACATTACGATATTTACTTCACGAATGAAGAACTGACTCAAGATCAGAAAGATTTGATTGAGTGGTATCGGAATGTATTCCGTCCTGAAGATTTAAACTTGGTAGAAAGTGTACAACGCGGTTTGAAATCACGTGGTTATCGTGGTCAAGGTCGTATTATGACTGATAAACAACGTTCAGGAATTAGTGAGCACGGTATCGCTTACTTCCAAAACCTAGTAGCGCAGCATCATAAATAAAAACAAATGGATTTATTCAGGTGTAATGATGAATTACACCTGATTCTTCAGTTAGGAAGATGATATGTCGAGTTTACAAAGCACTGAATTATTTCAGCAACAAGCCTATATTAATGGGCAATGGCTAGCTGCACAATCGAATGCGACGGTTCCGGTAAGTAACCCTGCAACAGGCGAAGAAATTGGCACAATTCCAAATATGGGAGCGGCAGAGGCGACTCAAGCAGTCGAAGCTGCTTATACTGCTTTACAAAGTTGGAAAGCTTTAACGGCTCAAAATCGTGCAGATATTTTATTAGCTTGGTACAAACTGGTTCTCGATCATACCGATGAACTTGCTTTGATTATGACTATTGAGCAAGGTAAGCCTTTGGCAGAAGCGAAAGGCGAAGTACGTTATGCTGCATCATTTATTCAATGGTTTGCCGAAGAAGGTAAGCGCATTTATGGCGATGTGATTCCGACCGTAAATAACCAACAGCGTTTCATTATTAGTAAAGAACCTGTAGGGGTCGTGGCTGCGATTACGCCGTGGAATTTCCCAATTGCAATGATTACCCGTAAAGCAGCTCCAGCTTTAGCAGCAGGATGTACGGTTGTCATTAAGCCAGCAAATGAAACACCTTATTGTGCTTTAGCGATTGCAAAGCTTGCAGAAAAAGCAGGTATTCCGGCTGGTGTGATTAATGTCGTTACAGGTAAATCTCAAGAAATTGGTTCGGTATTTACTTCGCATGAAAAAGTGAAGAAATTAACCTTTACTGGTTCAACTCCAGTGGGACGCTTACTCATGCAGCAGTGTTCGAGCACCATTAAAAAATTGGCGCTTGAATTGGGGGGGAACGCGCCTCTGATTGTGTTTGATGATGCCGATTTGGATAAAGCTGTACAAGGTGCGATTTTTGCCAAGTTTCGTAATGCAGGCCAGACTTGTGTTTGTGCTAACCGCATTTATGTACACGACAATATTTATCAAGCTTTTGCCGAGAAGTTTGTACAAGAAGTACAAAAATTTAAGGTCGGTAACGGTCTGGAAGATGGCGTGCAAATTGGCCCATTAATTAATGAAAAAGCAGTGTTAAAAGCACAGCAGTTGATTGATGATGCAGTCAGTAAAGGCGCTAAAGTCGCTTGTGGCGGTAAACAGCATGCTTTAGGACAAACGTTTTATGAGCCATCAGTTTTAACTAACGTTGATCGTAAAATGGAAATTGTCCAAGAAGAAATTTTTGGCCCAGTCGCACCACTTATTCGTTTTACAGATGAAGCAGATGTCGTTGCTCAGGCTAATGACACCATTTTCGGTTTGGCAGCTTACGTTTACAGTGAAAATATTTCACGTTTATGGCGGGTGTCAGAACAACTTGAATATGGAATGGTCGGTATGAATGCCACAGCAATTTCAAATGAAGTTGTACCATTTGGTGGCGTAAAACAATCAGGTGTCGGGCGTGAAGGCTCAAAGTATGGTCTTGAAGAGTTCATGACTATTAAATACATGTGTTTAGGGCTTTAAGGATAAGCCCTAACAACAAGAAAATGCGGTAAAAGAAGGATTCTAATATGGCTAGTCATTATGAAATGTTCCCAGCGGTTGTTACTCATGTGGAACAGCTAACCCCTTTAATCAAACGGTTTACGTTCAAACGTCAAGATGGGCAGAACTTTCCTCGATTTAGTGGGGGAAGCCATATTATTGTCAAAATGAATGAGCAGCTTTCAAATGCTTACTCATTGATGAGTTGTACGCAAGATCTATCGACTTACCAAGTCTGCGTTCGTAAGGACGTGGAAGGTAAGGGCGGTTCGGTTTTTATGCATGATCAGTGCAATGAAGGCTGTGAAATCCAGATTTCAGAACCAAAAAATTTATTCCCTTTAGCTGAAACAGGTAATAAACATATCTTAATTGCAGGTGGAATTGGTATTACACCATTCTTACCTCAAATGGATGAGCTAGCAGCACGTGGTGCTGAGTATGAATTACATTATGCTTATCGCTCACCTGAGCATGCGGCTTTGTTAGACGAGTTAAAGCAGAAACATGCCGAGCATGTATTTAGTTATGTTGACTCAGAAGGTTGTGCACTGAATTTAGATCAACTCATTTCATCACAGCCTAAAGGTACACATGTCTATGTATGTGGTCCTAAACCCATGATTGATGCGGTAATTGACTGTTGTAATAAGCATCGTTATCGCGATGAGTACATTCACTGGGAACAATTTGCTTCAACAGTGCCTGAAGATGGGGAAGCTTTTACAGTTGTACTTGCCAAGTCTAATCAGGAAATTGAAGTACAAAGTAACCAGACAATTTTACAAGCCATCGAAACATTAAATATTGATGTGGAATGTTTATGCCGAGAAGGAGTGTGCGGTACATGTGAAACCGCTATTTTAGAAGGTGAAGCAGAGCACTTTGATCAATACTTAAGTGATGCAGAAAAGGCTTCGCAAAAGAGTATGATGATTTGTGTATCGAGAGCAAAAGGTAAAAAGCTCGTATTAGATCTCTAATACATTTCTGTGGCCGATCAATTGTTTAACATATAGATTTGCTAAAAAATGAACAAATAATAATGATCTGAATTTTATTTGTTCATTTGGTGGGCATTAAGAGTTTTGAGCTATTGACCTGCTATACAGAACTATAGATAATGCGCACACAGTTTACGGCTATGTAGCTCAGTTGGTTAGAGCACCGCACTCATAATGCGGGGGTCACAAGTTCAAGTCTCGTCATAGCCACCATTTTAAAAACCACGCTCCTGCGTGGTTTCTTTTTATCTATTTTTTACTCATTGAAATGTTTTTCGATCATATCGAGCGTTTTTGCACTTTGATAAAAAGGTGCTAAGAGGGCTTGAAGTAATGGTTCTAAAATACCGTGTTCATTGAAGGCATCCATGACTTTCGGATAAAAACGTAGAGCTTCTGTTTGTAAGTCGCTTTCGGTTAATCCAATCTCACTTAATACTTCAAATAAACTCTGGTCTTTATAAAAGTCATAAAAGACTTCGACACCATACAAAATTAGATCTTGCATAAATGGCGATTGACGTAATTCTTTCCAATATTCATAAATTAAAACAAAGAACTCTTCAACATCGAGAGGAGTTAACTGTTTCATAAACTCATACATCTTTTTATGTCTAAGATCTTCCCACACATGACGTACTAGACTTTCTATATCGTCAGTCGATAAAAGACTTAGTTCTGTGAGTTGTTCATGAATAAAACTGGCAATCCACGTCTCAAGCTTATGTTCAATACGTTGCTGTTGTAAAAAAGAGAACTTTTTGAGTTTATGTTGCCACTCAAAGTGATAGTCATTCACTCGAGATGCACTTAGAAATTTTGGTAATTTTTGTTCTAAGGTTGAGGTCGCAATATATTGGCAAAGCTGCTGAACAGAAGGGCTGGTTCTTAAAAACTCATTCAGATAATGAGGAATATGTTCCATTTCCAAAAATTTGGAGAGCCACATTTCAAATTGATGATCAGATACCAAGTCTTGTAGCTGAATTGGTGATTTCATGGCAGATAAATAAATACGCTGTGCAATTTCCCCAATAAACTCAAGCAGGCCTGCACCGAGCTGCATTTCAAAAGCATAGCGTTTCACAACGGCTTGTAATTGTTCTAATTCAACAACTTCATAAAGTTTGATTTCATCGGCATGTTGCATAAAAAGTTGAATGAACTGCCGAAAATAAATAGGTGAGTTTTCTATAGATAATTGTTTTTTGAAAAATTCCACCTGCTCAAGCAAAAGTGCTTGAGCAAGTGCTGTGGTTTTTGATGAGTTTTTCTGCTCAGTCATTCGCTGTCCAACCGTTGACAATCGGATAACGTCGTTCACGACTAAACGCACGAGAAGTAATTCTCGGGCCAATCGCACCTTGACGACGTTTATATTCATTACGATCAACTAAACGGATGACTTTTTCAACAACTTCTTTATCAAAACCTTTGGCAATGATATCGGCCTGACCTAAATCTTCTTCAATATATGCATAAAGGATGGCATCCAATACATCATAAGCTGGTAAAGAATCTTGGTCTTTTTGATCTGGACGAAGTTCTGCTGAAGGTGGGCGAGTAATTACGCGCTCAGGAATTACTGGGGTTTCACTTAAGCTATTACGGTATTTTGCTAGTTCAAACACGATTGTTTTATAAACGTCTTTTAGAACAGCAAAGCCACCGACCATGTCACCGTAAAGTGTACAATAGCCAACTGAAAGTTCAGATTTATTACCTGTAGAAAGCACTAAATTGCCAAACTTGTTTGATAAGCCCATAAGCAAGGTGCCGCGAGCACGCGCTTGTAAATTTTCTTCAGTCGCATCAGCTGGTGAATTGCCAAAGAAAGGATAAAGCGTTTGCATGAAGCTATTTACGATTGAGTGAATCTCAGCAATACCGAAAGTTACGCCCATACGACGAGCTTGTTCTGCTGCATCTTCTACACTAATTTGAGAGGTATAAGTATATGGCATCATTACGGCTTGGACTTTTTCTGCACCAATTGCATCAACAGCAATAGCAAGTGTCAGGGCAGAATCAATACCACCAGAGAGACCTAAGATTACACCAGGGAAACCTGAGCGCTCGACATAGTCACGTGTTGCCATGACTAAGCCTTGATAAATCTCTGCAAAAGTTTCTAATGCTGGAGCAGACTCGATAACTTTATAAAGTTTTGTGTCACGGTCAAATTCAGCAATATAGAGGTCTTCTTTAAAGCTTGGCGCTTGTAAAGCAATTTCACCATTTTGGTTGCTGACAAAGCTCGTACCATCAAAAATTAAATCGTCTTGTCCACCAACTTGGTTGACATAAACAATATTTAAATGAAGCTGTTTTGCAAGCTCACTTAATGTTTGTTTGCGATGCTGTGGTTTACCTACTTCGTATGGAGACGCATTAAGCACAAGTACAGTATCAACATTTAATTGGCTTAATTGTTTTACTGTATTGATTGACCAGATATCTTCACAAATGAGTACACCAAACTTATGGCCTAAGTATTCAAATACTAAGTGCTGATGGCCTTTTTGGAAATAACGCTTCTCATCGAAAACGCCATAGTTTGGCAAGTTATGCTTATTGAAGACGCCCAGAACCTGACCATCTTTCATAACAGCAGCAGAATTATAACGTTGGCCATCTTCAGTTTGGTTTACGAAGCCGAAAACCATCACAATATCTTTAACTTCGCTAAGTTGAGCAAAAGCTTTTTGCATACGTTTATTTAAACTTGGACGTAACAATAAGTCTTCAGCTGGATAACCAATCACAGAAAGCTCAGGAAAAATAATCAGGTCAGCGTCTTGTTTTTTCGCCTGATTTGCTTGCTCAATCATCTTTTGGGTGTTTGAGTCAATATTGCCAATATGCGGAGAAAACTGAGCAAGGGCAACTTTAAAACTTTTCATTCAAACCTAATCCTAGATCATAACGAATATAAATACACATAGTGTTGATTTTTATGAATATAATTTTTCAACGATGTGTATATCACGATAATAAACAAGTAAAATAGTAAACAAAAATGTCAAGATCAATAATATATACCAATCACATATTTTCTGCGTAAAAATAACGAGATTTTCTGTATACAATAGAAACAAGCTTCATTATTTTTATTGTTTGTATACTGCCTTAACACTCCAAAATTTGGAATAAGTTTTTATACTTATTTTCAATAATTTGACATTAATAAACTCAGATCTCAACTTTATTTTCATATTTTTTTGTTTATAACTTTTCTGTTGGTAAGTTGGCAAAAAAGTTACGTTGAAGGCAATTTTGATTATTTAGTTACAAATCAAAGTGAGGCGAACAAATAATATTTGGAAGCTTTCCTGAGCAAATATCTCGAGCAATTTCACCTTGTTGTTCAATATTGTAAGACCTAAATGCTTTATCAGGATGATAAGTGTATTTATAAGGATTGTAATATTTAAAGCTCAGATAATAGGCGGATTGCAGCAAAGCACCTTTTAGTAATACATGAATACCTTGTTGGTATTGCAGAACATGAGTCAATTCATGAATAAAAATACCTTGTATGAATTTAGACTCTAGAGCGTAATTATTACTGTAGTCAGAAATATTAACATAAATATTTCCATTTGGAGCCATCAAAATTCCATGCGATTGCCAAGGTAAGTAACGAGTAGCAATAATTTTAGGGCGTTCGCAATCAAGCAAATTGCCAAAAACCCTTTGCGCTAAAGCCTTTTCTTCAGGCGTAAGAAATCGAATCGGATAGCTTTTTAGGTGACGAAGAATAAAAAGAGTGAAAATAATAAATTGTCGATCTAGGACAAGTTTAAAAGCGTTGAGAGTGAACATAGTTTTGCTATTAAATAAGTTCATCTATTTGTTTAGCAGCATACCACACATCAATTATGTTGAAAGATAGACACAATGAGCGACTTTCATTTCTTACGTGACGATTTGACTGTTTTATTTGGCAAAATTTCCGCTTTTAATATCATCATAGGCTTGTAAAATCTCATCATAAGTATTCATTACAAATGGGCCATGACCATTCATTGGTTCTATAATTGGCTGTCCTATTAGAATAAGAAATTTACAAGTTTGTAATGCAGTAATAGAAAAATTCTCTCCCAAGTTTGACATTACTGCTAGGCCTTGTTCTTCTAAAACTTCTTCATCTTTTTGAAATTGTGCTCGGCCTGATCGTAAATAAACTAAAGTTGTTTCACCAGATTGAGCAGGGAAGGTTGCTTGTTGACCTGCATGAAGCTCTACATCTAGCAGTTTAATTGGAGTGTGAGTAAGTGCAGGGCCTTTAATGTTGTTAAACTGACCCGCAATAACTCTTACAAATCCTGCCTCATTTTCAAGCTTTACTAAGGGTATTTCAGTTTTCTTTAAACTCTGATAACGCGGAGCATTCATTTTGTCTGCTGCGGGTAAGTTTACCCATAGCTGAATCATCTCAAAAGCACCACCAGATCGAGAAAATTCTTCACTAAACAATTCGCGATGAATAACTCCCGAAGCTGCGGTCATCCATTGCACATCACCAGCATTTATGAACCCACCTCCACCAGATGAATCTTTGTGCTCCAATTCACCTGCATATACAATTGTGACAGTCTCGAATCCACGGTGTGGGTGATCATTAACTCCTCTGCGTTTACTCGAAGGTACAATTTTTCCGGGGCCTAAATGGTCGAGCAGTAAAAAGGGTGAAAGGGTATTACCTAATTCATGATAAGAAAAAACAGAAAGAACAGGATAAAAATCACCAACTGCAAAGCGTGTATCATTACGATGAATGAAAGCCAGACTTTTCATGATTTATCCTTACTGTTTATTGAATTTATAAAAAATAATAATGTGTTTTTATAAGCATGTACTATGAAGAGTCTAAAAGTCGTTCGCTTAGAATAATAAATTATGAATAGGTTGAGTCAGTGAGGAGAATAAAAGAGTGGAGATAAAAATCTTAGATAATAAAAAACCCCAGTTAGAACTGAGGTTTTACGACAACTAAAATCACAACCGCAAATAAAATCAAGGTTGGCATTTCATTGAAGAAACGCCAGAACTTATGCGATTTGTAGTGAGCATTTCCGATGAGCTTTTTACGATAGTAACCACAAACAAAATGGTAAACCACCAATAAAGCCACTAATCCAACTTTGAGGTAAAACCATGTTGCTTGATGATAATGTCGAGTTGCATCACCCCAATCTACAAGGAAATGCGCGGTAATTAATGTGGCAATCATAGACGGCCACATAATACCTCGATACAACTTACGTTCCATTACCTCAAAGCGTTGATGACTTGCGGCATCGTCACTCATAGCATGATAAACATATAGACGTGGTAAGTAGAACAAAGCAGCGAACCAACAAACCACGGCAATAATATGTAATGCTTTTACCCACAAAAAAGCATCAGAAGGTGCATCCATCGATAATCCTACGTGGGATTATGCATCCCACTTTTTGAAAATAAGGCAAGCGTTCACACCGCCAAAGCCAAAACTGTTACTCATTACAGTATTCAATTTTGCATCACGTTTTTCAAGTACGATATCAAAAGGTTTTGCGCCTTCATCAAGCTCAGTTACATTGATGTTTGGTGCGATGAAGTCATTTTGCATCATTAGAACAGAGTAAATAGCTTCTTGAACACCAGCTGCACCTAAGCTATGACCTGTCATAGATTTAGTTGAACTAAGCGGAGGTACTTTACCTTCACCAAATGCACGTTCCATTGCTTTAAGTTCTGTAATGTCACCAGCTGGTGTAGAAGTACCATGTGTATTTACATAGTCAATTTTTTCTACGCCATGCTGCTTAGCTTCTTCAAGTGCCATCAATACACAGCGTGTAGCACCTTCACCACTTGGAGCAACCATGTCTGCACCGTCACTGTTTGCAGCATAACCGACTACTTCAGCTAAAATATTTGCACCACGTGCTTGTGCGTGTTCAAGTGACTCAAGTACTACGAAACCACCACCACCAGCAATTACAAAACCGTCACGGTCTGCTGAATATGGGCGAGAAGCTGTTTCTGGAGTATCGTTATATTTTGAACAAAGTGCACCCATCGCATCAAACAATAAGCTTTGAGACCAGTGATCTTCTTCACCACCGCCAGCAAGCATAAGATCTTGTTTGCCAAGTTGAATAAGGTTGTACGCATAACCAATTGCATCTGCAGAAGTTGCGCAAGCACTTGTAATAGTATGAGCAATACCTTGTAGTTTAAATGCAACACCAACGTTTGCCGTAATGGTGTTTGACATATTACGTGGTACAAAGAATGGGCCGACTTTACGTGCGCCTTTAGTTTCTAATAATTCTGTCATTTCAACAACAGATGCAGTTGAACCACCACCTGAACCACCTGCGATACCATAACGTGGGTTACCACCAAGTTGCTCAGGAGTCAGTCCTGCATGTTCAACCGCAGCTACAGCAGCATTGTAAGCATACATCGCACATACGCCCATGAAGCGTTTTAATTTACGGTCAATATGATCAAAATCTTGATCGGCAGCAGCGCTTACATGGCTCTTAAAATTGAGTTCAGCATAAGTTGGGTTAAAACGTGTCCCGGAGATTCCATTTTGAAGTGAGTGAGTAACTGCTTCTAAAGAGTTACCGATACATGAGTTAATACCCATACCAGTGATTACGACACGTTTCATCTACAGGTCCCTTTATGGTGATATTTAAAGTCTATGAACATGAACAGCTATTAACTAATAGGAGAATGTAGCTGTAAGAACATTAGACATATGTTTTCGTTGCTACCATGATAGCAGAAAGGTTTTTTATTTCTTATGGCAAATCTTTATGTCAATTTTGCATTTAAAAAAAATAACCAAATACACAGTATGTTGCATTTAGGGTTAACTAAAATACACACATTCAAGTTGAGATAAATCCACATTCCACCTAGTATTTATGTCTAATTAGATAAATTAAAAAATCGAGGTACTGGATGACAAAATTTAATAATAATCAATCTGACAATTTGTTTTCTCAGGTCTTCGGAGTGGCTAAAAAGCTCAGTTCTACTGGTTTAAACATCTTGCAACAAAACCAAATAGGTGAGGTTAGTAAGTTGGTTGAGCCACTTTCGAGTGGAAAAACAGTAGAGGGTAATGCTAGAAATAAAAGCCCATTTGAAGTGGAACAGTATGAAAGTCCACAACAAATGCTGCGTGAACATTTGCCTAAAGTTACTCGTCAGGTGTTTGGCCGTCATTTTAGAAAGGTCAATGGTATTGCTACATTTATTTCACCTGACTGGAATGAAAAAATATCAAGCTACTTATTTGATTGGCTGAATGATTTTAGTTCAAAAAGTACACTCACTGAAAAAATTTTAGAAGAAGCAGGGGCTAAAGACTTATTTGAACTGACAAAAGATACAGCACGCTCTCAACGTTTAAGTCAGGCCCTTATTGAACAGAATAAACTGATTGCGACCATACAAGGTGCGATTACTGGTGTATCTGGTATGGCAGGTGCAGCGATCGATATCCCTGTATCTTTAGTCCTAGTTCTAAGAACAATTTATCAAACAGGGCGATCACACGGCTTTGATTTAACCGAAGCAACTGATCAAGATGTGGTTGAATTTATTTTTAAAGAAGTTGATATCAGCTTAATTGCAGAAAAGCAGACAGTGCTTTTGGCGTTAAAAGCTTTACGTAATATGCTGGAAACTCAAGATGTTCAACAATTTCAGCAAGTACTAGGTTCTTCAAATGATATTGAAACCTTGAAAAGCTGGTTAGTTGATGAAAATGGCGAGTTTAAATGGAACTGGCTAAATAAAGTTCCACAGCTTGCCTCTGTTGGAAAGTTTACGCCGGCAGTAGGGGCAGTTCTTAGTGCTGTTTATAGTTGGAAGTTACAAGAAGATGTTGGCCATAAGGCTCAAGCTATTTTTGGGGCTGCACGACATTATTTAAATGAGCACCCAAGTGAGCATTTATCTCCTCTTCAAGCCTATTATGCTGCTGTGACTTTAATTCAGAAGGCGAGTCCTCGTCTTTTAAATGTAGGTGAAAATGGTAGTGTTCATGCAGCTCAGCATCACAAAATTGAAAATCATGACGTCATTTCAAAAGTGTCGGTTGTTGTTAAGCCAGCTACCTCTAAAAAGAATGAAGAAAAAGTTCAAGAAAATGTTCATCAAGGAATTGAACAGCTTGCCGAAAAACACGTGGTTGAGCATGAACATAGTGAACAAAAGCCAGCATTAGAAATTGAAAATGATGATGCTGTAGAAGATCAGAAGTACTCTTAACAATACAATTACAAAGAGTTGGTTTGAAAACTAAATTTCATCCCTATTTAAATTTGTAACTCACCCTGTCAAACATTGATATGGTCAACATTTGGTGATTATTGCCATGTTGACCATTTTTGCATCTTAGCTTACAATTATGTGCCCTTAAAAAGAGGTGTTTTCTTTTTAAGGTTTTTTAATAACGGGAGAATTGCCATATGGCAACAACGAATCAGTTGATCCGTAAGGGTCGTACGACTTTGGTTGAAAAATCCAAAGTTCCTGCGTTGAAGGCTTGTCCACAACGTCGTGGTGTTTGTACACGTGTTTATACAACTACACCTAAAAAACCTAACTCAGCTATGCGTAAGGTTTGCCGTGTTCGCTTAACTTCAGGTTTTGAAGTATCTAGCTACATCGGTGGTGAAGGTCATAACCTACAAGAGCACAGTGTTGTTCTTATCCGTGGTGGTCGTGTTAAAGACTTACCAGGTGTACGTTACCATACCGTTCGTGGTTCATTAGACTGTGCTGGTGTTAAAGATCGTAATCAATCACGTTCTAAATACGGTACTAAGCGTCCTAAGAAGTAATTCTAGGAAACTAGTCGAATAAGCCCTTTAGCGTTTCGCTTGTTTGAATTCTTCATAGATTTGTAATTCAAGCGACGTATAGTAAGGCCAGCGTCGTGTACATGACACTTGTACAAACTGCTGGATTATCCTGAAGTGTCATATAATTAGGTGTATTAAAATGCCAAGACGTCGCGTAGTCGCTGCTCGTGAGATCCTTCCAGATCCAAAATTTAGCAGCCAAACAATCGCTAAATTCATGAACCACGTAATGCAAGATGGTAAAAAATCGATTGCAGAAAGTATCGTTTACGGTGCTTTAGAACGCGTTCAAGAAAAAAATAAAGTAGACCCAGTTGAATTTTTCGAGACTACTCTTGAAAAAGTTCGTCCTATGGTTGAAGTAAAAGCACGCCGTGTTGGTGGTGCTACTTATCAAGTACCTATGGAAGTGCGCCCATCCCGTCGTACTGCCTTAGCTATGCGTTGGTTAGTAGATGCTGCTGCTAAGCGTTCTGAAAAAACGATGGCTTTACGTCTTGCTGGTGAGTTGCTTGATGCAGCTGAAGGTAAAGGTGCAGCAATCAAAAAACGTGAAGATGTGCACCGTATGGCTGAAGCTAACAAAGCCTTCTCTCACTACCGTTTCTAAGCGGATAAAACAGGCCTTAATCAGGAGAATATTCATGCGCACAGCAGCTCGATTCAACATTGCTCTCTATCAAAGTGGGGGCTTTGCAGGTATTTAAGTTGCCTGTTTGGATATTCGCGCGCATCAATTTAATTGGTGCGTCCTGTTTTAAATATAACATTTAGGAATGTAGACATCATGGCTCGCCAAACCCCAATTACTCGTTACCGTAACATCGGTATTTCTGCGCACATTGACGCAGGTAAAACAACTACAACTGAACGTATTTTGTTCTACACAGGTGTATCTCACAAAATTGGTGAAGTACACGACGGTGCAGCAACAATGGACTGGATGGAACAAGAGCAAGAGCGTGGTATTACAATTACCTCTGCTGCTACAACTTGTTTCTGGTCTGGTATGGCTAACCAATTCGACCAACACCGTATCAACGTAATTGATACACCGGGACACGTAGACTTCACAATCGAAGTTGAACGTTCTATGCGTGTTCTTGACGGTGCGTGCATGGTTTACTGTGCGGTAGGTGGTGTACAGCCTCAGTCTGAAACTGTATGGCGTCAAGCTAACAAATATAAAGTGCCTCGTTTAGCATTCGTGAACAAGATGGACCGTACTGGTGCAAACTTCTTCCGTGCTGTTGAGCAAGTTAAAACTCGTTTAGGCGGTAATCCTGTTCCTATCGTTGTGCCAATCGGTGCAGAAGATACGTTCCAGGGTGTTGTTGACCTTATCGAAATGAAAGCGATTATCTGGGATGAAGCATCTCAAGGTATGAAGTTTGAATATGGCGATATTCCAGCTGACTTAGTTGAAACTTCTCAAGAGTGGCGTACTAAGATGGTTGAAGCAGCTGCTGAAGCTTCTGAAGAATTAATGGACAAGTACCTAGAAGAAGGTGATCTTTCTAAAGAAGACATCATCGCTGGTTTACGTGCTCGTACATTAGCTTCTGAAATCCAAGTAATGCTTTGTGGTTCTGCATTCAAAAACAAAGGTGTTCAACGTATGTTGGATGCTGTAATTGAATTCTTACCATCACCTACTGAAGTTAAAGCGATCGAAGGTATCCTTGACGACAAAGATGAAACTAAAGCATCTCGTGAAGCATCTGACGAAGCTCCGTTCTCTGCACTTGCGTTCAAAATCATGAACGATAAGTTCGTAGGTAACTTAACATTCGTACGTGTTTATTCTGGTGTTCTTAAACAAGGTGATCCGGTTTATAACCCAGTTAAATCTAAGCGTGAACGTATCGGTCGTATCGTGCAAATGCACGCGAACGAACGTCAAGATCTTGATGAAATCCGTGCAGGTGATATCGCAGCGTGTGTAGGTCTTAAAGACGTTACAACTGGTGATACATTATGTGATGAGAAAAACATCATTACACTTGAGCGTATGGAATTCCCAGAGCCAGTAATTTCATTGGCTGTTGAACCAAAAACTAAAGCTGACCAAGAAAAAATGTCTATCGCTTTAGGTCGTTTGGCTAAAGAAGATCCATCGTTCCGTGTTCGTACAGACGAAGAATCTGGTCAAACAATTATTGCTGGTATGGGTGAGCTTCACCTTGACATCATCGTTGACCGTATGAAGCGTGAATTCGGTGTTGAAGCAAATATTGGTAAACCAATGGTTGCTTACCGTGAAACGATCAAAAAGTCTGTTGAACAAGAAGGTAAGTTCGTACGTCAAACAGGTGGTAAAGGTAAATTCGGTCATGTATATGTTCGTTTAGAGCCACTTGATGTTGAAGAAGCTGGTAAAGAATACCAATTCGCTGAAGAAGTTGTTGGTGGTGTAGTACCTAAAGAATTCTTTGGCGCGGTTGACAAAGGTATTCAAGAACGTATGAAGAATGGTGTATTAGCTGGTTACCCTGTTGTTGGTATTAAAGCTACATTATTCGACGGTTCTTACCATGACGTCGACTCTGACGAATTATCGTTCAAAATGGCAGGTTCTTATGCCTTCCGTGATGGTTTCATGAAAGCGGATCCTATCCTTCTTGAACCTATCATGAAAGTTGAAGTAGAAACTCCAGAAGACTACATGGGCGATATCATGGGTGACTTAAACCGTCGTCGTGGTATGGTTCAAGGTATGGACGATCTTCCTGGTGGAACAAAAGCAATTAAAGCAGAAGTTCCTCTTGCTGAGATGTTTGGTTACGCGACTCAAATGCGTTCTATGTCTCAAGGTCGTGCGACTTACTCAATGGAATTTGCTAAATATGCTGAAACTCCACGTAACGTGGCTGAAGGCATCATCGCTAAATTCCAAGCTGGCGGTAAAAAAGGTGACGACGAGTAATCTTTCGATTACTATAAGCCCTAACTAAATCTTAGTTGAAAACCAAGTGCTCATGGGGTGACCCTCCATGAGTAGTTAATAAAGGAAGATCATCATGGCTAAAGCCAAGTTTGAACGTAATAAACCACACGTAAACGTGGGTACAATCGGTCACGTTGACCATGGTAAAACAACTTTAACTGCTGCGATTGCAACTATTTGTGCAAAAACTTACGGCGGTGAAGCGAAAGATTACTCACAAATCGACTCAGCACCTGAAGAAAAAGCACGTGGTATTACAATTAATACTTCACACGTAGAATACGATTCTCCAATTCGTCACTACGCACACGTTGACTGCCCGGGCCACGCCGATTACGTTAAAAACATGATCACTGGTGCTGCTCAGATGGACGGCGCGATCCTTGTATGTGCTGCGACTGATGGTCCAATGCCACAAACTCGTGAACACATCCTTCTTTCTCGTCAGGTTGGTGTACCTTACATCATCGTATTCTTAAACAAATGCGACCTTGTTGACGACGAAGAATTACTTGAATTAGTAGAAATGGAAGTTCGTGAACTTCTTTCTACTTATGACTTCCCAGGTGATGACACTCCAGTAATCCGTGGTTCAGCTCTTGCTGCTCTTAACGGTGATGCAGGTCCTTACGGTGAAGAATCAGTTCTTGCACTTGTAGCAGCACTTGACTCTTACATCCCAGAACCAGAACGTGCTATCGACAAAGCATTCTTAATGCCAATCGAAGACGTATTCTCAATTTCTGGTCGTGGTACTGTAGTAACAGGCCGTGTAGAATCAGGTATTGTTAAAGTTGGTGAAGAAGTAGAGATCGTTGGTATTAAAGATACAGTTAAAACAACTGTAACTGGCGTAGAAATGTTCCGTAAACTTCTTGACGAAGGCCGTGCTGGCGAGAACTGTGGTGTATTACTTCGTGGTACTAAGCGTGAAGATGTACAACGTGGTCAAGTACTTGCAAAACCAGGTACAATCAAGCCGCACACTAAATTCGACGCAGAAGTATACGTACTTTCTAAAGAAGAAGGTGGTCGTCACACTCCATTCTTAAATGGTTACCGTCCACAGTTCTACTTCCGTACAACTGACGTAACTGGTGCAATCCAGTTGAAAGAAGGCGTTGAAATGGTTATGCCAGGTGACAACGTTGAAATGTCAGTAGAATTAATCCACCCGATCGCAATGGACCCAGGTCTACGTTTTGCGATCCGTGAAGGTGGTCGTACTGTAGGTGCTGGTGTTGTTGCTAAAGTAACTGCATAATCACTTTTCAGTGAAAAGAGCGCTCCTTTTGGGGCGCTTTTTTTATGTTTAATTGTTAGACAAATCATTTTAAAGCTGGCCTTAACTGATACTTCACTGTCCCTATTTGCACTTAAGCCTTTTGATTAAGTTTGTATGATAAGAATCAAGAAAATGAACAATAAAGTTTAAGTAACTCAGGTTACTGGCAAGGAGCTTTCACTATGAACGCTAAAGTAAATATCACGAATCGTGCAGGTGCAAGCTTTCCTGTACGTCGTATGAACTTCGATTTTAATGATGTACCAGAATACTGGATGAATGGCTCTGCTGGACTCACACATTTTATGACAGCATTGTCAGCTCTATTTCCTGCTGGTGAGAAGTTTTTTATTGATAGTGTACGTGCGGTACGTTATCACCCAGCAATTAAAGACAATGAAGAGCTACAAAAAGAAATTAGCGCGTTCATTGGTCAAGAGGCGATGCATACACAAGAGCATGTAAATTTTAATGCTTCTGCACAAAAGTTTGGTCATGATGTCGATGCGCTGGAAAAATTTACCGATACTGCTATTCAGACTGCGCGTAAAACTTTTGCAAAGATCGTAAAACCATTTGGTATGACGCAAGAGATGGTAGATTTAACTGCGACTACGGCTCTTGAGCATTTTACTGCAACGATTGCATCTCAGCTTTTAGTTAATACCCATATTCAAGAGCTTATGACAGATCAGACTATGTCAACCATGTGGTATTGGCATGCAATTGAAGAAAATGAACATAAAGCTGTTGCATTCGATGTTTATGAAGGTGTGTTTGGAAAGGGCGTAAAAGCTTATGCTTTACGTACAAGTTCGCTTGTATTTGCGATGGCACTTATTTTTGCTATTCAGTCTTCATTTGTACTGCGTCTATTAAAGCAAGACAATAAATTAAACTTAGATGAGTTGTCTGTCATTTACAAATATGGTTATAGCCCATCCAAAGGTATTATCACGGGTATGGCTAAAGAAATGTTGGCCTATTTTAAACCAGGCTTTCATCCAAATCATTTAGATACTGATGGTTTATTAAAAACATGGAAAGCTAAACTTGGTCTTTAATCCAAACCGAAGTTAAAAGGGCTGCAAATAGCCCTTTTTTATTGCCGGAAGTTGCTTCTCTTTTGGGGAAAAGAGGGTTATTAATTTTGCTCTAAAATAAGGCTATTTATGACCTCATCTGATAATTTGCTGTCCTCATCTGCACTTAAATAGCACTTTTAAAAGCGTATGATTATAAATATTAAGAAAATATATAAGGATATAAGTGAATTGTAGATTCACTTAAAGGAGTCTGACATGAATGCTAAAGTAAATATTTCTAATCGTGCTGGAGCAAGTTTCCCTGTGCGTCGTATGGATTTTGAATTTGCTCAAGTCCCACGCTATTGGGCAAATTACGATGCAGGATTAACTCATTTTATGACAGCATTATCAGTTCTTTTTCCGGAAGGAGAACAGTTCTTTGTAAATAGTACGCGTGCTGTACGAAATGATCCTAAACTTGCTGACCCAGATCTTCAAAAAGAAATTAGTGCTTTTATTGGTCAAGAAGCAATGCATTCGAAAGAACATTTAGCATTTAATGCTTCAGCGCAGGCTTATGGATATGATGTCCGTCATATGGAAAAGCAAACAGGCAAAGTCATTAAGATGGGTACGGCTGTTGTAACCAAGTTAATGAAACCTTTTGGCTACACCAAAGAGATGATTGATTTAACAGGCACTTGTGCTTTAGAACACTTTACATCGACGATTGCAGCTGAACTTTTACAAAATCCTGAAATTCAAGCAATGTTTCAGGATGACACGATGTATCATCTATGGATGTGGCATGCAGTAGAAGAAAATGAACATAAAGCAGTGGCGTTCGATGTGTATACAAGCATGTATGGACAAGGCCCGAAAGCTTATTTTATGCGTTCAACTGCTTTAATTATTGCAATGGCTTTAATCTTTGCTACTCAGTCTTATTTTACTGCCAAACTACTTAAAACTGATGAAAAGTTAACTTGGAAAGATACTAAGTATATGCTTAAGTTTATGTATGGTCGTAAGGGCTTTATGACACGCCAAATTCCAGAATTATTAGATTTCTTAAGACCAAAATTCCATCCAAATGATTCTGATACAACTGCTTTATTGGCAACTTGGCGTGAAAAGTTAGGGCTTTAAAATTACTTTTAAAAAGAGCAATTAAATTGCTCTTTTTTTTACTCGTTTTTTTCGTTGGAGTTTCTATAATACGCTTACTTTGAAATCTAAGAATGTATTGAAACTCATGATTCGTACTATGCAAGCCTCCGATATAGATAGCGTTGCTCACATTGAGAAGCTTGTTCAAACACATCCATGGTCTAGGCAGCAATTTTTAGAGTCCCTCGATGCTTATCAATGTACGGTAATTGAGTTAAATCATAAGGTGGTTGGTTTTTGTATTTTACAACCCGTTTTAGATGAAGCGAATTTGTTGCTTATGGCGATTGATCCTCAAATGCAAGGTAAAGGTTTGGGCTATGAATTGTTAGAGGCATCAATTGAACGTTTAAAGAATCAGCCTGTACAAATTTTTCTTGAAGTTCGTGAAAGTAATAAAGCGGCAATTGGCTTATACGAAAAAACAGGTTTTCATCAAATTGACTTACGTCGTAATTATTACCCAACCCAAGAAGGCGGGCGAGAACATGCGGTCATTATGGTAAAAACCTGTACTGATGATTTCGCTTCTTTATTTTAAGACTCCTGTCTTATTGGGTGTTTACCAAAAAGACAGGACAGAATTATTTAATAATTAAATTATTCCACTCAGAAGGTAATGTTGTCATAAGTGAATTGCCTAATTGATGTATCTCTTCGAGCGATAGTGATCTGTTTAAGCGGCGCCATTGGCCATCGAGTAAAAGTTCTAGCGGAGTATATTGAGATTTATAATTCATCTTGGCTGAGTGGGGGACCCAATACCCTAAATAAAGATATTCTAAACCAAGTGATTTTACGTATTCGATTTGATTCAGAATCGAATAAACACCTAGAGATCGGCGGTGTTCATCTGGGTCAAAGAATGTATAGACCGCAGATAATCCATCGTCCATTAGGTCACAGGTAGAAACGCTAATAAGACGATTGTCTTTCCATAGTTCTAGAAAAAAGCTATCTGTACAGCTATGAACCAGAAATTTTTCAAATTGATCTAAACTTGGTGGAAACATATCGCCATCAGCATGGCGCTCGTTAATGTAACGTTCATATAGATCATAATGTATTTGCGCAGCTTGTCGGGTTGGCAGAACCGTCATAGTCAGGTCTTGATTTCGCTTCCAAGCTTTTTTTTGCATGCTGTTCATTTGGAAGTCGGCAACAGGCACACGACAAGATAAACACTGTCTGCATAAATGACATTCAGGACGGTAAACAAAGTCACCACTACGACGAAATCCTAAACGAGATAGCTCAGATAAAGTTACAACATCGATGCGATGAATTGGGTCTAAAAAGACCATACGTGCTGACTTATTTTCTAAATAGCTGCAATCGTGAGGTGGAGTAATATAATATTGCAGATCATTTAAAAGGGACTTCGGGTGATATGATTTCATGATTGGTCCCTCCTGTTGTCATTCCATTAACTTTGCATTTAATGCTATTGTTTTACTTGAAAATACACGTTCTTGATACTTTTTCCAATTGATAGATGGGTGAATAATTACATCTTGTAACGATTTAAGGTAGTCCTGCCGAGAAAGTGTACAAGCTCCAAGGCTAATTAAGTGACTATTTACAAGTTGGCAGTCGACCCATGGAAGCTGATTTTCTTGTCCGATCAACATTAATGTATAAAAAGCCATTTTAGAAACATCGGTTTGGGTACTAAACATAGACTCGCCAAAACAACCCTTACCGATGGTAATTCCATATAAGCCACCCACCAGTTGTTCTTCTTGCCAGACTTCTACGCTATAGCCATAACCTGCATCAAACATGGCACAATAACCCTGAATAATATCTTCGCTAATCCAAGTTTCGTTGGCATAGCTTCGAGGGAGTGAACATGAGCGGATGACCTGTTCAAAAGCACGATTTACCGTAATGGTGTAATCATACTTTTTCATGTTCCGAATGAGCGATTTACTTGGTTTATAGTTTTGAGGATAAATCACGCAGCGTGGTTCAGGGCTCCACCAACAAATAGGCTCATCTTCATTAAACCACGGGAAAAGTCCGTGGGTATATGCTTCATAGAGCGTAGAAGGGGAGAGGTCAGCACCAATACAAATTAGACCATGACCATCTGGATCGGCTTCCTCTGGATCTGGAAAAATATATTTAGATAGAGGTAGTTTGTTCATAAGTCTAAAATAATGTGTGCTTAAGGGTTATGCTATAAAAATTAATATGACGCAGCCATTAATTATTATAAATTATAAAAAAACAGCCGTTATGAAACGGCTGTTTGTAATATCTAAATTAAAGGTTATCTAGATATTTTTCTGCATCTAATGCTGCCATACAGCCTGAACCAGCTGAAGTAATCGCTTGACGGTAGATACTGTCAGCAACATCACCCGCAGCAAAAACACCTGCTACAGAAGTTGCTGTTGCATTACCTGAAGTACCACTTTGTACTTGAATATAGCCATCACGTAAGTTTAACTGGCCTTCAAACATTCCAGTGTTTGGCTTGTGACCAATGGCAACGAATAAGCCTTGAACTTGTACATCTTGTTTGCTTTCATCTTTTGTAGATTTTAAGCGAACACCTGTTACACCAGTATTGTCGCCAAGAACTTCTTCAACTTCATGGTTCCAAACGATACTGATTTTGCCTTCTTTTTCTTTAGCAAATAAGTGATCTTGCAAAATCTTTTCAGAGCGTAAAGAATCACGGCGGTGAACAAGGGTTACATGTTCAGCAATATTTGATAAATAAAGCGCTTCTTCAACCGCTGTATTACCACCACCGACAACCATAACGTTTTGGTTCTTATAGAAGAAACCGTCACATGTTGCACAAGCGCTCACGCCTTGGCCCATAAATTTTTGTTCAGACTCTAAACCAAGATATTGAGCTGTAGCACCAGTTGCAATAATGAGCGCATCACAAGTGTACTCATCCATATCACCTTTAAGAACGAAAGGACGTACACTTAAGTCCACTTCATTAATATGGTCATAGACGAGTTCAGTACCGAAGCGTTCAGCATGTGCTTGCATGCGGTCCATTAAAGCAGGACCTGTTAAACCTTCAGGATCGCCCGGCCAGTTGTCAACTTCGGTTGTTGTTGTAAGTTGGCCGCCAAGCTGTAAACCTGCAATAAGTGTTGGTTTAAGATTTGCACGTGCTGCATAAACAGCTGCACTATAACCAGCAGGGCCAGAACCGAGAATAATTAACCGAGAATGACGAGCACTCATTGAGGGTATCCTTATTTATTTCGAGAATTTTGAAAATTATACGTGAAATTGCCGACCAATAGCGTGAAATCAATGTGGATAATATTGATCAGGTCAATCGAATTAAGTTATATAACAATATAGAAGTGCCTTATGTTAACAACAACTGTAAAGAATCATGCACCTTTTTTGTAAGAACAGGTGCATAATATAAAGTTAATTCGTTGAAGATCTAGAATGTAGATCTTCACATCTCTAAACCAATAATTAAATGGGTTACAGGACTGTATATGACTGCGGTGTCAAGTGTTTATGCACAGCGCTTATTGATGACATTATTCTTGGTCTCTTTTGGTATTTATATGTTTCTGGCGACAGTAACATATACGCCATTTGATCCGGGCTGGATGCATATTTCAAGTGATACTCAGCAAGTATCCAATGCGAGTGGTATTGCCGGTGCATGGATTGCAGATTTGCTGTTTGGCTTTTTAGGTTGGGCAAGTTTACTTATTCCAATTTTCCTGTTTGTTGAAGCCATCCAAGTCTGGTGGCCGCATAGCTTTCTAAATCGTCCATTCCGTTATGCTGCTCAATTCTTCTTAATTCTTGTTGTGTCGAGTTTGCTTTACTTACACTGGAATGTGCCTGCAGATACTTTAGATAATGCGGCAGGCGGGATTATTGGTTATGAATTGGGGCAAAGCCTGTCTCAACTTTTAACGATTTATGGTGCGACACTATTTCTGCTCGTATTTGGAGTGGTGCTGTTCACTTTGGCATTTGGGGTACAGTGGAGCAAAACTTGGGTTACGCTCAAAGCGATGCCAAGTTATTTGCAAGATTTGTTTTATAAAAACGTATCTCCGAATGAATCTGCTTATGACTTAACAACTCAGCCTGCAAATAAAACAGCAGCAGTAAAAGTTGCAGAGATGCCTAAAGTGGAAACTGCCACTGAAGCGGAAAATATACAACCTGAAAAAACTCAATCTAAAGTTAAGTCTACAAGACATGATGAAATGGCAGAGCGTTTATTTGCTGATGTTTTAGCGAAAGAACAAAGCCAGCCTGAAACTGTTGAAGAAAAGCAAACTTCTCAGCCAGAAAACTTTGAACGTACACTTGAGCAAGCTCAACAGCTTAAAAAAGATAGTGAGCGTTTAGTGGCGACAGGTGAAGTTTGGCGTGCCCTGCAACGTGATGATGCAAGTCATAAACAAGAAATTGATGCACTGTTAAGAGCTGCTGACGATTCAAATGATCAAGCTCCAACTCATGAGCAGTTTCAAGAAACTGTTTACCAAGCTAAACAAAATCAAGCTCAGCCATCGAATATCCATCAAGGGTTAGATTGGAATGATGATGAGATTTTTGATGAATTACTTGCCGCAGTTCCAAACAGTAAAACAGCAACTGATGTACATACGCCGTTTGTACAAGACCATCATGTTGAACCAGTAGTAGCACCGCAAGTTTCTCATACATCAGTTGAAGCCTCTGTACCTGTATCAAATTTAAATCAGTCACCTAAAAATTTATCAAATGAACAAGTGTTCGATGACTTTGATGATTTATTGATTGATGAGGATATTGCTCAGGTAGCTCAACCAGCCCGAGCAAGTAGCTATGCCCAATCTTCAGCATTTGTAAAAGCACCTATTCAAACAACAATTGGTGCAGAGAAGCTTTCGAAAGAAGAGTTTATTGAAGCTTGGCAAGAAACTGCTGGAAAGCCGGAAGATGAGCTTGATGATGAATTTGATTTTGATGCACCATTAACTGATGCATCAGGCCGACCAATGTCTCGTGCAATGCAAGTGGCTAAGAAACGTTTAGATTTGCCGACCTTACCGGGCTTTGAATTGCTTGATAAAGTTGACCCAAACAAAAAAGTGAACTTTACCGAAGAGCAGCTTTCTCGTTTGTCTGAATTGCTTGAGATCAAATTACAAGAGTTTAATGTTAAAGCTCAGGTTGTTGAAGCTCAGCCAGGCCCAGTTGTTACACGTTTTGAACTAGACTTAGCTCCGGGTGTTAAAGCATCTAAAGTGACTAATATTTCCCGTGACTTGGCGCGTTCAATGTCTATGGCTTCAGTACGTGTTGTGGAAGTTATTCCGGGTAAACCATATATTGGTATTGAAGTACCAAATAGTGCCCGTGAAATGGTGCGTTTGATTGAACTATTAGAAACGCCAACATATCGTGATCCAAGTGCGCTCATTAGCATGGCAATGGGTAAAGATATTTCAGGTAATCCAGTATTAACAGATTTAGCCAAAGCACCACACATGTTAGTTGCAGGTACAACCGGTTCAGGTAAATCAGTTGCAGTTAACTCGATGATTTTATCGATGTTGCTTAAATATACGCCTGATCAGTTACGTTTAATTTTAATTGACCCTAAACAGCTTGAATTGGCTAACTACAACGATATTCCGCATTTATTAACACCTGTAGTAACTGACATGAAAGATGCAGTTAGTGCATTAAACTGGTGTGTAAATGAAATGGAGCGTCGTTATAAGCTCATGTCATTCTTGAAAATTCGTAAGTTAAGTGACTACAACCGAAAAGTTGAAGAAGCGATTGCGAATGGGGAAGACTTGATTGATCCAACTTGGAAACCAAGTGACTCAGCAACACAAGAGCGTGCCCCTCGTTTAACACCATTACCATCAATTGTGATTGTGGCCGATGAATTCGCCGACATGATCATGCAGGTAGGTAAGAAAGCAGAGGAAATGATTACGCGTTTGGCACAAAAGTCTCGTGCTGCGGGTATTCATCTTTTACTTGCAACTCAACGTCCATCGGTAGATGTCATTACTGGTCTTATTAAAGCCAATATTCCAACGCGTGTAGCTTTACGTGTAAACAGTAAAATTGACTCACGTACTATTTTGGATGCAGGTGGTGCAGAAGACTTGTTAGGTCATGGTGATATGCTGTTCTTAGGACCAGGTAAAATTGAGCCTGAACGTGTACATGGTGCATTTATTAGTGATGATGAAGTGAACCGTATTTGTGATGCATGGCGTGAACGCGGTGAACCGGACTATGTAGATGAGATCTTAACGCCATATGATGAAGAACCTACTTCTCGTGGCTTTGAAGAGGGTGAGGGTGGTTCAGACCGTGATGCACTTTATGATCAATGTGTATCGTTTGTCTTAGAAACTAGAAAAGCTTCTACATCTTCATTACAGCGTAAGTTTAGTCTTGGTTATAACCGGGCTGCCCGTATTATCGACCAAATGGAAGAGAACGGCATTGTGAGCGCTATGGGCGCTAATGGTAAGCGCGATATTTTGGTTTAATATGTCCTCTTAAAATTAAGCCTCTTCGGAGGCTTTTTTATGCTTAAAAATAATAGTTCCAACGAGAGTTTAAGATTTTATCGAATAGTAAAAAATGCTAATGTGTGCTTCTAAACAAATAACAATGAAACAAATCAGGAGGACAACATGTTAGTCGCGTTAATTACGTTAGCTTTTATTCATTTTTGTGCGCTTATTACCCCTGGGCCTGATTTTTTTCTGGTATCACAGACCGCAGTGAGCCGATCTCGCAGAGAAGCCATGTTGGTTGTTGCAGGAATAACAGTTGGCGTTATGTTTTGGGCATCTTTAGCGCTGATGGGCTTAAATATTATTTTTGAAAAAATGGCTTGGTTAAAGCAAGGTTTACTCATCGCAGGTGGTTTGTACCTGTGTTGGTTAGGCTATCAAATGTTGCGTTCGGCATTTTCAAAAAATCAGCCGGAAGAGGTTACAGCTGTTGAGTTGCCTAAAGCACCGTATTTATTTTTTATGAAGGGCTTGCTGACCAATTTATCAAATCCGAAAGCTGTGATTTATTTTGGTAGTGTGTTCTCTTTATTTTTAGCAAATCCTCAACTTGATCAAGTGCATTGGCTGCTTTTTATTATTGTGTCAGTTGAAACGATTTTATGGTTCTGCTTTGTGACTTTTATTTTCTCATTACCAAGTTTCAGAGTGGCTTACCGTAATTTCTCGAAATGGATTGATGGTATTTCAGGTGGTATTTTTACCGTGTTCGGTATTTTCCTGATTGGAAATCGATAAATCCAGACGATTAAAAAAGCCTCTTAAAGAGGCTTTTTTATTTTTCAGCTTAAGCAAACTTTGCTAAAACTTCTAAAAACGGTGCTGATTGACGTGGAAACTTAGCAATTACGTCATGAATGCGTTCACCTTCAGGACTTGTTGCATTGATATCTCGACCATCTGCAACAAATTTAGTCAAAAGACGTTCATAGTCATTCGGACGCATATGTTTGAATGCATGGTAGAGCACGTGAAAATCTGCGTTCACACCATTTGGAGGAAGTTGGTTGAGGTAGGCAAAAACACGCTCATCGGACCATTCTTCATTGAAAGTTGCTGGCTGTGATAATGCCATGACAATCTCCTCATTTTAAAAAAGGCAAAATAACTTGCGTTATTTTGCCTTGATTCTGATTTATTGAATAGTCAGAAATAGAATTATCGTTCTTCAGGTAAATTGATATTCATTTCTAACATTTCGATATTTGCTTCAGAACGAACTTGCATTTGGATATGCTGTTCGCCTACACCGCTTACATAGCGACTAACCACCTGCATGATTTCTTTCTTCATTTGGTCAATCTTGTCTTGGCTTAGACGACGGCCTAGACCTTGTTCTGATGCAACAATAACTTTTAAACGATCTTTGGCAGTTTGAGCACTTGTTGGTTTTTCTTCACTGCTAAATAATTTACTCCAGAATCCTGCCATATCTACGCTCCAAATAGTCGTGCTAACCAGCCTTTAGGTTGAGCTGTGATGTGTCGATAAGGGCGGTCTTCGCCAAGAAAGCGAGCAACCAAGTCATCATACGCTTGTCCAGCTTTAGTTTCTGAATACAGAATAACTGGCTTACCTTCGTTTGATGCTTGTAATACACTTGGACATTCTGGAATAACACCTAATGTCGGTACGCGTAAAATATCTTTAGAAATATCATCAATCGTCAGCATTTCCTGACGGTCAGCACGTTCAGGGTTAAAACGTGTAATACATAAATGCTTACGTATACGTCCTTCGTTGTGTTCAACTTTTTTAGTTTTGCTGTCTAACATTCCGATGATGCGGTCAGAGTCACGTACTGAAGAAATTTCAGGGTTTGTCACAATGATTGCTTCATCTGCATGGTACATTGCTAAAATCGCACCACGCTCGATCCCCGCAGGTGAATCACAAATAATGTAATCAAATTCTTGAGCAAGCTCATCAATTACACGAGCAACACCTTCGTCGCTCAAAGCATCTTTATCACGGGTTTGTGAAGCCGGCAAAATGTAAAGGTTTTCGATATCTTTATCGCGAATAAGGGCTTGTTGCAGACGTGCTTCATTATTAATTACATTAACGAAATCATAAACAACACGACGCTCACACCCCATAATTAAATCAAGGTTACGTAAGCCTACATCAAAGTCAATCACAACAGTTTTATGACCACGAAGGGCTAAACCTGTTGCAAAAGATGCACTCGTTGTAGTTTTACCTACACCACCTTTGCCTGATGTTACGACAACAATTTTGGCCACCGAATCCACTCCTATTATGGTCATACATACACCCTTAAAAGGGCTGTTTTTTGGTGATTTGCTTAATAAACTAAAGTTCTAGAGCTTCAAATTCAAGCTCTTGCTTTTCATTTAAATAAATATGTACTGGCTTTTTTACCACATGTTTAGGGATATCATCTGCGACACAATATGTTCCGGCAATGGAAACGAGTTCAGCCTCTAAAGATTGGCAAAAAATACGTGCAGCAGCGTGCCCACCCGCACCAGCAATGACTCTACCACGAACCGTGCCATAAATATGTATATTTCCTGAAGCAATCACTTCAGAACCACTATTCATGCCAGCTTTTAAAATAATATCGCCTTGATCTTGTACAAGAGATTGGCCTGTACGCAAAATTTCATCATGATAAGAGGTAATATGGGCAACTGCATTATTATTTAGTGGTTTTTTTGTTTCTGGTGAAGCTTGTGCAGGTGCTGGTTTCTCTACAATTGCAACTTGCTCGGCAGTTGCCTTAATGCGTTGTAATGGTTGATCTGCCGGTAACACAGGGAATTGAATAGCACGGGCTTCATCACCTAATATACCGTCAATGACTGCCATAGGTTGTAAACCTAAGCTCACTAACAGCTGAATCAAGGCAATTAGCTCTTGCTCAACAGTACTATCTATAATAACGACAGTTCCTTGATAGGAACCTTCATTTAGAATATTTGATAATTGCTGGCGGATCACATCATGATCATTCGTATCGAAGGTTATCCTGCTAAAGTTAACCATTCTGCCGGTAATCCGGATATCAGCCATAAGTCTTCCTTCAAGGCGTTAAAACGAGCTGTAGTATCGTTAAGTTTATTGTAAATAGAACAAATGCTAGAACAAATCGCACCAATTCTCTAGCGTGTTTCATAAAAAATTAAATAAATGCTTATTCTTTGATTCGATCACGCTCCGCAAGCATTTGTTGCCACTGTTTGACTTTAACTTGTTTACGAATTGCTTCAAGACTTTCGAATACGACAGACTCAACAAGTTGTTCAAGCTCGCGGTTATTAATATTTATATTACTAATCTTTTCTGAAATTAATTGATAAGTTGCATTGGGCTGTTCTTTTGAACCTTCAATTAAAGGTTCGATTAAACCTGCACTAATATTTTCACCGAGTCGTTGACCAATACTTTGAATTTGTTGTTCGATACGACCGCCGACTAAAGGAATTAAACGTAATAACTGAGTGAGTTCAGGTGTATTTTCTATGGCTTGATCAACAATTTGTCCAACACCTTTTGTGATTGCTGGTTTTTGTTCTTTTAAAGCTGTAGCCAACGATTCTTGTAAAATAGAGGTGAGGGTAATGGTAAATTGTTCACGATGGTGATTTACCAGCTCGTGAATAATTTGCTTATGACTTGAACTGGTTTGGAGTTCATTTCGAATACCGTCAATTACGGTAATAACAACACGGTCAGATAACTCTTCCATAACAACGCGGTAGTAAAATAGACCGTTTTTTCTCCAGCTTTCCGGAATAATAGGATAGCCTAATTCATATAGACGGTATGCGATAATACCAGCGCGAAATAAACGTAAAAAACGTAATTGTGGAATGATGGCTAAAATTTCATACCCGTGAATGAATGGAAAGAAAAACCAGCGCTTATGGTGCTTATAAACAATAGAGATGCCCCAGCGGACAAGAAACTCGGTAATTAAAAAACCAATAAACCAAGCTTCAGTCGTAATCACCCAAGGGTGCAAATAAGTTTTATAAAAGGTGAGTACTTGGGACAAGTGAATGTGTTCAAAAAACCATGCCCCAATACTGCTCATTAAAAAGAAATTTGCTGCAAGACAGAACAGATTGAAAATAATAATAAACACCATAAAGATGTCATAAATCAAAAACAGCTTAAATGAAATGCTGCTTGAGTCCCTATGGTGATATTTTGCTGGTTTTTCGGTACTGTTTTGCATAGCGATAAATGCTTTTAATGAGTTGAAGTAGTATATCGAGCTTTCATTTGTTCGATGAGTTGATCTTTCTCAGTCCAAAGCTCATGTACCCATTGTTGAAAACGTTCACGGTAAACTGGGTCATCTTCATAGTTACCGCCGAGTACCCAGTCCGGTATTTCAATTTTACGAAGATTTACCGCAATTTGTGAAACATCGCCTAACCAGAATTCGCCATAACCCGGCACACCGTCAGGATAAACAATCGTCATATCAACCAGAGCATCAATTTTGTCGCCCAAAATATTTAGAGCCAGCGCCAATCCGCCTGCTTTAGGTTTTAATAAATGTTTATATGGCGAATTTTGTTGATCATGTTTCTCTTGAGTAAAACGGGTACCTTCCAAATAGTTTAATAACGTAAAAGGTTGGCTTAAGAGCTGTTCACACGCTTTACGTGCTTCCATCATGTCACGATCTTTGAGTTCGGGATTTTTCGCAATTTGCTCTTTGGTATGACGCTTCATCATTGGAAAGCCTAAAATTTTAAAGGCTTGACCAACGAAAGGAATAAAAATGAGTTCCCACTTTGTAAAAAAGCGGGTCAGTGGCATACGGGTTAAACCGAAGTATTGGTTTACAGTGGTATCAACCCAACTTTGGTGGTTACATGTCATTAAGTAACGGCCTTGCATACTCAAATCAAGACCTTCATCGATCGTAATGTCCCACTTTAAATTAGGTAAAACATGATCAATGAGCCAGTTATTGACACCCAGCCAGCTATTTGTAATTTGAATATTGGTTTCATCAATTTTAGAAGATTTTTTTAATAACTTAGTCAAACCTAAAGCCAATACAGGTGGTCCATGAAAAAAAGTACTACCTGTGATGACTGTACCTACAGTGAGTCCACGTGTAATTTTTTTTAGCGCAGATTGCTTATTGGGTGCAGTTGACATATAAATGACCCCGAATATCTAAAATCCATAGAAAGTTGTTCAACTATAACTATCGTGAAATGAAATACAACGGTATCTTAGATAACAATGAAGAAATTGTGATGAGTGAGCGTCTTAAAGTGCATCAAAATATTACAAAAAACTAACTAAACTGTTTATTATTAACAAAATATCAATGTTTTATACTTCCTTTTTGTTTCATTATTCATCCAGACAACAAAACACACAAATGTGAGGAGGCATGCAATGCGTGCATTAGCGATTTCAACACTAATCGGGGCTGGTTTGGTTCTTTCTGGTTGCCAAACTACAGGGAATGGCGGCAACGGTTTTGAATATGACAAAACAGCAGTAGGCGCAGTACTTGGTACAGCATTAGGTTACGGTATTTCTAAAGGTATTGGTAACGGTAGCAGCGCTCAGAATAACCGTGCAATGGCAATCGGTGCAGTTCTTGGTGGTGCTGGTGGTTTATATCTTGACAATAAAGAGAAAAAATTACGTCAACAAATGGCGGGTACTGGCGTAAATGTTGGCCGTAACCCAGATGGTTCTGTTCAATTGATCATGCCAGGTAGCATTACTTTTGATACAAACAAATCAAATATCAAACCAAACTTCTATGCAACTTTAAACAAGGTTGCTCAAACTTTGGCTGAAGATAACAAGAGTGCAATTCTTGTAACAGGTTACACTGATAACACTGGTAATGATTCAATCAACATTCCATTATCACAAGCACGTGCTCAATCAGTACGTAGTTATTTAGCAAGCCAAGGCGTATCTGCTAGCCGTATCGACGCGCAAGGTTATGGTTCATCTAACCCAATCGCAGATAACTCAACTGCAGCTGGTAAAGAACAAAACCGTCGTGTTGAAATCAGCATTTATGCAAAACAATAAGATCTAGTTTATTGTTTCAAAAACCACCTTCGGGTGGTTTTTTTATGAGTGCAGTACAAAAAATAATCACGACATTCTGCGGCGCATAAATTGCATTATTAGACATCATTTATACATATCCGTAGATTTACTATTGGGATTCTAAAAAAGAGATGACTATAATCATGCTCGAAAAATTAAGAGGTAATACACGATGTCATCTGCCAGTCAATTGAACAACAAGCAAGAAGAAGCCATGAAATATACTCAAGGCCCTTTATTGGTGCTTGCTGGTGCTGGTTCAGGTAAAACATCTGTAATTACACGTAAGATTGCCTATTTGGTGCAGCATTGCCGCATTCCTGCGCATCGTATTACAGCAATGACCTTTACCAATAAAGCTGCACGTGAAATGAAAGAGCGTGTAACCAAGCTTTTATCACGTGAAGAAGCAAAAGGTTTGTCTGTTTCAACCTTCCATACTTTTGGTTTAAATCTTTTACGTTTAGAACTTAAAAATTTACCTTTAAAAGCTAATTTTTCGATTTTGGATGCAGATGACTGTAAACGTATTTTGATGGATTTGATGCATCGCGATAATTTGTCGGGTGCAGAAAGCAAAGAATTAATTGCCAAGGCAATGAAGAAAATTTCAGATTGGAAAAACGATCTGATTGTGCCGGAGCAAGCACATTCGACCTGTGAAACACCAGAAGATGTTCAATTTGCCCATCTTTATCAGCTCTATGAGCGTAATTTACGTGCTTATAACGCAGTTGATTTTGATGACTTGATTGTTATGCCAACGCGTTTATTGCAAGAAAATGCCGAAGTACGTGACAAATGGCAAAACCGCGTTCGTTATTTATTGGTCGACGAATATCAAGATACTAACACCGCACAATATATTTTAGTGAAACTGTTAGTTGGTGTAATGGGGCAGTTTACAGCCGTTGGTGATGATGACCAGTCGATTTACGCATGGCGTGGTGCTAAGCCTGAAAATATGGCTTTGCTTAAACAGGATTTCCCAAATTTACATATTATTAAGCTTGAGCAAAATTACCGTTCGACCAGCCGTATTTTGAAAGCTGCCAACTGCGTGATTCAAAATAACCCGCATATTTTTGACAAGAAATTGTGGAGTGATAAAGGACATGGCGAGGTCATCAGAATTATTACCTGCCGTAATGATGATGATGAAGCGGAGCGCGTAGTTAAAGACTTACTGACTCATAAACTTATGAACGGTAAGAACTGGAAAGATTATGCTGTACTGTACCGTGGAAACTTTCAGGCACGTGTATTAGAAACCCAGCTTCGCCAAATGCAGATTCCGTACAAACTCTCTGGCGGTACGTCGTTCTTCGCGCGTGCAGAAATTAAAGATGTGATGAGCTACTTACGTCTTATTATTAACCCTGAAGATGACAGTGCGTTCTTACGTATTATTAATACACCTAAACGTGCGATTGGCCCGGTTACTTTAGAGAAGCTAGGTTTATTCGCACAAGAAAATCATTTGTCTTTGCTTGGTGCTTCTTCTGACCAGCGTTTAAGTATGGTCCTGCCTAAAAAAGCAGAAACCCAATTGCATGAGTTTGCCGACTTTATCGCGACATTTACGCGTGAGTTGTTAGAAGATGATGAGCCTGTGCCTAAAGTTCGTCAAATGATGAATGAAGCGGGTTATATCGATTATATTCGTGAGCAATCTGCAACACCTGCTCAAGAGAAAAGTAAGCTCGATAATATCGAGAATTTATTTACTAGTATTCAAAATCTGATTAATCGTGCAGAAGATGTAGATGAAAAGAATATTGAAAGCGTCATTCGCAAACTGGTTTTACTCGACTTGTTAGAACAGCAGCAAGAAGAAGAGGACACAGACAAAGTAAACCTACTTACTTTGCATGCAGCAAAAGGTTTGGAGTTCCCGTATGTTTATATTATGGGACTTGAAGAAGAGCTTTTACCGCATAAAAACTCGATTGCAGCTGAAACCATTGAAGAAGAACGCCGTCTTATGTATGTGGGAATTACCCGTGCACGTCAAGGGCTGACTTTGACTTTGGCAGAACAGCGTAAAAATGGCGGTCAAATGAAACAGATGACCCCAAGCCGTTTCCTTGATGAGCTTCCGCAAGACGAGCTCGAATGGTTAGGGCGTAAAAAGAAAATTGCAGCAAATGTTGACCCTAAAGAACAGGCTCAACAATATTTGGCAAATTTAAAAGCTTTATTAAAGCGTTAATTTTTTAATTTTTAGGAAATCTCATGAAAGTTCAAGTTAAATTGCTCGATCCGCGTTTAGGTAAAGAATGGCCTTTACCTTCATATGCAACAGCAGGGTCAGCAGGTCTAGATTTACGTGCCTGTGTAGATGAAGCAATTGAAATTGAACCAGGCCAAACTGTATTGGTTAAAACAGGTATGGCAATTTATATTCATGATGTGAATTTTGCTGGTTTGATTTTACCGCGTTCAGGTTTAGGTCATAAACACGGTATTGTGCTTGGCAATTTAGTTGGATTAATTGATTCTGACTACCAAGGTGAATTGATGGTTTCAGTTTGGAACCGTGGTCAAACGACATTCCGTTTAGAGCCAGGTGAACGTTTAGCACAATATGTTTTAGTTCCAGTGGTTCAAGCCGAATTTGAACAAGTGACTGAGTTTGAAGAAACTTCACGTGGTGCGGGTGGCTTTGGACACACGGGTAAACAATAATTAACTTATAAAAAATAATGAAAAGAAACGCCTGTTTTACAGGTGTTTCTTTTTATACCTTGAATGTTACAATGAATTATATTACAAAACGCTTTACTCATACTCTTTTGACTTTTTTAGCAAATACCCTTTTGAATACTCTATGTTTTTGCGATAGATCAGATTGATCTTTAAAATAGAAGATACGCTATGAATGTAAGACACTCATTCCCAAAAAATATTTTCCGTGCTTACGATATTAGAGGCAAACTTTCTTATTTAACTACGGACGTCGTCCGTTCAATTGCCTACGGATTGGCACAACAATATAAACAAGCGGAACAAACTCGACTGGTTATTGGTTATGATGCGCGTTTAACAAGCCCAGCTTATGCGCATTTAATTGAAGAGATATTAGTAGAACAGGGCCTAACGGTTACCAATATTGGCTGTTGCTCAACGCCCATGATGTATTATCTCGCACGAGAGTTTGGTGGTAACGGTATTATGGTGACAGCGAGCCATAATCCTAAATCAGATAATGGTATAAAGTGGATCTTAAAAGGTGAGCCTCCATCTCCTGAAATGATTCAGCAAGTTGGCGAATTTGCTCAAACTTATACACCTACTCATACAATTTCATTATTAGAATTATCAACTCCTCAATTTAAAGCAGAATTTTGCAAACAATACCAACAAGCTATCTTAAAAGATATTCAACTCAAGCGGCCTTTAAAAGTTGTATTAGATGGCTTGCATGGTTCAGCAGGACATTGCTCAAAATTTATTCTTGAAAAAATGGGGTGTGAGGTGATTGCCTTACGTACTACCCCAAACGGTGAATTCCCCGATCACGCACCTGACCCTTCGCATGCTGCGCATTTGAAAGAGTTACGTAAAACGATTATCGAACAAGAGGCAGACATCGGTATTGCTCTTGATGGCGACGGTGATCGCGTTGTACTACTCGATGAAAAAGCCAACATTATTACAGCGGATCGTTTATTGTCGTTATTTGCTCAAATGTGCTTGGAACAACAACCAGAAAAAGAAATTGTATTTGATGTGAAATGCTCACTGATGGTTCAAAGAACCGTAGAGACACTGGGCGGCCAAGCAAAAATGATTCGTACCGGAAGTAGCTTCCTCCGTGCCTATTTATCGAAGTCCAAAGGTCATGCCATTTTTGGTGGTGAATACGCTGGCCATTATGTGTTTAATGACGGACGCGGTTTTGGGTATGACGATGGTATATACGCTGCACTTCGTGTAATGGAGTATTTCACCGAGTCTCGTGCGACAACAATTTCTGATTTATTTTCTATTTATCCGGAAAGATGCTGTACCGAAGATACCTATATTAGCACCCACCAGTCAGACCCTAAGCACGTATTGCAAGATATTGAAATTTTGAGCCATCGTTTAGGTGCTCATATTAGTAAAATTGATGGTGTACGTCTTGATTTTGATGACGGTTTTGGCATTATTCGAGCATCAAATACAGGCGAGTATTTCACTGTAAGATTTGATGCTGATAATCCTTTACGCTTAAAGGAAATACAGCAAAAATTTATTGATATGTTGCAAGAGCGTTACCCGCAAATTGCACAAGAACTTTCTGAGGCCTAATAAGGAGAGGCGCAATGCCACAACATCAGCATCTTGGCGTCGACAAAGCAAAAATCTTGATTGAAGCTTTGCCATATATTCAACGTTTTTCTGGTAAGACGCTAGTGGTGAAATATGGTGGTAATGCGATGACTGATCCGGAGCTTGAAAGTTCATTTGCCCGAGATATCGTTTTACTTAAAACAGTGGGTTTAAATCCGGTTGTTGTGCATGGTGGTGGCCCACAAGTTGACTCTTTTTTAAAACAATTAGGTCGTGAGTCTGACCGTATTGATGGTATGCGTGTGACTGATGCTGCGACTATGGAAGTAGTTGAAATGGTATTGGGTGGTAGCGTAAACAAATCCATTGTTAATTTAATTAATAAACACGGCGGTCGTGCAATTGGTCTAACTGGTCAAGATGGCAATCTATTACGTGCTCGTAAGCTCTTGATGGAAAAACAAGAAGAAGATGGTTCTATCAAGCATATTGACCTAGGTATGGTAGGTGAAGTAACTGGGGTAAAAACAGATGTGTTAGAAATGTTTACCCAAAGTGATTTTATTCCTGTGATTGCACCATTAGGCGTAGATGAAAAAGGCAACACCTATAATATTAATGCTGACTTGGTGGCTGGTAAGGTTGCAGAGGCATTAGGTGCAGAAAAATTAATTCTGCTCACTAATATTACTGGTGTATTAGATGAAAACAAAAAACTATTAACTGGTTTAACAACTCAAGAAGTTGACCGCTTAATTGAAACAGGTGTGATTTACGGTGGAATGATTCCTAAAGTAGGCTGTGCACTTGATGCTGTAAAAGGTGGTGTTGTGAGTGCACACATTGTGGATGGTCGCGTACCACACGCAACATTACTTGAAATCTTTACAGATCATGGTGTAGGTACATTGATTTCAAATCGCACAAATGCAGCACACTAAATTTGATGTTTTTATTAAAAGATCACGCTAAGTGGTCTTTTTTTATGTCTTTTAATTTTGGTCATTTTTTTGTCATGAGCTTTGACTAGTGTAAGGGGTGTCACTAGGAGCGTTCATTATGCTGGAAAAATTTAATCAATATCGCCAAACCTGGACTTTACCTTTAAATCGTCATAAAACTACGAATCAAACACAATTTCGCTTTGAATGGGTTGATAACTTAAAAGAATTACAAGATGTACAACGGTTCCGTGCACAACAATTTAGTAAACAATTCGGTATCCATTTTGAAGATAATTTAGATCAAGATATCTACGATTTTAGTTGTGAACATGCGGTATTACGTGAAAAATGGACTGGTGAGATCGTTGCCTATACACGACTTAAACTCTTCCAAGGCCATGAAATAGCGCAGAGTTATAGTGCGCATGAGTTTGATATTGTTCCTCATTTGTCACACTTGCCAAACGTATTGGAAATAGGGCGTACCTGTGTTCATCCACGCTTTCGTAATGGTAAGGCACTTTCTACGCTTTGGATGAACCTTGCACCTAAAGTGTTGTGGTCAATGCGTGCTAAATATTTGATGGGATGTGTGAGTATTCACCTCCAGGATAATTTAGCTCGAGCTTACTATACGCACCGTCAGATTCAGCAATTATCAGACACTAAGACTATCGATATTCGCTCTAAAAAGATTTATGAGCCTGAGTACCCTGAGTTTAGCTTTCCTCAAGATGAACGAATGCCGAAACTGTTTCAAATGTATTTGAGTATGCAGTCTAAATTATCTAAAGAAGCCTTTTTCGATGATAAATTTAACTGTCTTGATTATTTTGTATTCTTAGAAGTGAATAAAATTGCGACTTCATTTGTAATGAACAAAATGGCTCAGAGATAAAGATATCTTATATTTTGTAATAGCGAGCACATATTGGGATTTACAAGCTATTTTACTCTCATGCACAATAGTGCATACGGGGTAATGAAGTGAATAAGTTTAAAACAATATGTGCCAGCTATTAGGAATGAATTGTGCAACACCAACGGACATTACTTTTTCTTTCCGTGGGTTTTCACAACGCGCAGGAATTACCTCTGACCACAGTGATGGATTTGGTATCGCCTTTTTTGAAGATAAGGCATGCCGTTTATTTGTAGACAACCAATCAGCAGTCGAATCTCCAATTGCTGATCTGATTCGTAATTATCCCATCAAATCACGTAACGTGATTGCACATATCCGTAAGGCCACCCAAGGTAAAATTACACTTGAGAACTCCCATCCCTTTATTCGGGAATTATGGGGACGTCACTGGATTTTTGCCCATAATGGC
This sequence comes from Acinetobacter sp. XH1741, assembly GCF_041021895.1. Taxonomy (NCBI): domain Bacteria; kingdom Pseudomonadati; phylum Pseudomonadota; class Gammaproteobacteria; order Moraxellales; family Moraxellaceae; genus Acinetobacter; species Acinetobacter chenhuanii. The sequence goes on from NZ_CP157428.1 coordinate 1,440,667, forward strand.
GATTTACATGATTTTAATCCACCGCTTAGTGGACGTTTTACGCCTATCGGTAATACAGACAGTGAAAGAGCATTTTGTTATTTATTAGACCAGTTGGTTGAAGTATTTGGCTATGAAGAGCCAAGTCTTGATCAGATATTTGAAGTATTAGAAAAGATTTCGCCACAAATTGCAGAATATGGCACATTTAATTTCTGCTTATCGAATGGAAAAGCTTTATTTAGCTATGCAATTACTAAATTGCATTGGTTAGTTCGAGAATATCCATTTAACAATGCACATTTAATCGATTTAGATGTAGAAGTCGATTTTAGTGAGGTCACTACGCCTGAAGATAGGGTAGCTGTGATTACAACGGAGCCATTAACCCATAATGAAACATGGACAGCTTATCAACCAGGTGAAATGATTTTATTTCAACATGGAAAGCCTATAAAAAAAGCTATTACCCGAGTTGAAAGATTAATACGTGAAGAGAAAAACCCTGAACTTAAACGGATTACTCGTGCAGACCAATATTAATTTTTTAATTAAATAATTTTTAATAAGTGAAAAGTATATTTTTATTTATTTAGCAATAAAGTATTTTGTTTAAAAAATACTTTATTGTTTTAGTTGGTTAATATTATTTAATTTATTACAAATCAAATGCTTGGATATTTATTGGATTTTGTTTATATAAAACCAACGAAATAGCTTTGTTTTTATTTATACCCTTTAAAGATAAGATGCGATTTATGCAACAGTCATTGAACATCATTGGGGGTGATGGATGAAAATGAAATGGGCTTCGGAATATAATACGGGTATTGATGTTATTGATGAACAGCATAAACGAATACTCGATTATATTAATGAGATTGATGATGTAAAAGATGAAGAAGATAGACGTCGTATTAAAGACGTTCTAGACAATATTATTGATTATACGCAGTCACATTTTACCTTTGAAGAAAGTTTGCAAGAAGAAGCAGATTATAAATATAGAGTTCCTCATAAACGTGTACATGACTTGTTTATTAAAAAAATAGAGTTATATCGTGAACGTTTTGAAATGGGACATACGATTGAAGCAGAATTACAAGAGATTTTGGCTAAATGGTTAATTAATCATATTCAACATGATGATGCCGATTATGTAGGAGCAGTAAAAGAAAATATGATGGGGATTATTAAAGAAAAAGAAAAGAAGAAAGGAAAAAACTGGTTCGCTCGTTTTTTCTCATAAATTTAACTGGAAAAACTCTAATTTACAGTTAGCGCGGCAAACTATCGTTTCGGTGGTTTGCTTTTTTTATTATGCAATCTTTGATTTTCATGCATGAGACGGGCAAAATATCGAGAGACTTTTTCAAGGAATGCATAATGCAGGACATACCTATGTCACGATGGTTATCGCCTCTTATGGCGTTTTGCTTATCTTTTGTCATCATGGCTACATTAGCACCTACCATGGGTATCCAGATTGATCGTCAGCTCGATTTCTGGTTATTGTGGTTTGGCACAATGTTGTTATTGGCATTACCAGTTTGTTATTTGGAAATTGCTTTAGCAAAACGATCTAAAACAACCGCTTTAAATGCGTTATCGAGTTTAACTCGTGAAGCAGATAGTTCACCTAAATGGCGTTTGGTTGGTTGGCTTGCTGTTGTTTTTATTCCTTTTTTAGCCGGTAATGTTCTAAGCACTGCAAGTAATATCTTAGTTGCACAATTTGCTCCAAGCATTTCAGGCCAAATTATTTTTGCAGGCCTTGCAGTCGCGGCCTTGGTATTATCATTTATTCCACGTCAAATTCTCATTTTATTAATGACATTAGGCGTGATCGCTTCTATTGTGCTGGCAAACATGATGGGAACGTCTTTACAACCGTGGCACTGGACCAATGTAGAGTTCAAAGAGTGGGGTAATGCAACCGTACTTGCACTGGTAGCGAGTGGTCTAGGTTTAGGCCTTTACTGGCAAAATACAGTTGGTACGGTTAAAGCTGAAGAAGGAGCAACTAAAACGGTTCTTCCAATTTGGTTGGCTCAGCTCATTGCTGTAATTGCTTTTGGTTTCTTTTCGCTTCAAGCGCAATTACCAGTCCTTACTTGGATATTTACAGGGGTAATGACATCGGCCTTGTTTGTTCAATTGGCAAGAGAGCAGTTGGCTCAGCGTCAGCTTATGCCTATTTTACAGTGGGTGATTATTGTTGTCGCAATTGCGGTTTGGGCAGTGCCTGAGCTTCATAATTTATTTACGCTTATTCTTATGCTTTGGGGCTTACTCATTAGTTTGATCTATGCAATTTTTGCAGGTTGGATTATGAAGATTAGCCATTTGCGTAAATCGATGAATTTCAGCAATGAGCTTTTCTATAATTTATGGCGTATTGCTGTACGTATTGTATTGCCGCTTTCAATTATTGTGGCAATGATTGCTGTAATTGGACAAAGTATCTAATGGAACGTGCTCAACAAGTTTGGGTTGCTTTTGCAGCGCCAGATCAACAGTTTTTAATTTCTATTCCATTTGAAGAAGGGATGACGGCTTCGCAGGCAGTTCAACTAAGTGGTTTATCAAATCAAGTTAATTTGCCTGAACCACTTCAGCTTGGCGTTTTTGGAGTAAAAATAGAAACTGATGCAGTACTACATGCAGGTGATCGAGTTGAAGTTTACAGACCTTTAACGATCAATCCAAAAGACATTCGCAGGAAACGTGCTGCGAAGAATCCAGTGGGTAGATACATTAAAAGTAATCGCTCTAAGCAATCAGCTCAATAAGCAAAACCCCTCAAGTTTTTTCACTTGAGGGGTTTCTTTTTATTAGAAAAAACGATTATAGTGGTGGGGCAGTTAAAATCGCTTCTTTAGAAGCAGGTAAACCTGGTTGCGATTCTGGAATAGTATCTAAACCTTCAATTTTAGTTACGGTTCCGGTTTCATCAAAGTAAATTTTTAAATGCTGACCATGTGCTGCGGGGATTTTCGCTTTTTTAGCATATGTTCCCGGGATATAGTTGTAGATATAGTCCCAACGTTGTGGATTGAGGGGATCAGTCACTGTTGGGCTACCAAGCAAAAAACGAACTTGCTGGAAATTCATGCCGACTTGTACTTGAGAGGCTTGAGCTTTAGTCAATGGAGTCCCTTGAGGAATATCAACCTTATACACACCAAAGATTGAACAACCAGCTAGGAGTGAAGTGACGAATAACGTCAGCACGAGTTTTTGCATTTTGCTACACTATCCCAATAAATTATGATGCATTTGATCAAAGGATAGATCATACTTCATATAAATTCTATTGCCTATTCCAACTTGAGATTTGTTGAGAGACCTTTTTTCATGCCTATTTCCAATCAAGATTTGCGCAAAGCTGGACTTAAAGTTACCCTTCCACGAATTAAGATTTTGGAATTATTAGAAAATTCAAAACAGCATCATCTTAGCGCTGAAGATATTTACAAGACTTTGCTCGAGCAAGGGGAAGATGTCGGACTTGCAACAGTTTACCGTGTGTTAACACAATTTGAAGCTGCAGGTATTATTCAACGTCATCATTTTGAAAATAATCACTCTGTTTTCGAAATTATGCAAGAAGATCATCATGATCACTTAGTATGCCAAAACTGTAATAAAGTCATTGAATTTACTAATGATATTATCGAGAAAGAGCAACACGCTGTAGCTGAGCAACATGGGTTTACCTTAACAGGTCACTCATTAAACCTCTATGGTTATTGTAATGAACCTGAATGTCAGGAAACATTGCGCAAGAAATAATCGTTTTCACATAAAGAAAACAAATAAAAAAGGAAGGTTACGTTTAACCTTCCTTTTTTTATGAAGAAATTACTGACGATCGAAAGTTAAATGCTGTTTTTCGTCTGTTATTTGATCTGGGCCTTCATTTGCAAGCTTAATGGTTAAGCGTAAATCGTTTGGCGAGTCGGCATGTTTAAGCGCATCTTTATATGTAATTTGACCTGCTTTATATAAATCAAATAAAGCTTGGTCAAATGTCTGCATACCCAGTTCACGTGAGCGTTTCATCAAGTCTTTAATTTCATGAATTTCGCCTTTACGGATATAGTCTGAAATTAATGGTGAGTTAATTAAAATCTCAATTGCCGCTCGGCGTGAATTGCCATCTGGTGTTGGAATAAGCTGCTGGGCAATCATGGCCTTTAAGTTTAGCGATAAGTCCATGTAGAGCTGGCTATGACGGTCACTTTCAAAGAAGTGAATAATACGGTCGAGTGCTTGGTTGGCGTTGTTGGCGTGCATTGTGGCTAATACAAGGTGGCCTGTTTCAGCAAAGCCAATTGCATAGTCCATGACTTCACGAGAACGAATTTCCCCAATTAAGATGACATCTGGTGCTTGTCGTAATGTATTTTTTAAGGCAATTTCGAATGAGTCTGTATCGATACCGACTTCACGTTGAGTAATGATGCAGCCTGCATGTTCATGAATAAACTCAATCGGGTCTTCAATGGTAATGATATGGCCTTTAGAGCTGTGGTTACGATGGCTGATCATTGAAGCCAATGAAGTTGATTTACCTGTACCTGTTGCGCCTACGAAAATAATAATGCCGCGTTTGGTCATCGATAAATCTTTCAGTACAGATGGTAGCTGTAAATCATCAATTGAAGGAATTTTAGTTTCAATTCGACGTAGAACCATGCCGGGCATGTCGCGTTGCTGAAAAGCACTCACACGAAAACGTGCCGTTTTATCACGGTTCATAATGGCAAAGTTACATTCACGAGTCTCTGCAAATTCTTTGCGCTGTTTTTCGCTCATAATGGAATGTAAGAGTTGACCAATCACTTCGCCTGAAAGGCTATTTTTCGAAATTGGAACAATTTGACCATTAATTTTCATAGATGGTGCAACACCATCGGTAATAAAAAGATCCGATGATTTTTTCTCAACCATGAGGTTGAGTAAGTCATTAAAATCCATAATTGTACTCTCGCTATTTTGTTATTTTTATAGGAATGATTCAGGCTGTTTTGCCGCAGTACGCGCCGTTTGTGGGCTAATTACACCACGAGACACTAAGTTTTTTAAGCTTTGATCGAGGGTCGTCATACCATGGTTAGCACCCGTCTGAATGGCTGAATACATTTGTGCGACTTTGTTTTCACGAATTAAGTTACGAATAGCAGGAATACCAATCATGATTTCATGTGCTGCTACACGACCACCACCGTTCTTTTTAAGTAAGGTTTGTGAAATAACGGCTTGTAAAGATTCAGACAGCATGGCACGAACCATGTCTTTTTCTTCGGCAGGGAATACGTCAATTACACGGTCAATGGTTTTTGCGGCAGAAGTCGTATGAAGTGTACCGAACACCAAGTGACCCGTTTCGGCAGCAGTTAATGCTAAACGAATCGTTTCAAGGTCACGCATCTCACCGACCAGAATAATATCTGGGTCTTCACGTAGTGCTGAGCGAAGTGCTTCATTAAAGCCATGTGTATCACGATGTACTTCACGCTGGTTAATCAGGCATTTCTTTGACTGATGTACAAATTCGATGGGGTCTTCAACCGTTAAAATATGGTCATAGCGATTTTCATTAATGTAGTCCATCATCGCTGCAAGGGTGGTTGATTTACCCGAACCGGTTGGACCTGTCACCAGTACAATCCCACGAGGATAATCACAGATATCTTTAAAGATTTGACCTAAGCCTAAATCTTCCATGGTGAGTACTTTAGATGGAATGGTACGAAATACCGCGCCAGCACCACGGTTTTGGTTAAATGCGTTCACACGAAAACGGGCAACATTAGGTACTTCAAAAGAAAAGTCGGTTTCGAGTTTTTCTTCATAGTCACGGCGCTGTTTATCGTTCATGATGTCATAAACAAGGCGGTGGACATCTTTATGTTCTAAGGCTGGTAAGTTAATACGGCGAACTTCACCATCGACACGAATCATTGGTGGCATGCCAGCAGACAAGTGTAAATCGGAAGCGCCATTTTTCACAGAGAAGGCAAGTAGCTCTGTAATATCCATAATTTCCCCAAGTAAATCAAAATATGTCATTATTTTGTAGAATAATATACGGCTTTCACCGAGGCTTACCAACACTTCGCTTTAGGTGAAAAGCAAAAAAGTTTTTTGAAAATGAGAACCTTGTCAATGAATTACTTGCAAGATGCGCGACAGCACGTATTACAGCAAATCCAAACTGCTTGTGAGCATGTTCAGCGTGCGCCTGAAACAGTGCAACTTTTAGCCGTATCAAAAACACATCCGAGTGAAAGATTGCGTGAAATGTATGCGGCAGGGCAAAGAGCATTTGGCGAAAACTATTTACAAGAAGCTTTGGACAAAATTGAAGCTCTGCATGATTTAGACATTGAATGGCATTTTATTGGACATGTTCAACGCAATAAGACTAAGTACTTGGCTGAAAAGTTTGATTGGGTACATGGTGTAGATCGCTTGATTATTGCAGAGCGCTTATCTAACCAGCGTGGTGATGACCAAGCTGCACTTAATATTTGTTTGCAAGTCAATATTGATGGCCAAGACAGTAAAGATGGCTGCGCACCTGAAGAAGTTGCCGAGTTGGTCGCTCAAATAAGTCAACTGCCGAAAATCAAATTACGTGGTTTGATGGTGATTCCTGCACCAGACAATACTGCTGCTTTTGCAGATGCCAAAAAGTTATTTGATGAAGTGAAAGGCCAGCATGCTCATGTGCAAGACTGGGACACATTAAGTATGGGAATGTCAGGTGATTTAGAGGCTGCAATTGCCGCAGGTTCAACCATGGTTCGTGTAGGTACGGCTTTGTTTGGAAAACGTGACCCGATTGAGAAAAAATAACTTTTACGGTTTATTTAAATATTTTGTGGTGAAACTGTAATCAGTTAATTTAAATTTAATTTTCCTCATTTATAAACCAGATATTTTAATATTTGAGTGTGTAATGTATGGATTTGTTGCATGTTTTCATTCTGGCAGTCATTCAGGGTTTTGCTGAATTATTGCCAGTTTCTAGTTCCGCACACGTTATTTTAGCTGAAAAGTTAATGGGGTATGATCCATCTGCACCTGACATGACATTCTTACTTGTGATGTTGCATACAGGTACGATGTTTGCCGTGATCGTTTACTTTTGGAAATCTTGGAAAAAGACCTATTTTTCTTCTTGGGAAAGTTTTAAAAAACAAGCCTTCTATATTATTTTGGCAACCCTAATTACAGGTGTGCTCGGTTTAGCGCTCCAATCTATTATTAAACATGTATTCTTCGGCGGCGCGAGCAGCTTCGAAATTGAGCATTTGTTTAGTAACTCAAAATTAATGGCGGCTGCACTGATTTCGGCTGGTGTTCTGATTATTTTATCTTCGCGTTTAGATCGTGGCCAACAAGGTGAAATTAGTTTGCGTAGTGCTTCTATTATTGGGGCAGTGCAAGCGTTATGTTTACCTTTCCGTGGCTTCTCTCGCTCTGGTGCAACCATTTCTACAGGTCTGTTTTTGGGCGTATCGCGTCAAAAAGCTGAAGAGTTCAGTTTTGCACTGGCTGTGGTATTAACACCAGCAGTGATTTTAAAAGAATTATACCGTTTAATTCACGCTCAAGGCTTACAAACAGTTGCTCATGGTCAAGTGTTCCATTCAATGGTTCCAAGCTTATTGGGTATGTGCTTTAGCTTTGGTGCTGGTCTTTTGGCATTAAAATGGTTGTCTTCATGGTTAGAACATGGACGCTGGCATTTGTTCGGTATGTACTGTATTGGTTTTGCAGTTGTCGTACTCTGCGTGAATTAATTTTTTGATGTTTTAAAAAATAAAAAATTAGTACAAGATCATACAAGAAAGAAGGGGGCGTAAATAATACGCCCCTTTGTTATATAAGATTCAATCAAGTTTAAGATATGAAATCCTAATAAATTAACCCACGACCTCAATCGTACTTGCACCCGCACCGAGGGGTTTCACCTGAATTTGTACAGGAATACGTTCATGCATTTCTTGAATGTGTGAAATGAGAATAACCTGACGTCCTTGGTTTTGCAGTTGGTCTAAAGCATTCATGACCATGTGCAAAGAAGAAGCATCCAAAGTACCAAAGCCTTCATCAATAAACAGCGATTCAATTTTCATTGAACCCGATGCCATATTGGCAATTGCTAACGATAAAGCCAATGCTGTTAAGAACGACTCACCGCCTGATAGCGATGCAACAGAGCGAGTTTCTCCATCCATGTCGTGGTCAATAATCGCAAGGCTTAAAGACTGATCTAGACGTTTTAGCGTATAGCGCTGAGATAGCATCGCCAGTTGCTGGTTGGCATGTTCAACTAAAATATCTAGGTGATATTGCTGGGCATAGTCACGGAATTCTTTACCTTTAGCATCACCAATGAGACCTGAAATTTTGCTCCAGCGATGTTCTTCTTGCTGAATAGTTTGAATTTGCTCGGCGTATTGTTGCTGCCTAACAAGATTTTGCTGATGCATTTCGAGTTTAAGTTTCAGTCGATCACGTACTTCAAGCTGTGCTTTAAGCTCTGCAATATTATCCTGAATAAGGCCAACGAGCTTTTCATGCTCAATATCTGGCTGAGTTTGTAAGTGCTCAGTCAGTTGCTCTTGCATGGTTTTTAGGGCAGAGGAGGCTTCACTTAAAAGACGTTCGGCATGATTAAGACGGTTACGAATATCTTGCTCTTGCGCTGAATTGATCTGTAGCAGCACAGTAAGCTCAGATGCCTCAAAATCAGCTTGAGCTTTTAACCAGTTTTGAATTTGGTCATTAAGCTGCTGCTGATGCTGTTCTGTGTGTTGATATTGATGCTTGAGGTGATCGAGCGCCTGCTTTTGCTGCTCAAAGTGTTGTCTAGTCTGTTCGAAACGTTGTTTAGCCTCATGATACGCCGTTTGTTGCTGCTGGCGTTTAGCATCGTGCTCAATTAACCATTCATGCGGTTTAATGTCAGCGCGGCCTGTCATTTGTTGAATGAGTGACACCGCTTTTTCGTTATTTTGTTGGCCTTTAAGCGTAATTTCTTTGAGATTTTGATCGACCTCATCAATTTGTTTGGTCATTTGTTCAAGGTTGGCAGCCAGCATTTTAAGTTCTTGTTGCTGCTGTTCAAAACGCTGTGCAAGCTGTTCTTGTTGTTCAAGTTGCTTGGCGCGTGCATCAAGAATAGTCCAAGTCTGCTTAGCCGTTTGGCTACTCGACTGCTGCCACGCGTGCTGCTCGGTTTCCGATAAACACTCAACAATATGTTGAACTTGTTGTTGCCATTGCTGGGCTGTATTCAGCAAGCTTTCACTGCGTTGGATATATTGAACGAGCTGATTATGCTGTTTAATCGCTTGGGTTAAACGCAAGCTTTCCGACTCAAATGTACTCATCGCAGTTTGTGCGGCTTGTCTGAGCTCGTTAAGCGTTTGCAAAATTTGCTCAGGAGTCTGATTAAGTTCAATGTGGAACTGATTGAGGTTAAAAGCTTGCTCAAGTTCTTGCTTTAAGTTTGCTTGTTTTGCTTGAAATTGAGCTAGATATTTCTGAACTTGCTCAAGCTCGGCATGACACTGGGTCAGCGCATGTTGCTGGGTTTGCCATGCATTAAATTTAGTTTGCTCTAGTGCTACGGCTTGTTGTTCTTGTTGCTGCTGCAAATCGAATAAAGCTTTAGAGACTGCACTGTCATCAACACGGTAAGGGTGATGGGTGCTTCCACACACTAAACAAGCTTCGCCGTCTTTAAGATTGGCTCGTAACTGTTCAATATTTTCAGTATGTAATAAACGCTGCTGTTGCAGAATGTGTTGTAACTTTTCACGTTCAGTTTTTGCTGTTTGGTAATCTTGCTCAGCCGACTGATAAAGCGCTTTGAGCTGTTGCTCTTGGGCTAAAGTTTGGGTCTGTTTTTCGGTGAATTGCTGAAGTTCAGCATAGAGCTCATGATAAATTTTTAGTTTCTGTTGAATCAGATTTAACTGCGTGATTTGAGCAAGTTTTTGCTCTTTATCTTTACGCTGTTGCTCAAGTTTTAAATCAATTTGTTCAACTGTGCCTAGAGAAGCCGTCAGTTGTTCAAGTTCACTTTTAGCTTCCGATAATTTTTGGCGAGCAAGGGTAGGGTTACCAAGCTGCTGTTCAATCGCTTGGTAATTTTGAATAAATTGCCCAAGTTGATTTAAATGCGCTGAGAGGCCTTTGTCTAATACAGCATATTGCTGAGTCTGGGTAAGTTGCTGTTGAAGATGAATTTTGTTCTGCTCAAGCTGTGCAATATGCTGTTGTACAACGTTTTGCTGCTGTTGCAACGGACTAAGTTTTTGCTCAAGAGTATGTCTTTTTTCTTTGCATTTTTTATATTCATCGGCAATAAAAGCACGTTCTTGAATGGACTGTCGAACTTGATTTAAAGCTTGTTGATGCTGTTGCTCAAAATCGAGCGTTTGTTTGAGCTCTTGTTCTGCAAGTTGATATTGCTTTTGTCCCGTTTCAAAAACTTGCACCAACTCATTAAACTTGGTTTGAGCTTGCTGAATTTGCGGCTCAAGCTGTTGTAGCGTTTGTAAATTTTGAGCTTGCTGAAAAACTTGTGGGCGTATTTCAGAGAAAACTTCAAGTCGTTTTAATTGCTCACGCTCACCAGCCAATTGTTGATGATGGTTTTGCTGGGTTTGAAACTGTTGCTGTTTAGCCTGAACCTCTTGCTCAAGTTTGGCTTTACGCTCAAACCATTGTTGTTGTTTGTCTAAGACATTTTTTTGCTGTTCTAACTGTTGACGGTTTTGTTCAGCTTGCTGATATTGCTCGGTAAATGCAGCAATTTCTTCATCAGATAAAATTTCAATATGGCCTAAAAACTCTTCGAGCTGTTTACGCTGCTTTGCAATATCTGCTGTTTTACGAAAAGCCAGCTCACCGATTTTGGCGAAAATACTAGAGTTGGTCAGGTACTCGAGTAACTCACCGCGTTCACTGTCTCGTGCTTTTAAAAATGCAGTGACTTCTGACTGAGCAAGCAATACCGCACGGGTAAACTGTTCAAATGAAAGCTGGGTAATTTGCTTAACTTTTTCATCAACCGCTTTGGCTTTATCGGCAAGCACCACACCATCGGTCAGACATTTTAAGTGGCGCTGTACACTTTGTAATTTGCCATTTGGGTTTTCACGTGCACGTTTAATTTCCCAACGTGCCAAATAGCGTTTTTGATCTTGGGCAATAAAGCAAAGCTCAGCAAAACCATGTCCTGTACCACGGCGTAAGACCGTCAAAGGTGAGTTAGTGAGTAACTCGGAGCCATCGACATCTTTTAATTTACCATCGCTGTCTTTAAGACGTGGAACCCGATTAAACAAAGCCAAACACATGGCGTCTAAAATGGTCGATTTACCTGCGCCTGTTTTCCCTACAATTGCAATTAAACCCGCATGGGCGAGGGGTGCGCTTTCAAAGTCAATAAAGTGTTCATCAGAAAGAGATGCCAGATTTTTTATTCGAATGGATAAAATTTTCATGACATATCCTTAAGGGGTTGCATCATTTTCAAGATGTTTTTGTGCTTCTTGTACTAGGCTTAGAAAATCTTTTAAGACCGCATCATCTGCGCTGTAACCTTGTTTTTCCCAGATATTTTGAAATAGTTTTTCTGGTGTTGGTGGTTCAAGAGCGATGTGCTGAGTGGTATTTGAATCGGTCGAGTCTTTATTGACATATTGGCGTGAAATACGCACTAAACGATAGCGCTCAGGTGGTAAGGCTGCTTCAAACTGCTGACGTAAATTGGGCTGTGGCGGCGTTAAACTATAGTATTCAATATCGACATATTCACGGTGGTCAATATTTTCAATCACGCCGTGTGGCAAAGCTTTGAGTTGTTGTAGCACTTCGTTTAACTCACCACGAATGCGGTGTAATTGTATGCAACGCGGAATTTCTACTGCTTCAAATTGCAAACGGTTGTCTGTATCTTGAGTAGGGTCAATTTTGACCTCAACCACTTGGTGTTTATAGTTAATTTCACTAAAGGAAAGTGGAATGGGTGAGCCACTATAACGAATGTGAGGTTGACCTACTTTTTGTGGTTTATGTAAGTGTCCTAGCGCTACATAGTCCACAGCATCTTCAAACAAAGTCGTTGAAAGCGCTTCTTCATTACCAATAATAATCGGGCGTTCAGAGTCGGATGTTTCCCCACCTTGCATGTGGGCATGCGACATCAAAATAAGTGCTTGATCTGGTGTTTTACGACGTTTGGCTTCGGCAATCAGTTGCTGGTGCAAATAAGCAATTGCGTTTTTACTGTTGGTGGTATGTTCATTAAAGCCTGTAATTTCGGCCGAGCGTAAAAAAGGTAGGGCCAGACACCATGCCACAATATCTTGATTTTGATTATAAATAGGTAAAAGCAGTCGATCGAGATCTAGCGTTTTATCTTCATTCCAGCGAACTACACCCACGGTTTTTGCATTATATTTTTCTAAGAGTGGTTCAACCTGTTCAATCCTATAGCCTGAGTCATGGTTGCCTGCAATCATGAGCGTTTGCATGTGCGGTGCAAGGCGATGTGCATCTGCTAAAAATTGGTAGAGTTGTTTTTGTGCTTGTGAACCTGGATTAATGACATCAAAAATATCGCCGGCAATAAGCAGGGCATGCGGTTGTTTTTCTTGGATTTGAGTGAGTAACCAGCTTAAAAATTGTTGGTGTTCGTAGTGGCGTGAATGATTATAAAAAAACTGTCCCAAATGCCAGTCAGAAGTATGTAGAAAATGTACGGACATAGAAACAGACATCAAGCCAAAATAAACACAGATACGTTAGCATAATTTGGCGAGAGATTTTATCAAGACATTTTAAAGTGCTCGTTATTTAAGCCCGTAGAAAAACCTGAATTAAATTGTTCACTTTGAACTTTGCTTTGTTACTATCAACTCAAACAACGAACTTTGAGAATAAAATGACCATTCATGAATACCAAGTAAAAATACAGTGGGAAGGTAATACAGGTACAGGCACTTCATCTTATCGTTCATATAAACGAGACTTTAGTATTCAACATCCTCAAAAGGCCACGATTCAAGGTTCATCAGACCCTGCCTACTTAGGCGATGTGACTAGATGGAACCCCGAAGATTTATTGGTTGCTTCCGCCTCAGCTTGTCATAAGCTTTGGTATTTACATCTATGTGCAGTCAATCATATTCATGTACTAAGTTATGTCGATCACGCGCTTGGATTTATGGAAGATGCAGATCCAGTTAAACGTGGTCACTTTACCCAAATTACTTTAAGACCAGAAGTTGTTTTAGAAAAAGGTGCGGACCAAGAGTTGGCTGCGAAATTACATGAACAAGCACATCATGAATGTATGATCGCCAACTCTGTGAACTTCCCAATTACATGTGAAGCCAGCTTTAGTTTTGCTGAGTAATTAATATGAAATAGCCACCGTTTAAAAGGCGGTGGCTATAGATTAAAAATAAAGTGGTTAAATAAGCTCTTTTAAGCTGCATTTTCATCGGCTTGAAAAATACCAAAAACGTTGTGGTCTAAATCGACAAAGTAACCATGCCAAGCGCGGCCGGGAATAGCGAATTTGTCCATCGCGACAATACCGCCTTGCGCTAAAATTTTTGCTGCCACTTCATCGAAATTTTCCACTTGAATAGAACAGGTAAATGCATTGGTACCGTATTCCATAGGTGGGGTTTGAGCTGGGCGTTTTAACAGTCCACCCATAATTGACGGCGTTTCTATACGATAATATTCGATGGGTAAGTTTGGATCTAATTTAAATTGCCAGCCGAACACAGCTTGATAGAACTCTGCGTCGCGAGCAGGGTTTGAAGACTGGATTTCAAAATAGGCAATAGCGTTCATATTATTTAAATCATATTTTTATGGTGTAAATAATATAGACAAAGACTGAATGGTTGGTGAAGCACCATTGTGTAAGGATAGGGTAAATTTAGGAATGCCAGATAATAAAAACCGACGATTCGAGTGATGAGAGAATCGTCGGTCAAAAACTTCATCAAGGGTTTGGCTGCTAACAAAACCTAATCCGAAGGTAGAAAGAGTCGTAATGAAAGGTCACCGAAACAAATTTGCGGATGCCGTGCAAAGGAAGTATTCGGTTGCTGCGACCTTATTACCCTATATAACGTCGAGAGATTAGGATTGGTTGACATAAAAATGAAAAAAAATTGAAAAAAATTTATAATTATTTTTTGAACTCATAAATTAGGCAAAAATATGACCAAATTACGTTCTTACTTTCTCTGGTTTTTGCTTTTATGCTTTGGACTTACCTTGGTGGTTGGGGTGGTTGCAGCAATTTTACCAGCGAGCGTAGGTGGTATTTTAACAGCCGTTCCATATTTAGGTGCAATGATTTTTGTCTTGTTTAGATTTTTAAAGAAAGAACGCCGTGCGCCGACTGTACAGGAAAAAAAGAAATTTACTTTAGGTTTTACCCTCATTTTTTGGGGCTATAACTTATGTGGTGTTTTATTTGGTTTGTTTTTATTTGCCAGAAAAGACCCTGAAATTTTGCAAAACTTTATGCTTTACCTCAAACAGCCGCAATTTTTAAGCATTATGGTGATTATGCTTTTAATGTTAGCCATTCCACTTTATTTAATTACTTATTGGTTTTATGGCAAGCAAGCACAGCGAATGGCAAGCAAAATGTTTAATACACCATAGATCACTACAAAAATGGCTACGATTAGCAATGAGTGATCCTTATATAATTAAATAAAACTTACTGTCCTCGGTTTTGGAGGAAATATGAATAAGAACGTATTAATCACTGGTGCTAGTGGTTTTATCGGAACATATTTAATTAAGTTCCTATTACAAAAAAATTATAACGTGATTGCTGTGACACGGCAGGCTGGAAAGGAATCTGACCATCCTGCCTTACAGTGGGTACAAAAGTTTGAAGATATTTCGACACGTCAAATTGACTATGTAGTGAATTTGGCAGGTGCAAATATTGGCGAAAAACGCTGGACCGAGTCACGCAAAAAACAACTCATTGAAAGCCGAGTGAGTACGACACGGAAATTGTATACGTGGCTCAAGCAATCTGAAATTTTTCCAGAAGTAATTGTCTCTGGTTCAGCTATTGGTTATTACGGTATAGATGTTCAAGAAAAGTGGACAGAGGTGTGTACAGAACAAAGCTCGCCACAGCCTATTTTTATGTCCGAGCTTTGCCAAGAGTGGGAGCGAGCAGCTTTGGCCGATCCTCAGCAAAATACTAAAATTATTCGCTTAGGTGTGGTGTTTGGGCAGGGCGGTGGCATTTTGCCTAAAATGTTATTTCCGATTCGGCTCAATTTAGTTGGTCAAATTGGTCATGGTCGTCAGCCTGTGGTGTGGGTGCACATTGAAGACGTGTTAAGCGCAATCGAGTTTATATTTAAGCATCCTCAATCTGCTCAGATTCACAATGTAGTGGCGCCAGAAAATGTGACTCAACACGCTTTTGTTGAACAGGCAGCTGCGGTACTCAATAAGAAACCACTGTTGAAAGCACCAAGTACAGTTTTCCGCTGTTTGTTAGGGGAACAGTCGCAATTGATTTTAAATGGTCAATACGTCAAACCTGCTGCTTTACAAGCAGAAGGATTTGAGTTTGCTTATCCCAAACTAAAAGCAGCTTTAGAGAATATACTCGCGTCAGGCTAAGATTTTATTTTGTAGGCGCTCTGGCGAATATGCTTTTGCATCCACTAAGGTCGGTTGACCCAGCATAAGCTGACGGAGCAATTGCGCAGAGCCTGCACCCATACATAACCCATTTCTAAAGTGACCAAAGTTTGCCCATAGGTTGTCCATTTCAGGCATTTTGCCAATGTAGGGCACACCATTTGGTGAACTTGGTCGAAGTCCTGCCCAGCGCTGTACAATTGGGAAATCGGCCAGTTCTGGCACCATTTCTAAACACGCTTCTAAAATATTGTGCTGAGTGGTTTCATCGGTAGAGGTGTCAAAACCACGATGTGCCATGCTCGAACCACACACGATATGACCGTCCATACGTGGAATCAAATACATCACTCGATTCATGCACATGGTCGGTAGCCAGTGAGCAGGGGTTTTAAATAACAACATTTGGCCTTGAACAGGTTCAACTGGAATTTCGAGTTGTAATTGTGAGTTCCAGTAGTGACTCCAAGCGCCCGACGTTATTACAAAATGGTCTGCTGTATGTCTGCGACCATCTTCGGTTTGTAGGGCTTGTATCACATCGCCCTGTTGAATCAGTTTTTTAACAGCAGCGTGCTCAAAAAACTCAACATTGGGATGTTGTTTTAAATAACTAATCAGGGACTGTAAAACGCGTGGATTACGGATATTAGACAGTTCAGGGAAATAAATGGCTTCTTGAAACTGATCGGAAATATGTGGATTGACTTGTTCTAGCGCATCTCGCTGTAAATATTCACAGCGTTGCATTGGTTCTTGATGCTGCTCGGCGTAAGAAAGTCCAACGTCAAAATCTTCTTCATCAAAAATCAGCATCCCTGTGTCATGAATTTCAAAATCAATGCCTGTAACAGGGTGGAGCTTTTGATTCCATGCTTGATAAGAGGCTTTGCCAAATTGAGCAAGTTGGTTCACTGCATGCACATAGCGCCACGGATACATTGGAGATAGAATGCCTCCACCAGCCCAAGAGGCTGCTTGTCCCGCTTGTTGTTGATCAAAAATGCTGATGGTACAGCCTTGTTCAACCAACTCCAGCGCAGACATTAATCCACTTATGCCCGCGCCAATAATTGCAATATGCATGCAGTGTTATCCTTTCTCTGCGAACTTAGTTCATTTCCTTGAGTTTTTCGGCAGCAGTTTCTGCAAAGTAAGTCCAGATCCCATCTGCACCTGCACGGCGGCAGCACATGAGTGATTCTAAAATGACTGAGTCAGATAACCAGCCATTTTGAATTGCGCCCGCTAACATTGCATATTCGCCGCTGACTTGATAAATGAATGTTGGAATACCAAAGGTATCTTTCACTTCACGTACTACATCAAGATATGGCATGCCCGGTTTTACAATCACCATGTCGGCGCCTTCTTGAATATCAAGCGCGATTTCATGTAACGCTTCGGCACGGTTGGCAAAGTCCATCTGGTAGTTGTATTTATTACCACCTTTTAGGTTGGATGCAGAGCCAACCGCATCACGGAACGGGCCATAGAAACTCGATGCATATTTTGCAGAGTAGGCCATTATGTTGGTGTAGATGTGACCATTGGCTTCTAAAGCCTGACGAATTGCGCCAATACGGCCATCCATCATGTCACTTGGTGCAATCACTTCGGCACCGGCTTCAGCGTGACTTAACGCTTGTTTAATCAAGCATTCAACAGTCTCGTCATTGAGCACATAGCCTGTTTCATCAATAATGCCGTCTTGACCATGTGTGGTATATGGGTCAAGAGCACCGTCAGTAATTAACACCATTTCTGGTAATTCTTTTTTAAGCAAACGGCAAGTGGTTTGTACTAAACCATCTTCACGCCATGCAGCTTCTGCGGTGAGGCTTTTGTCTTCTTGAGGAGTAACTGGAAAAAGAGCCAGTTTTGATACGCCCAATTCCAGAAGTCTTTCAGCTTTTTTCAGTAATAAATCTGCCGACAAACGCTGAATGTTTGGCATACTTGGAATATCTTGGGTTTGATTTTGCCCCGGTAATACAAATACTGGATAAATCAAGTGATTGGTAGTGAGCTGTGTTTCGCTGACCATCGCACGCAACTGGTCATTTTTACGGATACGGCGCATGCGAGTAGCTGGAAATGCAGGACGATTGAACGTATAAGTCATAACAATCTCGATGTTCGGTATTACACTAGGATAGGTTGGCGGATATTCCATTACTGTCAACCGACTGCTGTATTGTAGCCCCATAATGTTGGATTTGTACAAAATTATGGGTGTTTATCATGCTTTTAAATTTAGGCAATGTATGAGTGATGAAAAGAAAAATTGGACTGGGAACATACAATTAGGTACAAAAACTGACCTAAATGTAGTGCTCAACCAATTATGTAAAGCGTTTAATAGCTGCCCTTTTTTTAAGCATAGTGGAATGATTATGCGTGTGGTTGATGGGCATATCGAAGGCTATGTTGAAATGCAACCTGAGCTGATTGGTAATCTGGCATTTCAGGTTTTACATGGCGGTGTAGCTGCAACTTTGCTCGACAGTATTGGTGGTATTGTGGCAATGGAACATTTATATCGACGTTCAACACCAGAGACCTTGCCTGAAACGATTAAACAAGTAACGCGTTTGGCAACTGTCGATATGCGAGTAGATTATTTAGCACCGGGACGCGGTAAGTATTTTATTGCACGCGCCGAAGTGTTACGTTTAGGGCGTAAGGGCTGCACTATGCGCATGACGATGGTCAATGATGAAGATAAAGCCATCGCCGCGGGGATCGCTTCATATGTCTATTAGGCGATGAATTGAACAATTTAAAAGCACCTAGCGTGCTTTTTTTGTGTTTAAAAAGCTAAAATTTTCATAAAAACCTTGAGATAAACATTAATTTAATTAGAACGAACGCATTAGTTATATTTTTTTATTCTCATATCATGAGGTTTTAGCGTTAAAATTGACTGCTTTGACAATGCGATATGTCTTGTTCATAGAATAATAAAAACTCTATAACAAGGTGTAGTGCGAGATTGATGGCAAAGCCAACTCATCTTTAGGAACATACCATGACTGATGCACAAAGCAATGTACAAGAAACAGTGCCAACAACATCTGCCTCGGATGACAACATGAAAAACAAGCGCAAAAAATTTCTTGGTTTTTTTGCGCTGATTTTATTGATCGCCGCTATTTTATATGCAATTTGGGCTTTATTTTTAAATCATTCCGTGAGTACGGATAATGCCTATGTCGGTGCAGAAACCGCTCAGATTACCTCAATGGTTAGCGGTCAGGTCGCTCAGGTTTTGGTAAATGATACTCAAACAGTACGTCGGGGTGACGTGCTGGTTCGCATTGATGACCGTGATGCCAAAATTGCATTGGCTCAAGCTGAGGCAGAGCTTGCCAAAGCAAAACGCCAATATAAACAAACCGCAGCAAATAGCAGTTCTTTAAACTCTCAAGTTGTGGTGCATGCTGACGAAATTAATAGTGCCAAAGCACAAGTTGCTCAAGCACAGGCAGACTACGACAAAGCTGCTTTAGAACTGAATCGCCGTGCGCAGTTAGCAGCCTCTGGTGCAGTATCTAAAGAAGAACTGACCAAAGCACAAAGTGCGGTTGAAACAGCAAAAGCAGGGCTTGAGCTTGCTAAAGCAGGTTTAGCACAAGCATCTTCAAGCCGTAAAGCTGCTGAAAGTACTTTAGCTGCAAACGAAGCATTAATTCAGGGTGTAAGCGAAACTTCGACTCCGGATGTACAAGTTGCACAAGCGCATGTAGAACAAGCTCAGCTTGACTTGGAACGTACTGTGATTCGTGCGCCAGTCGATGGTGTAATCACGCGTCGTAATATTCAAGTTGGACAACGCGTTGCACCGGGTGCCAGCATGATGATGATTGTGCCACTCAACGAGTTATATGTAGACGCTAACTTTAAAGAAAGTCAGTTGAAAAAAGTCCGTCCGGGTCAGCCAGTAACACTTACTTCAGATTTATATGGTGATGACGTTGAATACCACGGCAAAGTGGTGGGCTTCTCTGGTGGTACAGGCTCTGCCTTTGCCTTAATTCCGGCTCAAAACGCAACAGGTAACTGGATTAAAGTGGTTCAACGCTTACCGGTTCGTATTGCACTTGACCCGAAAGAACTTGCTAAACACCCACTACGTGTTGGCTTGTCGATGGAAGCAAAAGTCGACTTATCTGCGAAGTAAACGCTTATGAAAACGCAAACACCTTTTGCCGAGTTAAGCGGTGGCCGTTTATTACTGGCAGCGTTTGTTATTGCCTTGTCGAACTTTATGGTCGTACTGGATACGACCATTGCCAACGTCTCTGTACCACATATTACCGGTAACCTTGCTGTATCAAGCACACAAGGTACATGGGTCGTTACGTCCTATGCAGTTGCAGAAGCGATTTGTGTACCCTTAACTGGTTGGCTTGCTGGGCGCTTTGGAACTGTACGGGTCTTTATATTTGGTTTAATTGGCTTTACGGTTTTTTCTTTTCTGTGCGGATTGGCAACATCGTTAGAAATGCTGGTGTTTTTCCGTATTGGACAAGGCCTATGTGGTGGTCCACTTATGCCGCTCAGTCAAACCTTGCTTATGCGTATTTTCCCTCAAGAAAAGCATGCACAGGCGATGGGCCTCTGGGCAATGACCACAGTCGTTGGGCCAATTTTAGGACCAATTTTAGGTGGTTTAATTAGTGACAACCTATCTTGGCACTGGATCTTCTTTATTAATTTACCTGTCGGGATTATTTGTGTTTTTGCTGCAATGCGCTTATTAAGAGTCGCTGAAACAGAAACCATTTCCTTAAAAATTGATACGGTTGGTTTAGGCCTATTGGTACTTTGGATTGGTGCGCTACAGCTCATGCTTGACTTAGGGCATGAACGCGACTGGTTTAACAGCACAAGTATTGTAGTTTTAGCTTTAATTGCCGCCATTGGTTTTGTGGTGTTCCTCATATGGGAGCTGACCGATAAGCACCCCGTCGTGGATGTCAAAGTATTCCGGCATAGGGGCTTTGCAATCTCGGTACTGGCGCTGTCACTCGGTTTTGGAGCCTTCTTTGGTAGTATTGTACTGATACCGCAGTGGCTACAAATGAACCTTTCCTACACTGCAACATGGGCAGGTTATTTAACGGCAACCATGGGCTTTGGTAGTTTGACCATGTCACCGATTGTGGCAAAGCTTTCGACCAAACATGACCCAAGAGCGCTCGCGAGTTTTGGTTTAATCTTGTTAGGCGGCGTGACCTTAATGCGAGCATTCTGGACTACAGATGCTGACTTTATGGCACTGGCTTGGCCGCAAATCCTACAAGGTTTTGCTGTACCATTTTTCTTTATTCCACTGTCCAACATTGCACTCGGTTCAGTACTCCAGCAAGAAATTGCATCTGCTGCGGGCCTTATGAACTTTTTAAGAACCATGGCAGGGGCGATTGGTGCTTCAATTGCAGTGACGGTATGGGACGACCATGCCAAAGTTGCACGTAGTGAAATGGTGTCAAACCTCAACCCAACCGAAGTACAAAATAACCTTTTGCAAAATGGTTTTACGACTGACTCGACCTTAGGAATTATTTCAAACCTTGTCGATAAAGAAGCCATTACCATGTCGGCCAACCATGTGTTCTTGCTGTTTGCGATTGTATTTATATTTGCGGGACTAGTGATTTGGCTGTGTCCTAAACCCAAAGGGAATACGGGCGGTATGCCTTCTCACTAAATATAAAAAAGCATCTCTTCGGAGGTGCTTTTTTTAGGCCTACTAAAAAATAGAGCGAGTCTATAAATGGTAGATTTTGCCTGTATTTCACTAAATAAAGCATGCCAGAATCGGGCAGATCAAATATAAAAGCGTGTAATATCAAGCAAGGAGGCTTAAGACAGGGCACAGGAAAAACGCCCTTAAACATTCAATATTATAAAACCTTATTTTTATCAAAGATTAAAAAAACTTAATACCTGAAAACAAAGAAGCTTGCATGGCAATTGCATGGATAGGCAGGCGTATATATTGGAGTTATCACGTGAATAAAAGATATTCATTTTTGTTCAGTAGTTTATTAGCAGTCGGTTTATTACAAGGATGTGGAGATAATTCTTCAGATCAACCCAAAGACGATTCAAATACAACCCCACCTGATTTAATTGTTGATAATGACCCGACCAGTTGTAGCAAACTGGCACAAGACGGTTCAAACGTGGTTGTGGGTTCTAACCAAAATGGTGACCCAGCAGCCCCTGAAGGCGCATCGGGTTATCGACTCGGTAACACGGTTAAATACTCAGATAAATATATGGTGGTGGCAAATACACCACTTGCGGTAAAAGCAGGTTGTGATGTTTTAAGAGTCGGCGGTAGTGCAGTCGATGCGGCGGTTGCGGTACAAGCAGTGCTTGGTTTGGTTGAACCACAGTCGAGTACGATTGCTGGTAGTGGTTTTATGATGTATTACGATGCTAAAACCAAAAAGGTTACGGCTTATGATGGCCGTGAAACTGCACCAGCAGCAGCCAATCCATATTACTTAATTCGCCAAAATATGGATGACCCGAATTCACCTGCACCAGTACCGAGTGCCCGCCGTAGTGGACGTTCAATTGGTGTGCCGGGTGTGATGCGTTTGCTCGAACAAGCACAAAAAGAGCATGGCAAACTTAAGTGGAACCAGCTTTTTGGTGAAGCGATTGGTTTGGCTGACAACGGTTTCCGTATACCGGGACGTTTGGCCGATGCAATTACAAGTAATGCAAGTGATTTGGCGCTTGATGCAAATGCAATGGCGACTTATTTTTATCCGGATGGTTCACCACGCAAAGTGGGTGAAATCATGACCAATAAAGAATATGCAAAAACACTCGAAGCACTTGCTGTACAAGGTGCAAATGCACTGCATACTGGCCCAATTGCCCAAGCGATTGTGGCAAAAGCAGGTCAAACAGTTGGGGATGACCCCGCACGTACACCAATTACTCCAAGTTTGATGACCTTGCAGGATTTATCGAACTATGAAGTGAAAAAACGCGACCCGATTTGTACCACTTACCGTGATCGTTACTATGTTTGTACGATGCCACCTCCATCTTCGGGAGGGATCGCGGTTGCGCAAACACTGGGTATTTTAGAAAACTTCGATATGTCGCTGTATCCACCTAAAAACCCTGAAAATGAAGGCGGTGTACCAGATGTAATGGGCGTGCATTTAGTGTCTGAGGCAGAGCGTTTGGCCTATGCTGACCGCGACAAATATGTGGCAGACACCGACTTTGTTCGTTTGCCGGCACAAGGCATTCCAAGCTTGATTGATAAAAACTACCTTAAACAACGTGCAGCACTGATTAACCCGAATCAGAGTATGGGTGTTGCTCAGGCAGGTAATTTCAATACCGCTTCGGGCGTCGACACAACTGTTGAACATGGTACAACCCAGTTCACGATTGTAGATGCATACGGCAATGTGGTTTCAATGACATCGACTGTTGAATCGAGCATGGGTTCATTCCACATGGTGGATGGTTTCTTACTGTCGAACCAATTAACTGACTTTAGCGCGAACCCTTATGACAGTACTGGGGCACTGGTTGCTAACCGTGTAGAAGGAGGCAAACGCCCACGGAGTACCATGGCGCCAACAATAGTGTTTAAAGGCACCACGCCAGATGAGTTTTATATGGCAACAGGTTCACCAGGTGGTGGTACGATCATTCAGTTTGTGGTAAAAACTTTGGTAGGAGCACTAGACTGGAACTTAAACGCTCAGCAAGCCACTTCCCTTGTAAACTTTGGTGCGACCAATAGCCCAACGACCAATATCGATAGCTCGAATGTACAGCTTTCTATGCTTGATTTGATTGCGGGCTTAAAAGCCAAAGGGCATGGCGTTGCCAACACTGCACAGACCAGTGGTATTTCAACGATTATGAAAGTAAAAATTGATAACCAAAGCAAATACGCAGGAGGGGTAGACCCACGCCGTGAAGGTATTGTGTTAGGCAATGGTGCTTTATAGACCGAACTTTAAAAAAAGCTGTCATTTGTGGCAGCTTTTTTATGTGGCCCTTGAAAAAAACAAAAGACACTCAATTATGTAAATATGTTCATCAGTAGCGGACTGTTGATAAAATGCACAGTATTTTATTTTAGTTATGCTATGATGCTCATACATTCATGGGGATGTTATTGGCTTCGACGCTGGTGATGAAACTCATAGATGCATGCCGAGAGCGCATTTTCTCTCGTAAATCAAATTTGCATATTTTAGTCGCAAACGACGAAACTTACGCTCTAGCTGCCTAAGGGCAGTTTGTCCGCTTCCTAGAATACTTGTGGTTTAGGAACCCGACCGTAGCGCACGCACACAAGTCCGTATAGAGTCAAGCCTTGGGGCTTTATACCAAACTTAGAGGATCGCAACTTGTACCCTGTTCGTCGGGTCACTTGGTGTTAAAACAATAGACGATATCTAAGCATGTAGTATTCTCGAGCGTAGTGCTGGCGGACGCGGGTTCAACTCCCGCCATCTCCACCAAGATTCGTGAAAAGCCCTGAAACGAAAGTTTCGGGGTTTTTTATTTTTAAGATTTAAATTATTAAATTATCTATGCGATGAAAGAAAAAGATGAATTTTAAATTCTCCTAAAATTAAGAAAAGTCTTTATATATGGTTTTTATGATTTGAAGCCCCCTCAAATTTAAGTTTTTAAATTCCTTGTTTTTTTAATTGATTTCAATTTTTAGGAATATGATTTCAGCTATATAACCAACTTGAATCTAATGTGTAAGGATGTATTTAAATTTTCATTTTATTAAGCTTGAATGAGTTAGAAAGAAGAAACAATAAATCGATAACAAATACAATATAAGTAGAAAGTTATATATTCTTTATAAAGAATTACTTGCGTAATGTTTTGTAATCTCGTTATAGTCTAACCTCTAATATATAGGGGTTAGATTGTGAAAAAAATAATAGGAATATTTTTATTTTCCTTAGTGTTAGTTGGTTGTGGTAAATCAGCAGAAGATATTGCTAAAGAAAAGCAAGCTCAAGAACAAGCACTTAAAATAAAACAAGAACAAGAGAGACAATTAAAAGAACAGGCTGAACTTAAAAAAGTTGAGGATGCTGTTCGCTATTATCTTAAAGATGGTGATTCTGCAAAATTTAGAAATGTTATTAAAAATTGTGGTGAGGTAAATGCTAAAAATTCATGGGGTGCTTATTCGGGTTTCTCCAGATTTATAGTTAAATCAGAAAAACAAGTTATCTTTGATGGACCTGATAATTACTATTTTGATAGTTTGGTTAAGTTATATTGCCATAAAGATTATTTAGCTAAGTTCCCAGTGCAAACAAGTGAAGATATAGCAATTGATGCGAATACAATGGAACAAGTATCAGCGACAGCGGCTGCTGATGCGGCAGCGGGAGAAACTTTAGAAAATGAAACAAGATCGGCTAGTAAACATCAGAAAGAAGAAGTAGCTGTTGAGGAATCAGCTACTGAATCTACAACGTCAGATACTGGTAGTTCTGAAAATTATTAAGATGTTTAAATTTTAAAACCCGCATATGCGGATTTCTAAATCTACAAAATATTGTGGGAAGTAATCTTGGTATTTTATACCTAAATTTTTGGACATTACTAAACACTATGTAGGGACATACTCTGAAATTTGGGGAAATTTTAAAAGATGATTACTCCGCTGGGGAGCGGTTTAGAAAAACGGTAATCATCTATTTTTAAATAATTTATAAGATTTGGTTAGATCAAATGAACAACTTAATAACGAGATTTTTAAATAATCTGGGGCAGTGGCATGAAGTTGCACTGACAATGACTAAAGCCATAGTCGCAATAGGGGTGTTGTGCTTAGTTGCTTATCTTTTAACAATTAACTATATCCCTTCGGAAATTAGCTTTGGTGATACGCTCATTTTTTTACTAATTTTTGCAGCATTTTCTATTGTTTATACTGGGTTCTGCATGATGCTATTTTTCTTTGGTATCTCTTTAATACCCGTAACTTGGTTCATCTTAAGTGTGGTTGACAAGTATTTGCCATCTCACGTAAGAATTGGGCAAAAACTTCCATTTCCAAAGATTAGTATTATCACATTGGGTGTATCTATTTACCTTCTATATATTATTCGTGGTTTATTTTTCCTAGATTGGAAAATTAATGCCTATATGGATATTACAGTAAGTCTAATTTCTTTATTTTATTATGCTTTTTACGTCAATCAGAAGAGAGTCAAAGAATACCGTTTAAAGTTTGAAAATTTAAGAGATATCATTGATGATCCTAAAGCAAGTGAAAATCTAAAAACTTTTGCAGAAACAAAGTTAAAGCAATTAGAAATATGGATTAAAAACTCTATACAATCAGCCCTATTTCTTATTCTGACTCCACTAATCTTTATGTTTTTGATTGGAGATGTGGGCAAAATTTTTTTACATTACACAATGCAAAAAACTGGTGTAAGAATAGAAAAAGCGAATTTATACATCAAAAAACCTTATGCCAATCTAATTGAATTACCAAAACTGACCACTAAAGAACTAAGCCAAGACCAAATTTTTATTTTTAGGGGGATGGAAGTTCCATTTCAAGGAATTGGTAAAAATACTTTAATTTCTTACAAGTTGAAAGATGTTGAAAAGCAGATTGTAATTCCTAATGAATATATTACTGTAGAGCGAAGTATGAAAATTAAAGAGTAATTAAAGCTATTATTAAAATGAATAGAGTTAAACTAATTAAAAGATATCTTTTAGAAGGAGAGTCTTTCAGAAAGAAAATTTCTATTGAGATAAAATGACTTGCTTTGAAGTTTTAAATCATTTTCTAAGATACTAATTCTAGATGATTACATATAACTTATTTTTTAGTTTAAGAGAATTTTGATATCATATATTGAAAATTAGAACAGGAAACATAATGACAAGTCCTATTTTTTAAAAGACCTTCTTATTGAACAATTAGAAAAGCTGTCAGAAAATGATATTCAACGAATTTCTAATGCTGAAAAACTTTATTGGAATAATAAACCACATGCTATCTACTGCGTAGCTGTACATGGAGCTAAAACTCAGAATGATGGTTTAGTTAATGCATCTTCTACTAATACGAAAATAAAAGGATTATCTATTGCCCGTGTTGGAGATGATGTTATTTATGCAGATGGTACAACCTCCAAAATCATCTCTGGTGCTGGTACAGCATGTATTGTTGATGGGGCACCAGTAGCTCTAGTGGGCAGTCGCTTAGAAAATGGGGATGAAATTATTGAGAGTCCGAATACTACTATTGCGATCAAAATTTACAAAGATCAGCACTTACTCAAAACTTTTTGAATCATGTCTAATTTTTAAGGTGTAGTCTATGGCTAAAGGTTTTGCAATTCACAATGCTATTACTGATCATGGTGGAGTTATTCCATCTACGCAAGCAATAAGCTCTCAAATGGGAAACTTGTTTGTTAGAGCTGGTGATGGCCATATGTGCCCTAAATGCAGGTGTTGGTCTGTAGTTATTAAAAGTCATGACCATGTGATTTTTGATGGTAAACCAGTAGCATATGTGGGTGATAAGCTATCATGTGGCGCAACGATTCAACCACAACAGTCTCATGTTGTAGGGGAAAGTGGTAGTCCTTATTCTCGCGCAACCTCACAGACTAATAATAAAGATAACTTTGTTGACTTACACGACTATGGTCAAAGATATTTACTGATTGATGAAATAACAGAAACCCCTCTAAGCAATGTATGCTATGAAATTTATAAATCAGGTGCTCTTTGTACTCACGGAAAAACTGATGATCAAGGATATACAGAAATAGTTACAAGTAAAAATGAAGAAGAAATTGAAATAGTTATACATTCTGAAGAGGGAGACCATAATGGCTATTGTTGCAAAGGATAAAAGCAAATTACCAAGAAGAATAGGAGATGAATATCAGGTCAAACAAGTTAAAGTTAGTTCGCAACGTTCTTTAACTGCTCGTGAAATTACACTTGCACGGGAAGTCTTTAAAGATTCCATTGACTATTCAAAAGTAAAAATTATTAATGGCGGTTTACTAGGAATGCCAAATGCTAGTAAAAATGCTATGACTCCTTTCGGAAGTATTCATCTACCTAGTGAAGATTATAATACTACAAAAGATTTTGGGTTGGATAATGTTGATGCAACACTAAAAATTTGGTTTATTCATGAAATGACACATGTATGGCAATACCAACATGGCTTTAATAATGCACGTGCGGGAATTAACACTGGAATCAATGGTGGATACACCCAGAGAAGTTTAGCTTATGAATATAGCTTAGCTGACAAAAGTAAAAAATTTAATGAGTACAATATGGAACAACAAGCTGAAATAGTTTCACACTATTTTGATGCTACGCATACATACCAAACTATTCACAATAGTCCACGTCTTCATAAACAAAATGTTATGAATTTACCTAATCTTCGGCAAGTTTTATCTGAATTTTTAGTCAACCCAGATAATAAACAATTAGTTTCATTATCTAGAGGTCAGGAAAACTACTGGTTTAAATAATATGAATAAATCTCTTTTTATACTCATTAGCTTATGTTTTTCGCAGCAAATTTTTGCAATGAGCAAAGAATATTCAGGTGGAGAAGTCTACATAACAATAAAAGATAATTCCCCTTGTTTTTATATAAACAATAAAAATATAAGTGGAGATTATGACATTACACTTTATGAACGAAATATCAATTCTGGTCTTTATAAAGTTAGTAGTATTTCATCAATATTAGCCTCGAAAAGATATCCAGACAAAGAAAAATGTATTACAACAAATGAAATAAAAGATAATTTTAAGTATAAAAATAACACTCCATATTTGGTGGTTTTAGAAACCGATAGATTTAGCTTTGGTAAAAATTTTTGTGTTGATTCAGCAACTAAAACTATTCAAGATTTCACAGACACCTGTAAAGTAAAAAACTTATCTTGGTGGGAAAAAATTCTTAATTTACTTAGCTTTTAATAAGTTTCTATTAAAATGAGATAGAAATGCCATGAAATTATTGTATTTACTACTTTTTATTAGTGGTACTGTTAGTGCTTCTCCTAGTTCAACACTATATGTAAAAATTAAAGATAGTGATGTGTGTGTGTTTACAAAAGGAGGATATGATAAAGCATATGGAAATCAGACTTTAATTTATATGGGAAAAGTAGATGGAATTAATGCTTTTCACTCTTCGTATTCAAAGACTTATTTGAATCTTAAAATGCCTATTATTGAAGAAAACTGTATTAAAATTAAATCTTCTGAATTTAAAGAGCCTTTTCCATATGATGTTGTTCTTGAGACAGACCAATCATATACACAAAGAATTTGCGTAAATAGGACTAGTGAAGGTAAAACTGTACTATTAGAAGCTAAAGTAGACCTTGATAAAGGTATATATTGTGGCACTAACCAATATGATTACTCTAGTAATGGCCTTTGGACTAAATTAAAAAATCTCTATTATTGGTTAATTAATTTTTTTAATTAGAATACTTTTAAAGAGGTCATGGATACTCTATATATGACACATGTATTCATGTTTATAGCTCTCCATTTCCACAACAGAATTTTAATTTTTTGCGCTGATTTAAAGTAAGAAACTTTTGCAATACAGAGATAAAGGGGCTAAGCCAACCGTTTAGACCCTAAAGCCTAAATTTTAAATAAATAAAATAATTAAAAGGGAGAGGGGTTAATTTAAAAATAGTCATGCTCAACTCCTTAGAATTTATGGAGCTCTATCCTTAAGAATAACCGTCAATTAATTAGGGTGGTAGAGCGAAAAAGAGGGGCAAGTTGGCTTCAAGAACCCAACACCTATGGAAGTGTCCTACCTTTCGAGATAGGGATTAACAGCAATATAAAAAACAACATTACCCTTCATGATGAATGCTTCATGTAGTTTTTCATGAAGGAAAACCCCAAATTAATATTTCTTTCATAATGGCACAAAAAGTCAAATCTAAGGCTATCGCTGTCAAGACATTCCTCTGAGTCATAAGATAATCTGATTATAAATTCCTACTCAGATTAGCAATTATTCAATGTGTCTGTCAGAAATAGAGTATTGCTATTCGCCAGTATGAAATGCATAACCATTATTTTGCTATAGGGATATACATGAGTACTCAAGCAAAAACATCTAAGCCTGATCTATCTGAAAAGTTCAAATTTGAGAGCGAAAATTATTTAGCGCAGCGCATTCAACATTTTAATCATGGTGAATTTGAATTTAAAGTTATTGATACAGGTCCACTTGATGGTAAGCCAGTAATTTTATTACATGGTTTTCCGGAAGTTGCCAGCAGCTGGGAAAAACTCAGTGATATTTTAATTCAACATGGCTATCGTACTTTTGCGATTGAACAGCGTGGTTATAGTAAGCATGCTTCTCCTAAAGGGCGCTTTCAATATCGTATTGATCAACTGGCTGGCGATGTTTATCAATTTATTAAAAAGATTCAACAGCCTGTATATTTGATTGGTCATGATTGGGGTTCAATAGTCGCTTGCGAACTTGCAAGACGAAATCCCGAAGTAATTAAACACCTAACACTAGTCTCGGTTCCACATAAGGGCGCTTTTATCCAAGCCATGTTTAGTAGTGCGCAAATTTTTGCATCCTACTATATGGCTTTTTTTCAGTTACCTGTTATTCCAGAATTTGTGTTTAAAAAAATGCCTAAATTTAAACATTATTTTCTTAAAAACTCTGGAATGACTGATGAACAAATAGCAGATTTTAATCAAAATTTTATTGAGGAAGATCGTATCGGTACGGCAATTAATTGGTATCGAAGTATGCCGCTGACATCTCCAAGATCAATCTTTCAAAAAATCACTGTACCCACATTATTTGTCTGGGGAAAAAAAGATATTGCCGTATGGGAAAAAAGTGCTCACCTAAATAAAAAATATTTTAGCAACACTTATCGTGAAGCATTTTTAGATGCTACGCACTGGATTCCTAACCAAAATGCTCAAGAATTAAGTCTGCATTTTTTAAATGCAGTCAAAGTGGGAGAATAGATATGCATCCATTACAACGTTTAGAAAATCACACGATTAAACAGCGCAAAGTAAAGTTTGATTTCAGTCAAACTCCACACTACTGGATTTATGACAATCCATTTGCAACTCATTTAATTAATGCTGTGCATTTAATCCTCCCTGTAGGTGAGCTTTGGATGTGTCGTGTATTTAATCAAGCATTACCTTTTGTGACTGATGAAAAATTACGTTCTGATGTCAAAGGTTTTATTGCCCAAGAAGCACATCATGCTGCTGCCCATAAGGTCGCACAGGATTATTTACGTCATTACGGCTATGATATTGACGGACTATTAAACTATATAGAACTAGCTTTTAAAAAGTTAGGAGTTGATTCACCACTCGGTTTAACTTTACCTAAAAGCTTGCAGCCTCACTGGCTTACTGTAAGGGTGGGTATTGCGGCATCAGTTGAGCATTTTACTTCAATGTTAGGTACTTGGTGTTTAGATACACAGCCTTGGCAAGAGCAAATGGCTGATGAGGCCATGTCAGCTTTGTTTGTTTGGCATCTTGCCGAAGAAGTTGAACATCGTAGTGTCGCTTTTGATTTATATATGCATTTATGTGGTGAGGAAAATAAAAACTTTGCGTATCTCCAACGTCAAGCAATTATGGCTGCTGTTGCACCATCCTTTATTATGATTTTGCATCATTGCTTTAAAAGCTTGGCCAAGGGTGATAGAGAACTTAATGTTCCTCTAAAACTTGATTTGTTCAATGTGGCAAAGCAATCAGTCGTTGAAAATGCAAGATCTAAACAAGTGCCTAGTTTTGTTGAAATGGTGGGCAGTTTAAAACGTTGGATCAGACCGAGTTACCATCCATATTATGAGGGTGACACAGCAAAAGCA
The DNA here is from genome assembly GCF_041021895.1 of Acinetobacter sp. XH1741. Taxonomy (NCBI): domain Bacteria; kingdom Pseudomonadati; phylum Pseudomonadota; class Gammaproteobacteria; order Moraxellales; family Moraxellaceae; genus Acinetobacter; species Acinetobacter chenhuanii. The sequence continues at coordinate 1,472,340 of NZ_CP157428.1, forward strand.
TTACAAGTAATGGAAAATTCTTCGGCAGTCAAAGCACTTAAAGCAGCCGCCCTTGCTACTGCTTAAAGGCTATATGGTTAAAAGAGCTTTCAAGTGATGCAAAGTATTTTCTAACCTTTAGTCAAATCCTGAAAATTGAGTGGTATTTAAAAGAAATGCCACTCAATTTTTTTATAGTTTGGCGTGATATAAAGCGCAAAAAAAAGCAGATATATCAAATATCTGCTTTTTTAACTTTATTGGCTATATGAAAGAATAATTCTGTTCATCAAAATATCTGAGATCATTTCTCATATGTTGTATTGTCCAAGGATAATTCGATACATTGACCCTTTGATCATCAAGATAATAACTCACACAACCACCACGATTAAAAACTGTTTTATCTAAAGCATGTTGTAATTTTTGATTATATGAATCATTTGCTAAAGAATTTACTTCAAAAGAGTTTTTACGCTTTTTAATGACTGATTTCATGGCTTGAATTCCATATCCAATATGAATTTCAGCCGTAGTAATAAAAGAATTATAATTTAAGCTATTAGGCCCTAATACATAAATTGCATTTGGTACATTCTGAATTACACAGCCTTTATACGCTTGCATTTTATTTTTTGACCACATTTCAGCGAGAGTTTCTCCTGTTTTTGTGACAATTTTCTTAGCAATTGGGGCTTGAGTAACTTCGAAGCCTGTTCCCCAGATAATAATATCTAAAGGAATTTCTTTACCATCGACAACAATTCCATTTTCGGTCATTTCTTCGACACCTTGGGCAATGACGGTGGTATTGCTTGTTGCTAAAGCCGAATAATAAGTATTTGAAAAGAGAATCCTTTTACATCCCATCGTAAATTGTGGAGTCACTTTTTTACGTAAGTTAGGATCTTTGATTTGAGAGTGCATCCATTGGATCAATACTTTACCCGTCGCTTCTAAAGACTTTGGATGACTTACAGCTTGACTCAATAATTCCATTGAAATGTCTGTCGATAATCGAACAAATTTTAAAAGGAGTGGCGTATTTTTCATTGCACTTTGTGAGAGTTTACCTAGTTCCATATTGGGTTTAGGAATAACCCATGGAGCCGTTCTTTGAAATACATAAAGCTGATCAACTTGCTTTTGAATGGCTGGAATAATTTGAATTGCAGAAGCTCCTGTACCTACAACCGCAACTCGCTTACCTGTTAAATCAACGGAATGGTCCCATTGTGCTGAATGAAACATTTTGCCTTTAAATTTTGACATACCATTGATTTTAGGTATTGCTGGATGGCTTAATGGTCCACCTGCGAAAAAAACAAATTTTGCATAATACGTTGTTTCGGCTATTTTAATTTCCCAACATTGCTTTTGTTGTAGCCATTTTGCTTGTTGTAATTCTTGATTAAATTTAATTTTTGGATATAGATGATGTTGATGTGCAACATCTTCTATATATTCCTTAATTTGAGTTTGTTTGGCAAAAACATGGTTCCATTTGGGATTCGGTGCAAAAGAGTAGGAGTAGAGTGCTGAAGGAATATCACATTCACAGCCAGGATAGGTATTATCTCTCCACACTCCACCAATTTCATGGGATTTTTCAAGAATTAAAAAATCTTTAATGCCTGATTTGAGTAATTTTATTCCTGCCGCAATTCCTGACAGTCCAGCGCCAATTACAATCACTTCAAGATTTATAATCTTTGAGTCTGTTGATGTTGATAGTTGACTCATTTCACTTTCCTTAAACATTAAATTTGTTAAGTTCTTTCTAAAAGGTAGAGGCAATACAAGAACCTTTGATTATTAGGTCCAAACTGTAATTAAGAATTAAATAAAGAAAGAACACTTAATATGGGATATCGACATATTCCATATAACATCGACCTTCGATTGGTCTATTTTCAAACTCACCATGAAATTTATAGCAGGTCGAATAACCCACACCATGACCATAATGGTATTCAGTGTCCGCATCACCTAAGATAGACAAAAGAACATTTCCTTGCTTATCTTTGGCGATCCAAGATAATTTTTTAGGTACTTTCGTTGAGCCACCATTGAGACCCACTTTTTCTTGTTCGTAATATTCTAAAACCTCAAATTTTACGTCATCATAATATTCAGAAGATTGGTTTAAACGACGTACATGGATGCAATAACAAACGGGCACACCTAATATTTCAGCTTTAGTCAGTAATACTTGAATATCTTGATCAATTTTTAAAATTTGATAAGTAAAGAAATTTAAAGGAATTTTATGACGGTAATCAATAGGTCGATTTTTTAAACTATATAAACCAAAAGCGCGAGCATATTCGTAAGTACATAATCCTTTAACAGGTGTTTCCTGACCATTAAATATGATTCGGCCTTCATAAGTTGCTAATAAACTTAAATGATCGTAAATAAAACTTTTTGTAAAGTATGAAACTTGATCGGTAATATCAACTTGAATATCAATATCTAACCCAGCGTAATTTCCAATTAATTTTACATGCGGATATTTACCTTCTATTTTTAACTCTTGTCCAAATGTGATATCACTGCCATCTGCATTCGCATGACATTCTTCATTAATGATATAACCTTTGAGTAAAAAATCTGAGCATGCAGCGGTACCAGAAAATAATGTCGCTGTTGTTCTCGGAGAATCATTTTTCACTAAATAATCATGATCAAACGCCATTGCCCCTGGGGTACCAAACAAGATCATAATATTCAGAAAACGATGTGGTTCAGGTAAATCAGAAAAAAACAAACCAAAATGTGACCAGCAATACCAATTATCATTAAAGCGAGGAATCATGATTTGTGGATTCTTAAATGGTGCTACAGAGCCAGAACTAGCAGAATCAGCTATTGGCTTTAAGCCAATCAAGGCTCCCCCCATACATTTTGAAAGAATGGAAGATTTTTGCTCTCTCATGAAATGTCCTCTTACCTATTGTATTTCTTAAATTATGTAATCATGCTTGAGGACGTCACTTCACTTTATTCTATTTCTATCCTAACTTATTGCATTTTTCCAAATCCTTAGCAGATAAATCTCTGGATAAAACAAAATTGTCCTAACATGACACATTATTGAAAATGTGATTTCTGTAGAATTGATTCAGAACCAAGATATTACGATTAGTATTTCAGTTTGTCTTGACACTAAATTTTATAATTTATCTTTTTATGCCACTGAGAATGTTATGACAGAAATAGTTACTATTCCTGGAATATTATTGGAATTAGTTGAAAGTTATATACATAATAATCAGTTAGATATTGATCAGGTCAATACTTTGCTTCGACAATATAAAGGACGAGAACGGATTCCTTTAGAAGTTTGGTGGGAAATATTGGAACTTATTTATGAAAAATATCCTGTTCCAGTGTTAGGGCATTATATTGGCAGTCTGATTGAACCTTGTCATATCAATATTTTGGGATATTTAGCGTTATCTAGCCCTAATGTAATCAGTTTTATTGAAAGTTTTAAAAACTTTCAGCCTTTATTACAAAATAGTGCGCAGTTTTCTATAAATATTGAACAAAATAAGTTCGCAATGACATGGACACCCGTCATTGTTAAAAACTCCCAGTTATCTAATGAGGTACTTATTTCTGGAGTATTAAAGTTACTTCAAAATATACTGCACTATAATAATATTAAACCTTTAAAAATTGAATTTTCAGCAACCAAACCTAAAATAATAAGACATCATGAAGAAGTATATGGTTGTCCTGTTAGTTTTGACTCAGATGCTTTACGTTTATGGTTTCCTATTGATATGCTTTATTTACCTATTCCAACTGGGGATCCATATTTAAAAGAATTACTTAATAAACAAGCTGAAGTACTATTAAAAGCCTTACCAAATGCTGATAGCTTTCTAAAAAAGCTACAAGAAGTCATTGTTCAAACGCTTAATAATAAAGAGCCCACCGTACAAAATATCGCAATACAAATGGATTTATCTGTACGTACATTTTATAGAAATGATATGTGCTGAATTAGCAGGAGACTTTCACTTGGGATATGCTAGGCAGCTAACCGATAAAAGTTCTCTGCTATTTGATTTGGCGTTTTAAAATCCAAACTCTTTTGAATTCTTCGCTGATTATAAAATAACACAATGTATTCTGTAATATCTGCTTTAGCTTCATCTCTGGTTTTATAGTTGCAATGATGCACTAATTCATTCTTGAGTATGCCCCAGAAACTTTCAATCGGTGCATTATCGTAACAGTCCCCACGTTTGCTCATTGAACCTTGAAAATCACATTTTTCCAGTATCTTTCGATATTCATGGCTGCAATATTGGCTGCCTCTGTCCGAATGAATAATTAAGCCTTTCGTTGGTTTTTGATTACGAATCGCCATAGTCAGTGCATTGCAAACAAGTTGTGCGGTCATACGCTCATTTAAGCTATAGCCAACCACTTGTTTCGTGTACAGGTCTTTTACTGCTGCCAAGTATAACCAACCTTCAGCAGTCCAAATGTATGTAATATCGCTTGACCATGCAAGATTGGGCTTAGTCATTGAAAACTGTTGCTCTAGTAAATTTGCGTAGATCGCTCGATTATGATCACTCTTCGTAGTTCTTTTGAAACGCTTATGACGCTTACAATACAGCTGGTTGAGCTTTTTTATTTGACGTACAGCATACGTACTGATTTTGATACCTTGCGCTTGTAAATGCTTAGTTAATCGAATATAGCCATAGCTTTGTTTAGTTTCCTCATGAGCTATTTTGACCAAAATTGTCTGTTGATTTCGCTGAACCAATCTTTTATTCATGCCTCGTTTTAGCCAATCATAAAATCGTGACACTGAAACGTGAAGTAATCTAGCCATAAAGCTAATCGGGAATAAATATCTTTGCTGTTTCATATAGGCGTACCTTACTGACTTTCTTTCGCAAAGTACGCTGCTGCCTTTTTTAGAAATTCACGTTCCATTTCAGCTGTTTTGAGCTGTTGTTTGAGCTTTTTATTTTCTTCGAGTAAGGCATTTAGATCAGGTGAATATTGTTTAGTGCCTGCTAAGGTGCCAGTCTTTGCTTTATTATTCCAATTTGAAAGAGTTTGCATTGAAATGCCAAGTTGTCTGGCTGTTTCCGATACATTGCCTTGATTGGCTTCAATCAATTTTATTGCTTCAACTTTAAATTCTGCGGTGTAAGTCTTCTGTTTCTTGCTCATGGTAAACTCCTGATGAGTGTCTATAGTTTACCAAGTTAAAACCTCCTGTTTTCTCAGCACACATCAAAAGCTTAATCAACGTGGATTGCAATACTCTGATATTGTAAAAAATATAAGAAAAGAGCTTGCTAAAAATTATTTGGTAGAAACAGATTTATCTTTATCTAAAATTGCTTTTTTATTGGGTTATGCAGAACAAAGCGCATTTAGTCGCGCTTTTAAACAGTGGGAGACTCTCACGCCAACAGAATATCGTAAATCTTTTCAAAAAATGAATATTAAACTTTAAAAGTTTAATTCTAGTTATATTTTTAATGTGATCAGGCCCCCATGCCACAACAGAACTTTAATTTTTTGCGCTGATTTAAAGTAACCCACCATTGCGACACAGAGATAGAGGAGCTAAGCCAAACGCTTAGCCCATGTCGTTTTTATCGCACCGCCGCATCACACTAAAAAAAGTAGGGGCAAAGTCCTGTGGGAGAGCAGGACTTTGCAAACTGACATGTTCTAGGCGCTGCATAAGCTGAGGCGAATACGCTTCTTCAAGCCGTTGGTAAATACAGTCGCAACTTGCGAGGGTGTGTCCACCCGACAGGCAAATTTTTTCAAACTCCTGTTGAGTGTGGATGTCACAACCCGAAACGCTGTAATCGCCTATAACTAGGCCTAAAACCAAAAGAGTTTTATAAAATTTCATATTATTCTCGTGATGATTTGGGGATATCTCAATGAGAAAAAATAAATAGCTATATTTAAAGTTTTAAAATCATTTTTTAGGATGTAATTAATCCGCCTATAAAATAAGGAAAATAAAATGATTAAAATTTTAAAATAAAAATAATTTATAGATTTAAAAAATTAGATAATAGAAAACCTAAGTTTTAAATAAATAAAAAGTTTATAGGGGAGAGGGGATAAGTTTATATAGTGGCATGGTCAACTCCTTAAAATTTATGGAGTCCTACCACCCAAAATCACCGTCAATTGATTTAGGTGGTAGAACGAAAAGGGGTTAGCAGACTGGGATCCATGGAACCAGCACGCGCAAGCGCGTCCCCCTCTCGTCCTACCGCAAAGAAAAGGGACGCAAGGGTCTAACGACTTATAGTAGAACTATAACCCGCCGTGGATCTACGGTCTGCTAAAACCGTCTGGCAATGTAGGCCAGCGAGACCATAATAATCATAAGTTTTTAATAGGTCAATTCAATTTAAATAAAATATTATAAAAATTTTAATCATAATTTTATATTTTAATTAAACTCAAAAATTAATCCATTAAAATAGGTAAATTAATAAAGATAATAAAGTTAAACTAAACCATTATATAAAATTTAAAACGTATAACGATAATTAATTAATACACGGTGCTGATCCCAATCTTTACGGGTCATTCCATTTATTTTTTCACCTAAGTTTGCATTTAGAAAAAATTCAAATCAAAAATAAAAGTTTAAAAAAAATCTTGATTGAAGCTTTGTGGGCGTCTGTAGTCGTTTGCTTAATTTCTCCTCTAATTCAATCTATCTAAATATAGCTTTAAAAATAAGCAAAAGATTGAGAGGGACGACATGTATTGCCGCTGAACATGTATGGCTATAGCATTTCAAAGGTATTTCTAACACAATACGCATCGAAGAAATTTGAGGTTCAACATTGTGATTACGGGCGAGATTAAAAGTAAAATTGACCAAATTTGGAATGCTTTCTGGAGTGGTGGAATTTCTAACCCTTTAGAAGTCATGGAGCAAATGACATATTTACTGTTTATTCGCCGTCTTGATGAAATTCAAACTACAAAAGAAAAAAAGGCGAATCGTCTCAAAATTGCTGTTGAACAACCAATTTTTAAACCAGAACAAGATCACTTACGTTGGTCTAAACTCATTCATTTAGGTGATCCAGCTAAGTTATATAAAACGGTTGCAGAGGAAGTCTTTCCTTTTATTAAAAACTTAGGCCGTGATGATGACACTACTTATAGTCATCATATGAAAGATGCCCGTTTTACTATTCCTAATCCTGCATTATTAACTAAAGTGATTGACCTTTTGACAGATGTGCCAATGGATGATAAAGACACTAAAGGTGATGTTTACGAGTATATGCTCGGTAAGATCGCTTCAGCGGGTCAGAATGGGCAGTTCCGGACACCTCGTCATATTATTAAAATGATTGTAGAGCTTATGCAGCCTAAGCCTACCGATACCATTTGTGACCCAGCTTGTGGTACGGCTGGTTTTCTTGTGGCAGCAAGTGAATACCTTAGCCAACATTATAGTACTGAGATTTTTGCTAACTCTGAAGCTGCAAAACGCTTTAGTGAAGAAACTTTCTTTGGTTACGATTTTGACAGCACCATGCTTCGAATTGGTTCAATGAACATGATGCTACACGGGGTCGAAAACCCAAGTATTGAAAACCGTGATTCATTAAGCGAAGCACATTCACATATTGAAAGTAAGTACAGCCTAATTCTTGCTAACCCTCCATTTGCGGGTAGTTTGGACTACGAAAGTTGTGCCAAGAATATTCAGGCGATTGTTAAAACCAAAAAGACTGAATTGCTGTTTTTAGCTTTGTTCTTACGTTTGCTTAAAACAGGTGGGCGCGCTGCGGTGATTGTGCCTGATGGTGTGTTATTTGGTTCATCTAAAGCGCATAAAGATTTGCGCCAAAAAATTGTAGAAGAGCAAAAGCTCGAAGCGATTATTTCGATGCCGTCCGGTGTGTTTAAACCGTATGCAGGTGTTTCCACTGCAATTATGATTTTCACTAAAACTGAATCTGGTGGTACAGATAAAGTTTGGTTCTATGACATGCGGGCAGATGGTTATTCACTAGATGATAAGCGTAATGAACTAGATGCGTCTAAGCATGAAAATAACAATATTCCTGACATCATTGCCCGTTTTAAAAATTTAGATGCTGAAATAGACCGTAAAGCGACTGAACAAAGTTTCTTGGTAGATAAAGCCGATATCGCTGCCAATGGTTATGATTTATCAATTAACCGTTATAAAGAAGTGGTGTATGAGCAAGTGCAATACGAATCACCAAGTAAAATTTTGGCGGATTTAGAACTTCTTGAGCAGGATATTCTAAAAGGAATGAATGAGCTTAAGGAGTTGCTGAAATGAGTTACCCTTTAGTTTGTTTAGGTGATATTGCTGATTTTATTAATGGCGTTGCTTTTAAGCCTGAAGATTGGGGAACAGAAGGTAAACCAATTATTCGTATTCAGAACTTAAATGACCCTTCAAAAGAATATAACTATACAGAACGTGAAGTTAAAGATGCTAACATCGCGCGTAAAGGTGATTTATTAGTTTCATGGTCAGCTAGTTTAGGTGTTTATGAGTGGCACGGACAAGATGCTTGTATTAATCAGCATATTTTCAAAGTTGTACCCAACAATGAAAAAATTGATAAAACTTATTTAAAACGTGCTCTTGAACTGTCTATAGTTGAAATGGAGAGCCAAGTTCATGGTGCCACGATGAAACATATTACTCGTGGAAAGTTTCTAGCAAATAAAATCCCACTCCCACCACTAGCAGAACAACGTCGAATTGCTTCAATTTTAGATAAAGCGGATGAGTTACGCCAAAAACGTCAGCAAGCGATTAAAAAGCTAGACCAGCTTTTACAAGCCACGTTTATTGATATGTTTGGTGATCCTGTGAGTAATCCTAAAGGGTGGGATTTGGTTAATCTTGAATCACTTTTAGCTAAAAAGTTAATAAGTGGAGCTTATTTCCCTAAAGAAACATATGTAGATTTAGGGGGAACCCCAATGGTGCATATGGGAGATGTCTTTTATGGCGTTGTTAAACCCGATAATTTAAAACAAGTTAATATTAGCAATGAAGAAATTGAAAAGTATAAGATCACAAATAAAGACCTCTTAATTGCTCGACGTTCATTAACCTACGATGGTGCTGCAAAAGCATGTCTTATTGAATGCTCTGAACAGAACATGATTTTTGAATCATCGTTAATTAGATTAAGTCCGAATCTTGTAAAAGTTTTGCCTGAATTTCTTTATCATTATTTAAATAATAACGATGTTAGAAATAAATTTATTATTCCTTACATTACAAAATCTACTATTTCAGGGATTAATCAAGCAAATTTGAATAAAGTTACAGTGCTACTTCCACCTTTGGCTAAGCAAGAAAAATTTATAGAAATTTGTGATAAATTTAAACAGCTTGGAACAATACTTACTCACGATTTAAACAAACTAGATGAATTATTTAAATCACTACAAAACCAAGCATTTAACGGTATTTTATAACATTTCATTAAAAATATGAGGGAATATATACATGAGTAACTTTCAGTTTTTAGAGCCTGAATTTAAAAGCTTAGCGGCTACGGCTAAAGAAGCTGAAAAGCTCGTGTATATTTCTCCTCAGTTTGCGCTTGCTGCGGCACGTTCATCGCTCGAAAACCTTGTTTTATGGCTCTATCAATACGACAAAAAACTCACCCAACCCTATGATGCATCACTGCATAACTTACTCAATGACATAAAATTTAAAGATCTCATTCCCCCTTATATTTGGGACAAAATGGACAATATTCGCATGGTTGGCAACAGTGCCGTTCATGGGAAAAAGTTCAAATACCTCACCACCGAAGAAACGGTAAAACACATCAGCCATTTATTTTTGATGTATGTTTGGTTTGAACGTAATTACGGTTCACCTTCAAAAGATCGTTCTCAGTCTATTTTATTTAACCCAAAACTGATTCCAAATGCTGATAACACCCAGCAAATCACAGCCAACAAAGAGCAACTGCAAAAAGAAACTGAAGCTAAAGAAAAACAGTTTGCAGAACAACATAAAGCCCTACGTGAATTAGAACAACGACTGTTTGAACAATCTGCAAATTTAGAAGAACGAGAAAAACTACTCGCTCAAGCAGATGCAGAACGAGCGCAGATTCGTCAGCAAGTCGAACAAGCCAAAATTGCCAATAGCAAAATCGAAGATCATACCGACTATAAAGAAGACGAAACCCGTAAACTTAAAATTGACCTACTTCTTGAAGAGGCAGGTTGGGAAATTGGTGACACCGTACGCGAAGAAGTACCAGTTACAGGTATGCCAAACTCATCAGGTAAAGGCTCAGTTGATTATGTGCTTTATGATGCTGATGGCTTACCCTTAGCGCTTGTTGAAGCAAAACGTACATCTGTCAATCCTGATATTGGACAACAACAAGCAAAGCTTTATGCGGATTGTTTAGAACAACAAACAGGGCAACGGCCTGTAATTTTCTATACCAATGGCTACAAAACTCGAATTTGGAACGATGTGCAGGGCGGCCCGCCACGACTAGTCCATGGATTTTATACTCAGGCAGAACTTAAACGGCTTATTGAACGACGTAAAAACAATCCTGATCTGAGTAGTTTCCCAATTAATGCGGAAATTGTTGAGCGTTATTACCAAACTCGTGCCATTAAAGCCATGCTTGCAGCGTATCAACGTAAAGAACGTGCTGGCTTGCTCATTATGGCGACAGGTACAGGTAAAACCCGTACAGCGATTGCATTGGTTGATGTATTGATGAAAGCTAATGTAGTGCAAAAAGTACTCTTCCTTGCTGACAGAACATCATTAGTCAATCAAGCGACCAATGCTTTTAAAGCCAATTTACCTGATGCTGCACCAGTAAACTTAGTCGATAGTAAGAACCAAAACGGACGAGTTTATCTTTCTACCTATCACACAATGATGGGCCTGATTGATGAAATGAATGCAGATGGAACCCGTAAATACGGTACAGGTATGTTTGACCTGATTATTGTTGATGAAGCACACCGTAGTGTTTATCAAAAATTTGGTGAGATTTTTAACTACTTTGACAGTTTATTAGTTGGTTTAACTGCAACACCGCGAGATGAAGTGGATCGTGATACTTATGCATTGTTTGGTTTAGAAAGTGGTGTCCCAACCGATTACTACGATCTCGATCAAGCTATTGCTGATGGTTATCTAGTACCACCAAAAGCCTATTCAGTTCCTCTTAAATTCATGCGTGAAGGCGTGAAATATGATGAACTTTCAGAAGAAGAAAAACAGCATTGGATTGAATTGGACTGGGAAGGGGGAGATGCACCGGAAGAGGTTTCAGCATCCAAACTTAATAAAGAACTCTTTAATACGGGTACAGTCGATAAGATGCTTCAACACTTAATGGAAAATGGCATTAAGGTAGAAGGTGGTGATCGGTTAGGAAAAACAATTATTTTCGCCGTAAATCAAAATCATGCTAATTTCATTGCCGAGCGCTTCGACAAAAACTATCCGCAATATGATGGTAAATTTGCACGTGTAATTACTCACGCGACTAAGTACGCGCAAAGTTTAATCGATGGTTTTAGTAAAAAAGACCTGCCAGACCCACAAATAGCTATATCTGTGGATATGCTTGATACAGGTATTGATGTACCTGAAGTGGTTAATCTGGTGTTCTTTAAGGCGGTACGTTCTAAAGTCAAATTTATGCAAATGATTGGGCGAGGTACACGACTGTGTAAAGAGCTATTTGCACCAGAACAAGATAAAAAAGAGTTTTATATTTTCGATTATTGCTCAAACTTTGAATATTTTAATGAAAACCCTGAAGGTGCTCCAGTCTCTACGACTGAACCGTTGGGACAGCGATTATTTAAAGCTCGATTAAATATTTTAAGTTTATTGAATACCAAAGATTTTGAGACTGAAGAATTAAAAGCAGTACAGCAAGATATTCGTCTAAGCTTACAGACAGAAGTGAGATCGATGAACAATGAGAATTTCATTGTGCGGTCTGAACTCGAATATGTTGAACATTTCAAAAATGATGATGCTTGGAATAATTTAGATGACCTATCTATGGGCATATTACGCGAGCATATTTCAAAATTACCAAATGAGCTTGAGGCTGAAACCCTAGAAGCAAAGTTATTTGATATGTTGTGCTATAACCTTGAACTTGCAGTATTAGCAAAGAACAATAAAGCAATTCAAACGTATGCTAATAAAGTGATTGAAGTTGCATCTAAGCTAGAGACTAAAGAAAATATCCCTGTTGTTGCTGCACAAATCACTTTAATTCAAGAAATTCAAACTGCTGAATATTGGAAAGATATTACACTTCCAATGCTTGAATCGATGCGTAAACGTATTCGTGGCCTAGTAAAACTGATTGAGAAATCCACCTCTACCATTGTTTATTCCATGCTAGATGATGAAATTGGTAATGCAGTAGCAATTGATATTCCTGTCGTTTCTAGCGGTGTCAATCTTGCACAATATCGTAAGCGTGTTGAAAATTTTATTAAGGCAAATGAAAACCATATTACTATCGCAAAATTAAAACGTGGCCTAGCATTAACCCCGACTGACTTAATTGAGTTAGAGCGTTTTGTCTTTGAAGCACAAGAAGTCGAGAGTAAAGAAAAATTTGAAAAGTGTTTTGGTACAGAAAAGTCTTTAACTCTCTTTATCCGTTCTCTAGTGGGTTTAGATCGGCAGGCAGTACAAGAGGCATTTTCAAATTATTTACATGGCACTACATATAACGAAAAACAAATCCGTTTCGTAGAGATGATTATTGACCATTTAACTATGCGCGGAACTTTAGAAGCGTCTCAACTTTATGAACCACCGTTCAATCAAATTCACTATGAAGGTATTGATGGCGTGTTTGCTGATAGGGATGCTGACAAGATATTTGGCGTTGTTGAAGCATTTAATCAAAGTGCGGTAGCGTAATATTTTTAGTTAAAAAATCATGATTACGACCAGTGCTTTTACATAGTTATAATCATGATTTTGTAACCTAAATGTTCAGCCTATGCTTAAAATGTATAACGGTAATTAATAAATACACGGTGCTGGTCCCAATCTTTCCGAGACATGCCATTTATTTTTTCACCTAGGTTTGCATTTTCAAACTTTGACTCATAATGCAAAAATGAATAACGCACATCTATGTTTTTTACCCACGGCAAGGCATAACTTACCGTAAAGTCAAAGTAACGCTCTTTACCTTCAATATCACTGCTAATGTTACTTTGGTGAGCACCAAAACCATAAATATACTTCGCCTCGGTTTTTAAACCTTTCACATAGTCTTTCCAGTTATATTTCAGCCGAAGGGCAATGGCGGTTTCATCGTTATTGGTAAAGTCAGGGCCAATGGTCGACGAGGTTGGAAATGGGTTAGTACCGTGGTCTTGCGTCAAAACCGAGTTACGATCAGAGTGTACGGCAAAGTTATCTTCTATCCAAAAACCATCAAACTTTGAAACGGCTATGCCGCCTTCAATATTATTCTTGGCTACATTTACATCGACAAAGTAACCATTGCCACGATTGTTAATGTCTTGGCCTTTGACACAGTCCAGCTCGGTTTCTGCACCGCATTTAAACAGCTTGCCATCATCACGCGAGAAAAAAGCCCCTGTGTTGAATGTCCACACAAGCCCATGCAGGGGCAATTTATATTGCGCAATTGCCCCGTACTTTTTTAAATAATCTTTGCTACTTAAATATTCGGCATTCACGCTCCAGTTTTTGTACTGATAGTTGGCACCAAGCAAGCCGACATAGTCAATATGCTCATCATTTTCAGTCACGAATTTTTCAAAACTATCCATGCTGCGAGGTTTCCAGCGGTCATAGTAGGCAATGTAGGTCTGTAGTTGGTCATTCAGTTGAAACTGACCACTCACACCCGAAAAAGTATCGGGCACCGCGCGGTTATTGGTGCTTTTAAGCAATAGCGAGTCTTGCAACTGACGGCCTAATTTAATTTCGCCTTTATCGCCGAGTTTTGCCTTGATATAGAGCTGCCCTAAAGTCGCAAAGTTTTGATCGAGCTTGCCGTTATTTTCGACCTCTAAAAGCTGAGCGCTCGGTTTGCCAGAGTCAAATAACTTAGTGACTGCATAAAGTGAACCATCCACCCCAAGCCAGTCCCACATGTAAGGTGACTGATAATTTAACTCAAGCCCTAACGCACTTTGTTCATATTCACTCGACGAAGGCGAAGGGTTAGCGAGCGTGGGGTGGGCAGTGCCTTCATCGTTCCAGTAACGGGTGTTGAGTTTTAATTCTAACTTGCCAAATTCTTGAGGAAGCTCTGCATAAGCGTTGCTTACACTGCCTAAACCAATACAGCCCCATAGCAAATATTTATTCATTTTAAATTCCTTTTTTAAGCATGAATAAGCCCTTTGCCTAACAATGAAGCTAGGCAAGCTTTTTATAAAATGGGTGAATTAAGGAGAGAGTTCTTCGAGCACTTGGCCTTTGGTTTCAATAGCAAACAAGAAGGTCACTAGGCCACCAATGAGCGCCACAACGGCAAGTACACTAAACACATATTGAATGCCATAGCCACCAACCACGAGGCCGACCATAACCGGCCCAATTGCAGAGCCGGCACGTAACCAAGCAGTACTAAAACCAATGCCTATCGCACGTAGGCGAGTAGGGTAAAGTTCGGCAGCGTAAAGGTATAAAGAGAATGAAATGGTTTGCAAAATGGCATAGCTAATCGTTGCTAAAATCACCACTTCCATTGCCGATTTGGCACCTAAAATCGTTAGGCTCATGAGTGGAATAATCGCCAAGAAAAACGCTGCACTGTACCAAGGGCGGCGACCCACTTTATCAATCATTAACGCACAGATAATAGAAGCAACCACACCTACGCCCGAAGTAATCCAGCCATAACCTAAACTGGTTTGCAGCGACAGACCAAAGTGTTGTTTGTAGAGAGATGGCAGCCAAGTCACCATGGCATTGTTCACCATATACACGCAAAACCACATGCCCCATAGGGTAAAGGTACGTTTGCGGTAAATGCCACGGAACAGTTCACGCCAGTCGGTTTTTGCCATGCCTTGCGAGTTAATTTCTTTAACCACAGGTTCAGCCAAGGTTTTACCGCTTTTAATGGCACCGTCTTCAAAGCTTTTGACGACTCGATCTGCTTCTTTAAAACGGCCTTTTGAAGCAAGCCAGCGTGGTGACTCAGGCAAGAAAAACCGTAAAGGAATAACCAGTATCGATGGAATTAAGCCCACAATAAACATGACTTTCCAGCCATAAATTGGCATCAGAAAAAATGCTGCCATGCCTGCAAACATTAGGCCAAGTGGGAACAAAACTTCATAGAGCAAGAAAAACTTACCGCGCTTTTCTGCACCAATAAACTCGTTAATGTAGGCACTCGCAACAGGCACTTCGCCACCTGTTCCAACACCTTGCAAGAAACGGAAAATTAACAGTGACATTCCGCTCCATGCAAATAGACATGAAATATCCATTGCCACAAACAGTAAAATGGTAAAAGACAGTACTTTTAAACGACCGACTTTTTCGGCAAGTGAACCAAAAAAGATCGCACCGACCAGTTGCCCGACATAGCCCGCGGCAATGATCGCACCGACATAGGCAGGCGTCAGGTGCCATTCGGTAATGAGTTGAGGTAAAGCAAAGGCAATCGCAAGAACAGTATAAGCGTCAAAAAAGGTCGCTATACCAATGGTAATTCGCATAAATTGCATTCGACCAGTGACGGGTAGCCGTTCAAGTCTTGCAATAATTTCCGCATTTTTTTGATGATGACTAATTTGTTCTACATCCGCTAGATTTGTCATCTTCTATCTCCTTATCACTACATTCCTCGTAGTTTTGTTGTTCTATTTCGCACTACCTGTTCACCACAGTTTGCATGCTTTTATTATTATTTTTAAGAGACATGCCCAATGTTTGGCCTCAGGCAGCGTACAGGAAAAAAAGGCTAGCGTACATGCTAGCCCGAATCGAATTTAAGCAACGGCTTGGGTTAAATCGACCTTGCCAATTCCCGCTTGACGCATCGCATCATGAATTTCTTGCTCAGCACCCTCTGCAAGTGGAAGCAATGGTGAACGCACAGTGGCATGGTCCAAAATTCCGCGAGCAACTAATGCATGTTTAAGCGCGACCGTGCCTTCCATGTGTGAACCACGGTGATAGACATTGCGAGTCACTGGTAATAATTGGTCGTGAATAGCGCGTGCTTTAGCGTAATCTTTGGCTTTACCTGCTTTAATCATTTCAATTAAAAGCTCAGGAGCAATATTGCCGTAGCCAACCAAAGCGCCGTCTACATCAAACATGGTGTGAAGCAGATATTCATCGTGGCAAGTCAACACTTGTAAGTCTGGACGTTCACGGCGAATAATCGGAATTTCAACATCCCAGCGGCGCATGTTACGTACACCATTTTTCATGGCAAACACACCTGGCTGTGCAGAAATATCAAGTAGAGTTTCTAGATCGTAAGTGGCTTTAGTCGCATCTGGATATTGGAATAAAATAGATGGTAAACCGCTTTCTTCATAAATCGCTTTATAGCGGTCTTGTGGTGCGCCTTTTTGATAGCCAAAACGTAACCAACCATGTGAAGGGTAAATTAAACCTGCCGAAGCACCAGCACTCACGGCACGTTTTGCTTCTTCTGCTGCAACAGAAGTACCTTCGAGTGTAATCCCTGCGATTACCGGAATTTTATTATCTACAGATTTAACAAAGCTTTCGATGACCTGCATTTGTTCTTTTTGCGACAAGAATGTTCCTTCACCTGCATGCCCAAGAACAACCAAGCCTTTCACACCATCAATACTGCCTAACCATGAACCTAAACGTTGAATCGCATCATGGTCTACTTGTCCGTCACGGGTAAAAGGAGTCACAGGTGCTGGGGTCAATCCACGTAAATCTAAACTCATAATCGTACTTCCTATACAGTTTAATTAAATATTCTCTGGTTCTTAATCTGACTTAAATCGTGTTGTAGAGAACATGATTGGAGTATAGAAATAGGTGAGCTATATAGGAATTACTAATTCTTGAATTTCAGTTATACTGAAAATGTATAGCTCAAAAGTGCAAGTTTACGATTTAGGAAGAATCGATGAATTATGAATTATGGAAAATATTTTTAGATGCGGTGGAACTCGGTAGCTTAAGCAAAGTCGCGATGCTGCATAACACCAACCAACCGCAAATTAGTCGGCAAATGAACGAGCTTGAGGCGCAATGTGGTGGACGTTTGTTTAACCGAACTGGACGCGGTGTCGAACTCACCGATTTAGGCCAACATTTACTTCCTAAAATTCGTTCATGGCTGAATGTGACCGACCAACTTAATAATGAAATTTTGCACTCGACCGATACCCCGATTGGTACGGTTCGTATCGCCAGTTTGCCGTCTACTTCTCATCCTTTGCTATCGACTCTCTATAAAGTGCTTCAAGAGAAATATCCCTTAATTAAACTGTCGGTGCGTGAAGGGCAAGGCGTGCATTTAGAAAAATGGCTTGAAGATGGCAGCGTCGATTTAGCCATACTTTATCGGTTTAACCCGACACCAAAACAGGGTGATGTTTATCTTACCCAAGCCGATACTTACTTAGTCGGTTGTGAAGGAGATGTGCTTACTCAGGCAAATGAAGTCGAATTTAAAGAGGTCAGTCAGTTACCACTGGTCACTTTTTGCAGGCCAAGTAACTGGCGCAATTTTTTAGACCACATGGCTTATGAAAATGGGGTAGACCTGAACATTGTGTTTGAGGCTGACTCGATTAGTTTACAAACCCATTTGGTTGCCGAATCTCGCATGTATACCATGCTAGGGCCACAAGCTTTAAAAAAGGCCAGCCAATACACCCCAATTCAAGCTGCAAAAATCATTAATCCAGCCCTAAAGCGCTATATTTCTTTGTCTATTTCTAAACAGGGCTATTTAACGCCTGCTTGTAAGGCAGTGATGGAAGAAATTAGAAAGCTGGCCGATTTGCTTTAATCAACGCGTAGCTTTATGGCTGGCACTGTTGCATTGTACGCAGCATGGTTTTCACAAAATCACGTGGTACTTCTGGGCTTTGTAGACTTAAACTGCCAAGTTTATGCATAAATTTAGGAGAGTATTGACGCTCTAAACGGTGGTAAATACACAGACAACTTGAGCGGCTATGTCCGGCTGTAATGCATTTTAAATAAAAGTCACGCTGTGCGGGATGCTTGTAGCCAGCAGAGGCAAGCGATACAAATAATAATCCACCTAAAAAAACTAAAAAATTATAAAAAGACATGTTCCTTCTCTTTGTTTTTTCTTTATCAATCACTTAGCACAAAGTTATTTGTGCGAAATACTGGCAAAACTCACGGCTTCATCATAGTCAGAACGGTTTTAGAGGTCAAATTGATTTGAAGATGAAAAACATTTTGTGATTTAAAAAGAGACAAATCACATTGTTGCTGTTTTGAAGACAGTGTTGCGAC
The DNA here is from genome assembly GCF_041021895.1 of Acinetobacter sp. XH1741. Classification (NCBI taxonomy): domain Bacteria; kingdom Pseudomonadati; phylum Pseudomonadota; class Gammaproteobacteria; order Moraxellales; family Moraxellaceae; genus Acinetobacter; species Acinetobacter chenhuanii. Next base: position 1,490,872 of record NZ_CP157428.1, read on the forward strand.
ATTAAACACCCTATGTTTTTACATGCTTTTTTGTTTTTATAAATGCTTTAGCTTTGATTTGTTTTTAGATTTTTTAAAACATCTTTGTACCGAATGTAATGACTTTAAAATAACAGGATGCAGCTTATGCCAGAGACCTCAAATCAGCAAGAGACACAAAGTACATGGGCCATATGTCGAGATCCTGTTTTACTGACAATGGTGGGTGGGGCAATTGATACCATTGGCTTTATTGCATTATTTGGTTTTTTTACTGCGCACGTTACAGGTAACTTGGTACTGGCAGGGGCAGCCTTAGTAAAAGGCGGTACGGGAGTATGGATTAAGCTTGCTGCTATTCCACTATTTATTTTGACTGTGGTGATTACCAAACTGTTAATTGACCGTAGTCAGGTCAAACACAAAACGCTGTCTTATTTATTTTTATTTGAAGCTATTTTCCTGTTTGCCTTTATGGTGTCAGGGCTGTACTTCGAGCCATTTAAAAATGCCGATGCAATTACCGTTGCCCTCACGGGGGGACTTGGTCTAATTGCCTTGGCTATTCGTAATACTTCCAGTAAAACGCTTATTAAAAATATTAGCCCAAGTACCATGATGACAGGCAACACCACTCAGCTTGGTATAGATATTGCCAACTTGCTCAAAAACAATAATGAAGCCAATCGGGCAAGCTTGCTTAAAAGTGCCAGTATTGTCATTGGCTTTGTGATTGGTGCTTTTATGGGGGCTGTGCTGTATGTTTATTTTGACTTTTGGAGTGTAGCGCCGTTTATTTTACCTATACTCTATTTTTCGTATTTGGCTTCACAGCAGAAGTTTAAACAAGCTTAAAAGTAGTTGTTCAAATAGCCTGAATTTAAACGAATTCGGGCTTTTATTTTTTGAATAAATGGCAATCAAAGCTGAGCTGAAATTGTTCGTTCACAGCTTTACAGGCATAATGATGCATGGGGAAATACACTCGCGAAAGGAATGCGCAATGACAAAGTCTAGCCATTATTTCATGCTCACAATAATGGGACTGCTCAGCGGTTGTCAGGTCATTCATTTAAAAGAAAGTAACTTAAGTAGCGCGTTAAAAAGTAAAAATGAAAGTATTTTGACCGACGGTACCTTAAGTCATCAAACGCAAAACTTGCTGTACTTGGTCAAAAAAAATGAAAAAACCTGCCTGCAAAATTTTGATGATTGTTTAAAGCAAGTACAAAGCCTGTCTGAAAATAGCAGCAGAGAAGAGCGTTATGCTGCACTCAGTGAAATTTATTTGGCAAAAGCTTTAGACGTTGGGCGTAGTAGTCAGTGTAATAGCAGTAAAAGTAATGGTTGTGTTGAGCAAGAGCTGGCTTTATATGATAAGAGCTTGCGCTATAGCTATGTTTATTTGTTTGACTCAGAAGAGTCGCCTTTCGACCGAGTGTTCGACCATCGCCAAAATCAGGTACGTATTTTTTATAACGTGGCTTTGTCGAAGCTTATGACCACGTATTTTAATCATTTAAATACGCTTCATTTTCCCCCTTTGCTCAAAGCAGACGGGCATGAGTACCATGTCAATTTTGATCATGCCTTAGATGTACAAAACATTGAGGTCGATACTTTTCGCTCCAGCTATAACATGAACTTTTCAGGGTTCAATACCGTTAACCGTAGGGACGGTTTAGGCGCAGAGTTTATTGTTGGACGTAAGGAGCATGATGTAAATCATGGTTTCATTTTAGACCCCGATACTTTTTATGCTCACGAGACGAATTCCAATATTCATTTGCCACGTTTCTTTCCCGTGACGGCCATTGCTTATCCAAAACAAAAAGCGACAGCAGAACAGGTGATTGCTGGGGCAGACTTAGAAATTGCCATGTTCGACCCGTACCGAAAGGATCGTGTAAAGGTTGAAGGTGTGGATTATCCGCTGACTGCAAACTATTCGGCACCTTATGGGCTGTGGCTGTCAAAATATAATTTAGGTGCGGCGGGTTATTGGTCTTTAGTGAATAAAGAATCTAATTTGATCATGCCGCATTTATATATGCTAGAACCCTTTAACCCCAATAAAAAAATCATTGTGTTTATTCATGGTTTGGCAAGTAGCCCAGAAGCGTGGGTGAGCCTAACTAACGACATTATGGGCGATGCCGAATTAAGGAATAATTATCAAGTTTGGCAGGTGTTTTACTCAACCAATATGCCAATTTTTGAAAGTCGTTTTCAGATTTATTCTTTGCTGAATCAGGCTTTTCAAAACATTGCCAAAGACAGTTATGCTGCACACGATGCTGTGTTAGTCGGGCATAGTATGGGCGGAGTGATTAGCCGATTATTGGTAAGCGATGCCGATGTTACGGAGCAAGCCATGCAAAAAATGAATGAAGCCCAATTAAACCGTTTAAAAGAAAATCCGGTAATTCGAGAGCGTTTTCAGTTCAAAAGTTTGCCCTATTTTAAGCGGGTTGTTTTTGTGTCAGCACCGCATCATGGTACTGACTATGCCGACAGCTGGTTTACCCAAATTGCCCGCCGTGTTATCCGTTTACCGGCTGACTTTTTTATTGCAGTTGAAATGAGAGATGAGAAAAATACAAAACTCAGAAAGGGCTTAATTGAAAATGGAGCGAGTAATTTAAGTCGTTTTTCTAACTTTATGCAGCTCACCCAAGCCATTCAGCCATCGTCCAACGTGGTCTATCACTCGATTATGGGTAATATAAATGGCACCACAGATAAGTCCAAAATGAGTGATGGGATTGTGCCTTATCAAAGTTCACATTTGGGTGGCGAGCAGTCAGAGCTGATTATTAAAGGTGGGCATTCGATTCAAACCACACCAGAGGCGATTTTAGAATTACGCCGTATTTTAAGATTGCATTTAAAGCAGTCACAGTCTGCAAAATAGAGAGCATTTAATTGAAAAAAACCACTGCTGAAATGGGGCAACAGTGGTTGAGGTGATTAATTGAGTTGGTTTTGTTTAAGCGATTTTTTATGCTCAAAGTAGCTGATTGAAAAAATAACCAAGCCGACCAAATACAACACGCCAGACAACAGCAGTAAGTCTAACCCTGCGGCATAGAGCAACCAAAGCGCATAGATTGAAGCAACGCTTGCAATGGCAATATGTGGTGTGCGTTTGTGGCGAATTGATTCTTTAAGATAAAAAGCCGACACCAGAAAATAAGGCAGCAAAATCATGACCGATGAAATCAATAAAAGCTGAGTATAGTTTTTATTGAAAAAATACACGGCAATGAGTGAACCTTGCACCACAATCGTTGTGAGCCAAAGTGATGAAATGGGTACGTTGTTCTGATTATTCTTTAAAAATAATTTAGGGAATGCACCATTTTTTGCAGCCAAAAATGGAATTTCGGTCGCAAATAACGTCCAGCTTAAATAAGACGAAGAAACAGAAATAATCAACCCGATGGTAATAATGACAGTACCCGGTAGACCGATCAGTTGCTGCAAAATGGTCGCCATCGATGGGTTATGCATGCCTGCAAGCGCTTCACGACTCACCACACCATAAGCCAATACGGTGACCATTACATAAAAACTTAACGCCAGTAACACACCTAAAATGGTCGCTTTACCAATGTCATTACGGTTTTTTGCGCGTGATGATAAAACCACAGCACCTTCAATACCTGTAAATACCCAAAGGGTAATCAGCATCAGGTCTTTAACTTGCTGCCAAAGCGGAACTTTTAAAGAGAAATCATTTAAGTTGAGTTTGAATAAATCAAACTTAAAGGCAATGAAAGTAAAGAAGATGAAAACCACCATTGGAATGATTTTGGCAATGGTGGCCAATAAATTCACTACAGCAGCTTCTTTAATACCTCGGCTCACTAACCAATGTACCAGCCATACAAAAATACTTGAACCAATCAGGGAATAAAGCGTATTGCCTTCACCAAAAATAATATGGTCTTTGCTGTCGGTAAACATACCAACACCTGAAAAGGCAATCACGACATACCCTACAATACCAATGGTGGTACACAACCAATAACCCCACGCCGAGCAAAACCCAATCAGGTCTCCAAAACCTTCTCGCGCATAGTTATAAATACCGCCGTCTAGGTCTGGTCGTTGGCGGGTCAAATGCAATAGCGTGAGCGCCAAGAAAATAATGCCGACTCCGGTAATGAGCCATGCAACAAGAAGGGCAGAGCCGTTGGCAACCTGAGCCATATTTTGGGGGAGGCTAAATACACCTGACCCCACCATAGAGCTAAATACCAACGCTGTAAGAGACAATAATCCGATTTTGGCAGCAGACATGGTATTTATTCTTTAAAAAATTGAGAAAGTTCAGCAATGTGTTCTGGGCCAATACCACAGCAACCGCCAACTAGACTTGCACCTGCTTGCTGCCATTGTTTTGCAAAACCAAGATAAGCCGGCGCATCTAAGTCTTTACGGATTTCATCCAGACCATCGTTGGCAGTAGCACTTTCATCTTGCGGTGGGAAAGCGTTGGCATAAGCACCAATTTGTACAGACTCTGGAATGAGTCCTTTAATTTCATTAATCGCCTGCAAAATCACTTCAGGCTGACAGCAGTTAAACAATACGGCTTTGGCATTTGATTTGTTTATAAACTCAGCCACTTGTTGCATGGTTTCGCCAGAACGAAGGAGTGCTTGTTCATGTTTGATTTCATCTTGCAGCGTAAAAGACACCCAATAATCTTTACCATCTTGTGGTAACAAGGCATGTACTGTTTCAACTTCTTTTAAGCAAGATTGAGTTTCAGCGAGCCAGAAATCAACCTCTGGTGCCAATGTGTTAATGATGGGCTCAGCAAGGTTTTTCGCTTGTTCAGGCTGAAACAAGTCTGCGCGGTAAGAACCAAATAAAGGGGGTAAGCAGCCGGCGATTTTGACATTTTTGCCGCTTTCTTTAACTGCATTTTTTGCTTGTTCAATCGCAACTTTAATTAAACGCACGCCGTCAGTTTCAAAGCGTTCTTGACCAATGTGAAATGGTACAACAGCGTAGTTGTTAGTCGTAATGACTTCTGCACCCGCGTTAATAAAGTCGAGGTGGACTTCTTTTACTGTTTCAGGAGCTTCAATGAGTGCCAGAGCAGACCATTCTGGTTGACGAAATGGAGCGCCACGACGGGCCAATTCACGGCCTAAACCACCATCTAAAATTTTCATAAATTACAACGTAAAGGGAGAAAAATAATTTAGCTAATCTAGCGTGTAGATGAGGTGGGTTCAATCGCGAATATGCTCGATATATTTCTAAATAAATTAGATTGTTATGAATATTTTTTCTTAAAAGGAATTCTGTAGATGATGTTCAGTTTTACTGATGAACTTCATGTGAAAAAGAGCGCGTATTAATTTGAAAATATAGAATGAAAAATGCCTTTATAAAGCACCATATTGTTGCCAGCTTTGACCTGTGTCTTGGGTTTTATAATAGGCTTGAAGTTGTTTAAGCTGTGCAAAGTGAATACCTGACCAAACCAATAAACTGATCAATATTAAAATCTTAAATACATTGCGAAGTTTATTTAGGCGAGCAAAAGCCAGTAGAATAAAAAACAGTGCAGGTAAAAATATAAAGATTTGAACAGGGGTGAAAAACAAATGTGCAGTACTCAAATATATCGCGGCTGCACTCATCAACACATTTAAAACAGCACATAATTTTTGATATTTACCGAGCTTAAATGCATAAGCCGTAATGGCAAGTAACACGGCTGAGCTGACATAAATTGCGGTACCGCCAATCATCCACATGTAAAACCCGCTCAACAAAAGATAAGCCAGTAGCAAAACAAGCACGAGCTTAAAACAAAATGATAAGAGGCGAGGTGATGAGTTTAAAGGCGTCATAGCTAGTCTAAATGTCTCAACTGTGGTCTAAAAAAACAAAAGGACGAATCGAAATTCATCCTTTTGATATTTTACTTATACATCATCAAACTTAGTTTGCTTTTGCAACAGGGGCAGCAGCAGTTTCATCGTTTGCAGCTTTGAATGGAGATGTATAGTTCAAGCCAAGTGTAGAACTTGTGTACTGACGAACTTTGTCGAGTAACGCAGGGTCTTTACTTAAGTCTTGCTTATAAGAAACTACAATTTCATGAAGCTTCTGGTTCCACTTACCTTCAGTTTGCTGTGGGAAAGCTTTTTCAAGCAAGTTCAGCATGATGTATGGAGAAGTCGAAGCACCCGGAGACGCACCTAACAATGCAGTTACAGCGCCGTCTTTAGAAGCAAAGATTTCTGTACCGAATTGAAGTGTTGCAGGTTTACCCGGTTCTTTCTTGATGATCTGAACACGTTGACCACCTTGGCTTAAGCGCCAGTCTTCAGCTTTCGCATCTGGGTAGTATTTACGAAGTTCATTTAGACGGTCTTGGTCTGACATCATCACTTGGCTTACCAAGTATTTCACAAGATCAAGGTTTTCCAAGCCAACAGTCGTCATTGGTAAAACGTTGTTTTTGTTGGTAGAGGCAAGCAAGTCAAGCTGAGAACCATTTTTCAGGAACTTGTTTGAATACGTTGCAAATGGGCCAAACAATACATATTTTTTACCGTCGATATAACGTGTATCAATATGTGGTACAGACATTGGAGGCGCACCAAGTTCAGCACGGCCATATACTTTTGCAGTATGTTGAGACGTAATTGCTGGGTTATCAGTAATTAAGAACTCACCACCTACAGGGAAGCCGGCATATTGTTTCGCTTCTGGTAGACCAGTAAGTTGCAATAATTTAACCGCTGCACCACCTGCACCGATAAACACAAAACGTGTTTTAACGTGATCTGTTTTACCAGTTTTCAAATCTTTGAAAGTTACAGTCCAAGTTTTGTCATCATTTTGGCTGATGCCAGAAACTTCAGTTGAAGTCTGTAATTTGAAATTTGGGTTTTGGTTTAAGTGTTTCACCAACTGGTTCGTGATTGAACCGTAGTTTACGTCTGAACCAACTTCCATACGAGTCGCTGCAACTTTTTGAGTTGGATCACGATCGTTCATGACTAAAGGTGCCCATTGCTTAATCACAGCTGGGTCTTCAGTAAATTTCATACCTTTGAACAACGGGCTTTGAATCATGGCAGCATAACGTTTTTCTAAGAACTGAACGTTATCGCCCCAAACGAAAGCAATGTGTGGAACTGGGTTAATGAATGTTTTTGGTTCAGCTAAAACGCCTTGTTTTACCTGATATGACCAGAACTGTTTAGCCACTTCAAACTGAGAAGCAACTTTTTCAGCTTTGACAATTTCCATCTTACCGTTTTTTTCTTCGGTATAGTTCATTTCCATAAAGCCAGAGTGGCCTGTTCCGGCATTGTTAAAGCCGTTTGAACTTTCTTGAGCAACTTGGTCAAGACGTTCATACATACGGATTTGCCAGTTTGGTTCAAGCTCTGTGAAATAAGTACCGAGAGTAGCACTCATGATGCCGCCGCCAACAAGAACAGCATCAACAACAGGCTCATCTTTTGCAGTTTGTACTTGTTTTGACGCAATCGGTCTAAACAAGAAAACGATACCTGCAATTAAAATAAGAATGATTAATACCAGAAGGTATTTCAAAAACTTCTTCATGTAAGGGGGACCTTAAAATAAGTTATTTGAGTCACTTAAGGTGTGAGGAAACCTAGACAGCGTATCCAGACAAAATGGATATAAATGCGAAAGTAAAATTCTCCAAAACAGAGAACTTCAAAAAAATAAAAATTAATGGAGATTATCGCAAACACACTATATTTTAGACTAATTTTGCATTGACAAGACAATTTTTATAATAAATGGGGTTCATCAAAATCATAAATATGATTTATATTTAATCAAATTAAGCTTTTATAAGATAATTTTCTGTATATTTTCTTGTTTAAGTTTTTGAAATTTAATTAGTAAATTTATGTTGATTGAACTTTAATCATTTAAGGGTTTTTTGCTTATAAAAATAAGATAATTTTTGTTTTATGCGATATTTATGTAAATCAGCACTTTTGAGTTGCTTATTTTCTGTCATACATAGTTCTTATTAATATTTACGCTTACATCTTAAATAAAGGGCATATTCTGTATAAAAAATATGCCCTTAAGCGTTTTATGATGCTACATAGAAGGGTGCAGTTGAACGTGGTAACGCTTCACGCCCACGAATTTGATCTGCAATTTTCTCGGCAATCATAATGGTGGTTGCGTTTAAGTTACCGGTAATAATCAGCGGCATAATTGAGGCATCAACTACGCGTAAACCCTGCATACCATGTACGCGACCTTGACCATCTACTACAGCCATTTCATCTTCACCCATCTTACAGCTACAAGAAGGATGGTAAGCTGTTTCTGCGTGGTTACGAACAAAGTCGTCAAGCTCTGCATCGGATTGCAAATGTTTGCCCGGACTAATTTCTTCACCACGATATGGGTCAAGTGCAGGTTGCTGCATAATTTCACGCGTGATACGAATTGCATCACGGAATTCACGCCAGTCTTGTTCAGTCGACATGTAGTTAAACAAGATACTTGGATGTTCAAACGGATCTTTCGATTTAAGTTTGATACGACCACGTGAAGGCGAGCGCATTGAACCTACGTGTGCTTGGAAACCATGCTCTTTTACGGCATTACTACCGTTATAGTTAATGGCAACTGGCAAGAAATGGTATTGAATGTTTGGCCATGTGAACTCATCTGAACTACGGATAAATCCGCCTGCTTCAAACTGGTTACTTGCGCCAATACCTGTACCATTAAATAACCACTCGGCACCAATGGCAGGTTGGTTATACCATTTCAAGGCAGGATATAAAGAAACGGGTTGCTTACATTTATATTGTAAGTACATTTCTAAATGGTCTTGCAGGTTTTCACCTACGCCCGGCAAATCATGAACCACATCAATGTCCATTGATTTTAAGAAGGTACTTTGACCAACACCAGAGCGCTGTAAAATTTGCGGAGAAGCAATTGCACCTGCACATAACAATACTTCGCGTTTTGCCAAGGCACGTTGTAAGTTGTTTTGGTCAGCACCAATAATATATTCCACACCAATCGCTTGTTTTTGGTTAAACAAGATTTTATTGGTTGTCGCATGGGTCAAAATGGTCAGGTTTGGACGACCTTTGGCCATATCCAAATAACCACGTGCGGTGCTTGAACGACGACCTTTAGGCGTAACTGTACGGTCCATTGGACCAAAGCCTTCTTGCTGATAACCATTTAAGTCATCGGTACGTGGGTAACCTGCCTGTACGCCTGCTTCAACCATGGCATGGAACAGTACATTGTTGCCATTTTTAGGAGTGGCAACTGAAACAGGGCCACTATCACCGTGGTAGTCATTGCCACCAATGTCGCGGGTTTCAGCTTTTTTGTAATAAGGTAAGCAGTCGGCATAAGACCAGTTTTCAAGGCCTTTATGGGTTGACCATTGTTCTAAATCCATTGCGTTACCGCGGATATAGCACATGCCGTTAATTAAAGATGAGCCACCTAAACCTTTACCACGACCACATTCCATACGGCGGTTATTCATATGTGGTTCTGGGTCGGTTAAATAAGCCCAGTTATAGCGACGGCCTTGAAGAGGGTAGGCCAAAGCTGCCGGCATTTGTGTACGGAAATCCAAACGATAATCCGGACCACCTGCTTCTAACAATAAAACGGTAGTATCTTTGTCTTCGGTAAGACGTGCAGCGAGTACATTTCCGGCAGATCCTGCGCCAATAATAATGTAATCATATTCTTTAATATTCATAGCTATCCTTTTTTTACTAACAGTTTGCCTGAGCAATCTATAAAGACTGCTCGGCATATGTGATTTAGGTTGAAGTGTTTAAAGCGATGGATGCATTAAAAAATGCTTTGATAATCGCCAAGTTCAACTTGAATAGATTTGATACGGGTGTAGTGCCCAAGAGTGGTGAGACCATTTTCGCGGCCTACACCTGATTGTTTATAGCCACCTACTGGCATTTCGGCAGGCGATTCGCCCCAGGTGTTAATCCAGCAAATACCAGCTTCAATCTGGTGAATAATCCGATGAGCGCGACTAATGTCTTGAGTAACAACGCCGGCAGCCAAACCAAAGGTCGTATCGTTGGCACGACGGATGACTTCTTCTTCGGTTTCATAGCTTAAGATGCTCATGACAGGTCCAAAAATTTCTTCTTGAACAATCGCCATCTGGTCAGTACAGTCACTAAATACCGTCGGAAGTACATAAGCGCCTTTGGCAAGTTCGCCTTCGGTCGCACGGCCACCACCAATTAAGACTTTAGCTCCTTGTTGTTTGCCTGACTCAATGAAAGACAACACTTTTTCCATGTGCGGGAAGCTAGTGAGTGGACCGAAGTTTGTGTCTTCAGCCATTGGATCGCCCATGCGAATACGTTTTACACGCTCTACCACAGCTTTTTCAAAATCGGCTAAACGTGATTTTGGAACAAATACACGCGTACCGTTGGTACAGACCTGACCTGAACTAAAGAAGTTCGCCATAACTGCAATATCTGCTGCACGGTTCAGGTCAGCATCTTCACAAATAATCAGTGGTGACTTACCACCAAGCTCCATGGTCACTTCTTTAAGTGTAGAGCCAGCAGCGCTTGCCATGACTTTTTTGCCGGTTTCAACGCCACCAGTGAATGAGATTTTTTCAATCACAGGATGTTCAGTGAGCCATTGACCAATTTCACGGCCAGCACCTTGTACAACGTTAAATACGCCGTCTGGTAAACCAGCTTCTGTATAGATTTCTGCAAGTTTAAATGCAGTGAGTGGCGTTGTTTCACTTGGTTTGAAAATCATGGCGTTGCCGGCTGCAAGAGCAGGGGCAGATTTCCATAAAGCGATTTGAATTGGATAGTTCCAAGCCCCAATACCTGCAACTACGCCTAATGGTTCACGGCGTGTATAAAAGAAACTTGATTCGCGAAGTGGAACTTGGTCACCCTGAATGGCAGTTGCAAGTCCTGCGTAGTATTCGAGTACATCTGCACCAGTCACAATATCGACTGTAGATGTTTCGCTATAGGCTTTGCCTGTGTCTAAGGTTTCAAGTCGAGCAAGCTCATCATTACGTTCACGAAGAATATCGACAGCGCGGCGTAAAATGCGTGAACGCTCCATAGCGGTCATAGCTGCCCAGATTTTTTGTCCTTGTTGGGCACTTTTTACAGCAGCTTCTATATCTTGCTCAGATGCTTGTTCAAGAGTCGCGATAATTTCGCCGTTGGCAGGGTTAATACTATTAAATGTTTTACCACTAGTTGCTTTAACGTAGCGTCCATGGATATACAACTGATGAACTTGTGCATCATTCATTTTGTCTCTCCTGCAAAGGCTTGTTCGCAAATTGCAATTGCGTTTGTACATAATCGTAAGCAATGGAACGGGCAAGGTTGCTGTCAAATTCGTTATGACGGCTTAAACTGCCTCGTAACCATAATCCATCAATCAATGCTGCCAAACCTCGAGCGGCAACACTGGCCTGTTGTTCTTCCATTAACTTGAGAAAATAAAACTTCAAGTTGGAATACAGGCGTTGATCATTAATCTTTTGCAAGCGGCTTAAGTCTGGTACATGCATACTTGCAGACCAAAAGTCTAACCAGACCCGCATTGCTTTTTCGTTGACCTGACTAATGTCAAAGTTAGAGTCAATAATCGCCTTAATCTGGCTCTCTGGATGCGAATCTGCTTCTGCTCTGTACTGTTCGGTTTTCCGACGCAAAACATTTAGCATTTCTTGCATACAGGTATTTATTAACCCCTGTTTGTCACCAAAGTAATGGCTGACAATGCCGGTCGACAGCTCGGCTTTTTTTGCAATTTGTGCAATGGTGGTATTGGATAACCCCACTTCATAAATTACGTCGAGTGCAGCGTTCATAATCTCTTCACGGCGCACATGCTCTGGTTTTACTCTGCGTTTTGTCATGATTGTCCACATCAGCACTTTTATGGGTGCTTTAAATTCAGCATGTTAACTTGCAGAGCATCATAGCACTTTTTTTATCATACTTGTTATTGATTGAACGTTCAATCAATAACAAGTATGATATGTAAAAATCAATGAATTTTTGAATCTTACTTCGGGGTAGAAGAGATAGAATCAGAAGTTCTTAAGGATAGGATGATGCGCATAAGTCCAGTACTTATCACGTTATTTTTGAAAAAATACACCGATTGCAAGGAGCAATAAGATGGTGTTGAAAGGTAATGGATATTATTCAGACCATATTCGGTTAAATCGTTTCGTATTTTGGAGTTCAGCAGTCAGTATCGGCATTTTTGGCCTCTTATTTGTACTGTTTCCAGAAAAAAGTCAGTTTTGGCTGACCTTTGTACAAGAGCAGGTAAATCACTTTTTCGGGTGGTATTACATGCTGGTGATTGTGGTGTGTTTAGGCTTTGTGGCTTGGCTTGCTTTTTCAAAAGTTGGGCAAATTCCGTTAGGTAAAGATGACGACAAACCCGAGTTTGGCTATTTGGCCTGGACCTCTATGCTGTTTTCGGCAGGGATTGGGATTGCTTTACTTTATTACGGCGTTGCAGAGCCTGTTGACCATTTTCTAAGACCGCCAGAAGGTGAGGCCGGCACCATTCAAGCCGCCCGAAATGCCATGACCAATAGCTTTTTGCACTGGGGTATTCATGGCTGGGTACTTTATGCTTTGCTTGGCGTGACTTTAGGTTACTTTGCCTTTAGAAAAGATTTACCTCTCGCATTACGCTCGGCACTCTATCCAATTTTTGGAGAGCGTGTTCATGGCTTGGTGGGCGACTTTGTCGATGGTTTTGGTATTTTAGCGACAGTGATTTCGCTTGTGACTAACTTGGGTATTGGTGCTTTAGTATTAGTCTCAGGCATTTGCTATTTAATTCCTGAAATACCGCATAACTCTCTTACTTTAATTACCGCTGTTTTACTGATGATGTCTGTGGCAACCATCACCACAGTGGTTGGCATTGAAAAAGGTTTGGCATGGTTATCACGCATTAACTTGCGATTACTCTATGCTCTATTGTTATTTGTGTTTTTAACAGGACCGACTAACCATTTGTTAAATGGTCTGGTTCAAAATGTGGGTGACTATCTCGACCATTTTATTGGCAAAAGTTTTGATATGTATTTATACAATCAAAAGGCCAGTGGCTGGTTGGGTTCGTGGACTGTGTTTTATTGGGCATGGTGGATTGCTTGGGCACCTTTTGTAGGTATGTTTATTGCCCGCATTTCCAAAGGTCGAACGATTCGTGAAGTGGTTTTAGGGGTTTGTTTAATTCCGCTTGGTTTTACTTTGGCTTGGATTTCGATTTTTGGAAATACCGCAATTTATTTAATTCTTAATCAAAAACAGAAAGCTTTAGGTGATATGGTTTTAAATGATCCGGCATTGTCATTATTCAAATTACTCGAATATCTCCCGTTTAATCCATATATAGCCGGGATTGTTGTTGTAATTTGTTTCGTTTTATTTTTGACACCGGTTGGGTCTGGTACACTAATGATCGCCAATTTGTCCTCGAAAGGGGGCACCAGTGATAGTGATTCACCGATCTGGTTACGTATCTTTTGGTCTGTGGTCATTACCATTGTAAGTATCGGCTTATTATTAGCTGGTAGTTTTAACTCCATGCAAAGTGCCGTGGTGTTATGTGGTTTACCATTTTCAGTCATTATTTTGCTTTATATGTTTGGTTTAGCCAAAGCCTTAAAGCAAGATGATTTTGACCCGAATGTCGCGAAAAAGCAGTTAGCTATTTCAAAAGACATTTCTACTCCATCGAATTGTGACCAGAATAAAGTGACCGAGGTTTTATAATCTTGGTTAATCACAGTTATTTATATTTTTTGCGTTCAAAGCAGTCTTTTCATTATTATTAAATAGTGAAAAGGCTAAATTGAATATTTTATTTTTCTTCTATTCCTTGAGGATTGTATGGCAACAGATAATCCAAGAGCAGTTGATGATTTAACATTATCTAAATCTAAAAAAGACCCGCTTAACCGTGTGGTTTTTTATATTTCAGCTCTAATCATTTTAATCTTTTCTCTCGTTACTTTTTTCTTTAACGATTTTGCAAATCGAACCATTAACACGGTACTTGAATGGGTAACGGCAACATTTGGCTGGTATTACTTACTGGCTGCAACACTGTATATGGTGTTTGTAATTTTCATTGCATGTTCAAGATATGGTGAAATTAAACTTGGTCCTAAACACTCAAAGCCTGAGTTTAGTCTACTGAGTTGGTCTGCCATGCTGTTTTCGGCAGGTATTGGTATCGATTTAATGTTCTTCTCGGTAGCCGAGCCATTATCTCATTATATGCAACCACCTGTTGGAGTAGGCCAGACCTATGAAGCTGCACGCCAAAGTATGGTGTGGACCCTGTTTCACTATGGTTTGACTGGATGGTGTATGTATGCCTTGATTGGTATGGCACTTGGCTATTTCAGTTATCGCTATAATTTGCCACTTACTATTCGTTCTGCACTTTACCCGATTTTCGGCAACAGAATTAATGGGCCGATTGGTCACAGTGTAGATACTGCCGCTGTCATTGGGACAATTTTTGGTATTGCGACCACCTGCGGGATTGGCGTGGTACAGCTGAATTATGGTTTACATGTTTTATTAGGACTGCCAGAGAATATCTGGATGCAGTTTGCACTGATTGCCACTGCGGTTGGCATTAGTATTATTTCGGTGACTTCCGGAGTCAATAAAGGCCTTCGGATTTTGTCTGAGATCAATATTTATGTATCCATTGGTCTTTTGCTGTTTATTTTGTTTTTGGGTAATACCGAGTTTTTACTTAATGCGCTGGTACAAAATATTGGTGATTATTTAACTCGGTTCCCAACTTTAGCTTTGCAAAGTTTTGCTTTTGAACAGCCTAAAGAGTGGATGAGTAGCTGGACTCTGTTTTTCTGGGCATGGTGGATTGCTTGGTCTCCATTTGTAGGACTCTTTTTGGCGCGCATTTCAAGAGGGCGTACTATTCGTGAGTTTGTCTGCGGGACTTTAATTATCCCACTTTTATTTACGATTACATGGTTATCTATTTTTGGTAATAGTGCATTACACAGTGTGATTTTTGAAGGTAACAAGACTTTAGCTGCAACGGTATTAGTCAATCCTGCTCATGGTTTTTATGACTTATTGGCGCAGTACCCAGGTTTTACCTTTATTGCTTCAATCGCAACAGTGACAGGTCTCTTGTTCTATGTAACTTCTGCCGACTCAGGTGCTTTAGTTTTAGGAAACTTCACCACTAAGCTTACTCATATTGATAATGATGCACCGCGTTGGTTAAGTGTGTTTTGGGCAATTGCCATTGGTTTGTTAACGCTCGCCATGCTCATGACCAACGGGATTACCGCTTTGCAAAATGCAACCATTATTATGGGATTGCCGTTTAGTTTTGTGATGTTCCTTGTCATGGCCGGTCTTTATAAGTCACTTAGACTTGAAGACTACAGGCACGCGAGCCGGAGTATGAATGCGGCACCTGTGGTGGGTAACGTTGATATTCTGAATTGGAAAAAGCGTTTGACCCGTGTAATGCATCATCCCGGAACGACTGAAACCAAACGTATGTTAGATGATGTTTGTTATCCAGCAGTTCAAGCCGTGGCTGATGAGCTGATTAAGCAAGGCATGAATGTCGATGTACAGCAAACTCCACTTGAAGATGAAGAGGCGCTTTATCACCTCGATATCACCATTCATTTGGAAGAAGAGCAAAACTTTGTTTATCAGATCTGGCCAGTTCGTTATAGCGCGCCTAACTTTAGTCAGCGTGTAAAACGAGGCAAGCAGTTCTATTACCGTTTGGAAACTTATCTTTATGAAGGCTCTCAAGACAATGATCTTGTAGGCTACAGTAAAGAACAGGTTATTAATGACATTTTAGATAAATATGAAAGACACATGACTTTCTTACATATTAATCGTATTAGCCCAGGGAACCGTCCATTGTTCCCAGATCCGCAAGCTTAAGGGGAGTATGCATGGTTTCACCCTATCTGCATTCTTTTGCTTTATTTTTCTCTTTGCTCAATCCATTTTTAATGAGCATTTATATGATTGGCCTCATTCGCCATTCAGACGCGAAGGTATTTAATAAAGCCTTAATTCAAGGCAGTTTGATTGCTTTTGTCGTGTTCATGCTGTTTGCATGGGGCGGCGAAACAATTTTTAGTAAATACCTGAATGTTCGCTTTGAAGCTTTCCAGATTTTTGGCGGCCTTATCTTTTTAGTGATTGGCTATCGTTATGTGTTTCAGGGTGCCGATACCATTGGTGAAATGCGCGGTGCACCGGAGCATCTGGCTGGCACCATTGCTATGCCTTTTATGATTGGGCCGGGCACCATCAGCGCTGCTGTAGTCACAGGAATAGGTATGTCAATTGTTGAGGCAGCTTTAGTCATTGCCTTCACCTTGTTTCTAACCTGTAGTATTTTGATTTTGATGAAATTTTCACATGATCATTTACGTTATAAACATGCAAAATATATCGATCGCTATTTCGATATTGTCGGGCGTTTATCTGCTTTATTAATTGGTACGATTGCGATTGATATGATTATTAATGGTGTAATCGGCGTAGTGAATAAAGTATAGCAAGACCTCTGTAAAACCACGCTATGTCATTTAAAACTAAAAAAAATGGCATAGCATTTTTTTTAACTTTGATTAAGGCTGAGCTGTTTCTTTATTTAAGAAAAACTAAAAAATGATTAAAAAACGCGATTTAAAAAAATAATCGACAATATTAAGAAATACGATGCTATGTAGTGGATTTAAACATGTTTTTTTTATGAATAATCCACCATAATATTTACTGAGCTTGTTTGAGACAGAGTTGAGTCATGACTACATTAGATGAAATGACAACAGTAACTGATGATCAGTCAGAATTATCCATGTCAGTTTTAATGACACCCGACATGGCAAATTTTTCAGGTAATGTTCATGGTGGAACAATTCTAAAGTTTTTAGACCAAGTGGCATATGCGTGTGCAAGCCGTTATTCGGGCAGTTATGTGGTGACCTTATCTGTAGATAAAGTGAATTTTAAAGAACCGATTTATGTAGGTGAGCTTGTTACATTTTTAGCAAGTGTGAACCATGTTGGGCGTACTTCAATGGAAGTGGGTATTCGTGTCGAAGCCCAAAATATTCAAAAGCGTACTGTTCGCCATACCAATAGCTGTTATTTCACTATGGTTGCTGTAGATGAAAAGGGCAAGCCGTGTGAGGTTCCGCAATTAAATCTGGATACTGAGTGGAAACGCTGTCGATTTGAAGCAGCAGAGCATCGTAAAGTTTTACGTTTACAAGAAAATCATAATCCTTCTTGTAGCATGTATAAGAAAACTTCTTAAAAAAAAGATCGAACCGCAGCATGGTTCGATCTTTTTTTTTGTTCTTCACCGGAAATTAACGTCCTGTTTCATTCCAGTAAAATTATCTCTGAGCTTGGAGGAGAGTACAGAGATAATTAACGAGTTGCAGGAGCAGCTTCAGAAGCAGAACCTACCGCCTCAGATGCAGCATTTGCAGTGTTTGCTTGTTCTTGAGTTGAAACTACAACTTTATCTTCAGGAGCATGAACTTTATCATGTTTAGAAGCAGCAAAAGTTGAAGCAGCAGTTAAAGCGAGTGTAGTAGCGAGTAAAGTTTTAGCTAATTTCATTTTATGGCATCCTTAAATATCTATTGATAAATAAATTAAACTTAACAGTCCATACATCGAATATGTATTTGAGAACGATTAAGTTAGGAGACATGCTAAGCCGCACTGGGCATTACATCAATTAACTTAACAATCTATTACGGCTATCTTAACAATAAGAAATATAAGGCCCGTTTATGTGCGTATACTGTAAAATTAGAGCGCCAATTAGGGTCTAAAAATGTGAAAGAATATTTCTTGTTGGATAAAAAAAAATCAAGTTGGTTACGTAAACAAAACACTTTGGCATGAATTATGAATGTCTATAAATAGAATATTCCGTTTAATTGTTTATTATTCAAAGTTAATTTAGATACTTGATGAGATGTATGTCTCATTTTTAGTGCTTAAACCGAATAATTGAAAAGTATATCTTCAAAATGAAAAATTATTTTCATGACACATAAACAGTGATATACCTTAAACAGATTTTAAAACCTTGTTGATTTGAGCCGCTTGTGAAACTAATTGCCCAAAAAACCGTTCCGACCCATATTATTTCAGGATTTTTAGGGGCAGGAAAAACCACATTGCTACAGCATTTATTAAGCCAGAAACCTAAAGATGAAGTATGGGCTGTATTAATGAATGAGTTTGGGCAAATAGGGGTAGACCAGCAACTCTTACCGCAAGAACAAGGTTATGCCGTAAAAGAATTATTAGGTGGCTGTTTGTGTTGTAGTAGCCAACTCCCCATGCATATTGCCTTGGCGCGTTTGTTAAGTGAACAAAAGCCAGATCGACTCTTTATTGAACCAACTGGGCTTGGTCATCCTTCGCAATTGTTTGATCAGTTAACGGAACCTCACTGGCAAAATAGTTTAGCCATGCGTGCATTGGTCACGGTTGTAGATGGTAGTCGTCTGCATAATACCAGTTGGGTAAAGCAAAACCTTTATGAAGACCAGTTAAAAGCTGCGCAAATTGTGGTGGTGTCGCATGCTGACATGATGACTTTTGAAGATGATCAGGCGCTTGATGAGCTTCAAGAAGAATATCAACCTTATGGGCAGCAGTGGCTAAAGAGCGAACATGGCCAACTTGAACTTGAGCAAATAGATGTAGCTGCTCGTTTAACTGAACGATCTATACAGCCTTTGCTTAAGATTCAAAAGAAAATGACTCAAGCTGAGGCTGCAAAAGAAATTCATCAATTGCCTTATCATTATGTTGAGTCGGCGCAAGGCTATATTGTTGCAGGTTGGAAATTACCTAAACGTTGGAAATTCGAGTTTTATGCTTTGCTCGATTTACTCTGTGCACAGCAAGATTGGCTACGTATTAAAGGTATTTTCAATACCGATCAGGGTTGGAAAACATTTAACTTTAATCCTGAGCAGTTTAATTACAAGTCGGGTGAAGAAAGTATTGATAACCGCATTGAAATCATTGGTCAACATCACCATGACTGGTTAGCATTTGAAACAGACTTGTTAGCTTGCAGAATTGATGAATAGAGAACATTGAAAAAATAGCTCAATGTTCTCAAAAATATTCATCTATTTTTTGAGGTCGAGCACAGCTTTAGCTTGAGCATGGTCAATGTCTTTTTCCCAATGTGCAATCACAACGGTAGCAACACAGTTACCAATTAAGTTGGTGCAGGCACGAATAATCCCGATAAACCAGTCTACAGACAATAAAAGCACTAAACCAATTGCAGGTAAGCTTGGAATAACCGAAAGTGTCGCAGCAAGAATCACTAGGGCAGACCCGGGAATACCATGTGCCCCTTTAGAGGTAATCAGCGAAACCAGTAAAATAGCCAACAAGTCATGCATAGAAAGATCGATATTGCAGGCCTGTGCAATAAAGATCACCCCTAAGGTTAAGTAAATTGAAAAACCATCTAAATTAAAAGAATAACCCGTTGGGATGACTAGACCCACTGTTGAATCTTTAATGCCTAGGTTTTTAAGCTTTTTCATTACTTGCGGAAGAACCGAATCGGAAGAAGCGGTACCTAAAACAATTGCCAACTCATCTTTAAAATAGCCCACAAATTTGAAGATGTTGAGGCCAGCCAGTTTTAAAATGGCACCTAGAACAATCACAACAAATAAAATACAAGTGATATAGAACAGCAGCACCAAATAACCAAGTTGTAAGAGTGAGTCTGATCCAAATTTAGCAGTGGTGTAGGCAACTGAACCGAATACGCCGAGAGGTGCCAAACGGATAATCAGTCCCATAATTTTAAAGAAGACTTCAGAGAAAGCCTCAAGTGCTTGACGTACCAACTCGGCTAAATGTTTAGGAATTAAAAGTAGCGAGACACCAAATAAAATCGCAATGAGTAAAACCTGTAAAATATCGCCGTTGGCAAAAGCAGCAGTAAATGTTTTTGGAATGATATTGAGTAGAAAGTCCGAACCTGTATGCATGTCATGAGCACGTTCGGTATAGGTACTTAAATCTTTAGCATCTAAATGATGAATATCTATATTCATACCGACGCCCGGTTTAAAGACATAAGCAACAATAATTCCCAAAATTAAAGCAATACCGGTGACTACTTCAAAATAAAGAATCGTTTTTGCACCGACTTTGCCCATTTTTTTAATGTCGTTTGCACCATAGATTCCCAGTACCACCACACAAAACACAATCGGTGCAATTAACATTTTAATGAGAGAAATAAAACCATCGCCGAGAGGTTTCAAAGCTAGGGAGAAATCATGAAAACCAAGTCCTACTGCAATTCCAAGGAACAGAGCACAGAGGACTTGTAGAAATAGACTACTTTTAAGTTTTTGCCACATAAGTCATCAAATCGAGAGAGGAATACAATCCCTTTCAAGCAAAAAGCCCGCCAACTTTGAAAGTGCTTAGATGTTTTGGAATAAGAGGTAAATTTAGAGAATAAGAAGTTTTGTGTTACTGCGTTTTTTCTATAATTTTTTTAACTAAAATCGAGTATTCTTAGCGCCAAATTTTTGGACATATCGACTATGGCGCTTAAAGCAACAATTTATAAAGCAGA
Organism: Acinetobacter sp. XH1741; assembly: GCF_041021895.1. Lineage (NCBI taxonomy): Bacteria > Pseudomonadati > Pseudomonadota > Gammaproteobacteria > Moraxellales > Moraxellaceae > Acinetobacter > Acinetobacter chenhuanii. Next base: position 1,511,605 of record NZ_CP157428.1, read on the forward strand.
TTTGAATATCGCCAATATGGATGACCATATTTATGGTGATTATCAACTAACGCTTGCCTTACATCCTTCAGAAACTCTAGAACGATTAATGGTTCGTGTCATGGCATTTGCACGTTTTGCAAGTGATAGTCTTGAATTTACCAAAGATCTTTTTGAGACCGATGAACCAGCATTATGGCAAAAAGATTTAACAGGCCAGTTAGAAAACTGGATTGAAGTTGGTTTACCTTCTGAAGATAAAGTAAAAAAAGCCAGTGCTCGCTGTAAAAGTGTGGCAATCGTTGCCTATGGTTCACAGGTCGAAGACTGGTGGAAGAAAAATAGTAAAATTAAAACATTGAGTAATGTTCAGGTCTGGCAAATTGCTTCTAAAAGTACCGCAGAGCTAGAGCAACTTTGTGAGCGCACTATGCAGTTGCAGTTAAATGTTATGGACTCAGAATGGACTGTACTTGGTGAAAATGGCCAAGCGAATGTCGTGTGGACTCAATTACAGTAAAATTGAAAAGCGCAACAAAACTTACAAGTTCACTTGCTAGACTAAAGACTGAGTCTGAATTGTCAAATTAAATGAAACGGGAATGTTATGATCACTGAATTAGAAATTATCGATTTAAAAGTAGGCGAAGGTAAAGAAGCGGTTAAAGGTGCTCTAATTACGACTCACTATACGGGGTGGTTAGAAGACGGTACTCAATTCGACTCTTCGATCGATCGCGGAAATTATTTCGAATGCGTGATTGGTACCGGCCGTGTCATTAAAGGATGGGACCAAGGCATTATGGGTATGAAAGTTGGCGGAAAACGTAAACTTATTGTTCCTGCGCATTTAGCGTATGGTGAACGTAAAATGGGTAAAATTATTCCGGCAAACTCAAATTTGATTTTTGAAATTGAATTATTTGACGTAAAAACCCGTGATGAATGAAATCAAATTTTTTAGTTTTTGATTTTATATATGAGCTTTAAATATATATACATTAGTTATTTATATTTTAGCTTAGTGAATATTTAAGATTATTTTCAGTTTATTTGATTATAAAGGTGAACTGAAAAACTGTTCTTTTGGGACAGTCTGAACCTAAGAGCTAAACGAGTATAAGTTTTGGTCCTTAGGTTTAAATTTCACATAAATAATCTATATTGCTATTGAGACGCTATTTCATGATTACCCGTTTTGCATCTCCTTTGTTGAATCTAACGCTTGGCTTAGCTTTAGCAGGCTTGTCAGGTATTGCATTAGCTAAGCCTCCTAAAATAGATGCTTCAGAACTTACTGTTATTGGTTATCATGAAATTACCGATACTAAGAATGCCTTAATTCCTCAATATGCAGTAACCACGAAACAATTTAGTGAGCATATTGATTGGCTGCAAAAAAATGGCTTCCATTTTATTACGGTAGACCAATTGATTCGTGCTCATCAGGGGAAGGTTTCACTACCGAGTAAGCCAGTTTTATTAACTGTAGATGATGGTTATCAGACTTTCTATCAAAATGCTTATCCAGTTATTAAGGCTAAAAAAATTCCGGTGGTACTTGCAGTTGTTGGTTCTTGGTTAGAACCAAAAGAAAATCAGAAAGTCGATTTTTCTGGTGAAGAAATTCCACGTGATAAAATCTTAAGCTGGCCTGAACTTAAAGAAATGCAAGACAGCGGTTTTGTTGAAATTGCAAGCCATAGCTATCATTTACATCGTGGTATTACAGGTAACCCGCAAGGCAACTCTGAGCCAGCGGCAACCACTCGTTTTTATGATGTAAAAACCAAAACGTATGAAAACGACAAAGAATACCAAGCTCGTATTTATAATGACCTGAAAAAGAATAATCAGTTACTCAAGCAACATGGTATACGTTCGCCACGTATTATGGTGTGGCCATATGGTCGCTATAATATGCAAACGATTCAGATTGCTAAAAAGCTTGGCATGCCAATTACCATTACGCTTGATGATGGGGCAGATCATGCAAAACAATCTCTACAAAATATGAGTCGTATTTTGGTAGAGGGTGGCATGAGTACCAATGATTTGGCTCAAGAGATTAAGAACCGTGAATTAAACTTAACGGATAATAATCGTCCACAAAAAATCATGCATGTTGATCTCGACTATATTTATGATCCAGATCCGCAGCAACAAGAGCGTAATTTAGGTAATTTACTCGACCGAATTAATGCGATGGGTGTAAATACAGTTTATTTGCAAGCTTTCGCAGATGCAGATGCTAATGGTTCTGCCGATATGGTATACTTCCCAAATCGACATATGCCTATGCGTGCTGATTTATTCAACCGTGTTGCATGGCAAATTCAAACGCGTACCCCTGTAAGTCGTATTTATGCGTGGATGCCATTATTGGCATGGGAACTACCAAAAACTGATCCTGTATCTAAAGATTTGGTTGTGACTCAACAGGATAAAACGAGTGGACATCTCAATATGGGATACATTCGCTTGAGTCCTTTTTCACCTGAAGCACGTCAAACCATCCGTGAAATATATGAAGATTTAGCGAAGTCAGCGTCATTCAACGGAATTTTATTCCATGATGACGTGACTCTATCTGACTATGAAGATGCAAGCCCTGATGCTTTAAAAGCCTATGCACAACAAGGCTTACCAACAGACTTGGCAAAAATTCGTGGAAATGACGCAGATTTGCAAAAGTGGACTGCATACAAAACCAGATATTTAGATGATTTTGCAATGCAGCTTGTTGATGAGGTACGTCAATATGAACCGTTCCTGTTAACAGCACGTAATTTATATGCACAAGTGGCTTTAAAACCATATGCGGAAAATTGGTACTCTCAATCACTTGAAGAGTCGTTAAACCGTTATGATTTTACTGCCATTATGGCGATGCCTTATATGGAGAAAGTAGATAACGCAGATCAATTTTATAAAGATATGATTGACCGCGTTAAAAAATATCCAAATGGCATTAAGAAAACTGTTTTTGAGCTACAAGCGACAAACTGGCGTAACAACGAAAAGGTACCTTCAACTGAAATGGCTGCAACAATTCATTCTCTCTACCAGCAAGGTGCAATGCATATTGCATACTATCCTGATGACCCAATTAAAGATCATCCAGACGTTAACGTGATGCATAAAGCATTTGCAGAAAAGTCATCTCGTCTTGTGCCATAGACGAGGCTGAAACATGACAATCTTTGCTGCAATATGGTCGCAAGCTTTAAAATTCGTTTTTTATTATCCATTGTTTATGTCATATCTATGGATGATAGGTGCGGTCATATTCTATTGGAAGGAACGTAAGGCTCCGCCTTATGATCAACCGGCTCCATTAGAAAGTTATCCAAAAGTTGCTGTACTCGTTCCTTGCTTTAACGAAGGTGATAATGCTGAGGAAACGATTAGCCATGCTTTAAAACTGGATTATCCTAATTTTGAAGTCATTGCGATTAATGATGGTAGTTCGGATAATACGGGTGAAGTGCTGGATCGTTTAGCTGAACAATACGAAAAATTACGTGTTGTTCATCTTGCGCAAAACCAAGGGAAAGCGATGGGTCTACAGGCTGGTAGCCTGATGACTGATGCCGAATTTTTAATTGGTATTGATGGCGATGCTTTACTTGACCCTCATGCAGCAAAATGGATGATTCGTCATTTTATTCAGAATCCAACAGTTGCAGCTGTGACTGGAAACCCACGTATTCGTACACGTTCAACTTTGTTAGGACGTATTCAAGTTGGTGAGTTTTCTTCGATTGTAGGAATGATTAAACGTGCGCAGCGTACATTTGGTCGTTTGTTTACTGTATCTGGTGTAATTACAGCTTTTCGTAAGAGCGCAGTTCACCAAGTTGATTATTGGTCTCCAAATATGTTGACCGAAGACATCGACATTACTTGGAAATTGCAGCGTGCGGGCTGGGACATTCGTTTTGAACCGAATGCTTTGGTCTGGATTTTAATGCCTGAAACATTAAACGGATTGTGGAAACAGCGTTTACGTTGGGCAATGGGTGGGGCACAGGTATTAATTAAAAATATTGATGTGTTCACCAAACCGAAATTGAATTTTTTATGGCCTCTCATGTTTGAGCTTTGCTTAACGTTAGTATGGTCATATTTAATGCTGGCAATGGCTTTGTTGTGGTTGGCACATTTTATTTTACCGGTGCCGGCATTAGCCGTTGTGAGTTCCCCATTTTTACCGTATGGTAGCGGTATTTTATTGGGGGCAACCTGTCTAATTCAGTTTGCTTTAAGCAAATGGATGGATAGTCGTTATGAACCGCATCTAGGAAAAAACTATTTCTGGATGATCTGGTATCCATTGGTCTTTTGGCTAATCACCATTTCGGCAACCATTGTGGCATTTCCAAAAGTCTTACGACGTGGAGATGAGAAACGAGCACGTTGGGTAAGCCCGGATCGGGGCATTCGTTAGATGAAATGCAAGAGTCATGAGATTTTAAAGATCGTGCTGTATTGATGTCTGGGGAAAACCACAGCACTTCGTTAGGTAAAAGAGAAATGAAGACAAATTCGTTGATTATTGATTTACGTCGTCAATTACCGTGGCACAAGCGCTATGTTTCTACAACAAGCACAGCCATGATGTGGGGCGGTTGGTTGTTGTTGTGGCGTCCGTTTGTATTTATCTGGCTATTGGCGGAACTGCAAAAAACTCATTTGGCACACCGTTTATTTAGTGCCTTTGGTGTGGGAATTGAGCATGGCTTTACAGCACTGGTTGCTTGTGCAATTGGTTTGTTGTTATGGAGTCATATTTTGCCTGAACGCCGTGTGGGTGGTGATGAACTTGACATGAAACAGACAGATGATTATGCGCGCTACTTTGATTTACCTGAGCAAGAAATTGAGCAGGGACGTAGCCAAAAAATTACGATAGTTCACCACGATGAATTAGGTAAAATCATTAGAGTTGAATAAGCCAAATTAATTCAAGAAAGCCCACATCATGTGGGCTTTCTTTTTTCACATTTATTCTTATGGAATAATACGCCTGAGTAGGTTTTATTTGCCTTTAAAATGAGGTGGACGCTTTTGTAGCATGGCAAAAATACCTTCTTGAACATCTTCTGTTGTGAGTAAAGGCTGTAGATGATTTTGTAATTGATTAAAAGCAGCTTCGTAGCCTTCATTCATGGCTTCACGTGCAGAGGCAAGGGTGGCTTTTACAGCAAGTGGTGCCGCTTCGGTAATATGTTCAGCAAGTTCTATTGCACGGTTAAGCTCCGTCCCTTCTGGGCATATTTCTGTAATCAGGTTCATATCAAAAGCTGCTTTTGCATCAAAAGAGTCCCCTGTAAGCAAATAGCGCATGGCCTTGGCCCAGCCCGCAGCTTGAGTGAACCGTGCAGTTGCTCCGCCAAAAGGTAAGATGCCACGTTGGACTTCCATTTGAGCAAATTGAGTATTTTCACTTGCAACAGTAATATCTGCATTAAGAAATAGTTCTATGCCAGCTGTATAGCAATAACCCTGTACGGCTACAATTAATGGTTTACTCAGTTTTCGGCCAACAGTACCCCAAGGGTTAATTTCATCATCACTAAAATCAAAAACACCTGTAGCAAGCTTAGGTTGTAGCTCAACTAAATCTAATCCTGCTGTAAAATGATCGCCGTGTGCGAAAATAATCGCACAGCGCAGGTCATCGTTATTTTCATATTCGGTGAGTGCAAGTGATAAATCTTTAATAAGATGGCTATCAAAGGCATTGCGCTTTGCTGCCCGATCTAGGCCAATTAAAAAGATGTGACCGCGAGTTTCACGGCTGACTTTTCCTTCTTGATTTGACATATTCTCACGCTCTTTATTTGTCTTTACTTATCTTTTAAACAATCATTTAAAAACGATCAAATATAATTTGTTGATGACTTGGTCAGTAAAAATAAAAAGGATGCTGTAAATATGAGTTAAAAGTACAACCTAACATCATTGTTATGTCAGGTTGTATAAGCTTATATAGAGCGCCGTGAATACATCAATAGACCTAAACACAGCATGCTTAAACCTAAAATAAGGTGTGAGCTAAGTTGTTCATGGTTAAACCATGTTCCCCAAAAGGTAGCTAAAACAGGGGTGATAATTGTAATCAGTAGTACCGTTGTTGGCTGTAGTACTTTAATGAGTTGATAATAAAAAATCATGGCAAGTACGGAAGAAAATACAGCACTATAGAAGACCGCTAGTGAAATTTTTAGACTTGGAAATTCAGTTGGAAGATGTGACCAGAAGAACGGCAACAAGCATACATAACCTACCCATGAGACAAGGCTAGAGCCTGTCATTTGTATAATCGGGTGAATATGCGCTCCGACAGATTTTACGGCAAAAGTCGACAATACATAAAACAGCATGGCGATCAGTTCTAGCATAATACCGATGTGGTTGAGTTGAAGACCTGATGAAGATAGCCCCAATGTAAAACTCATCCCGACAAGAGCAATACCCAGACCAAGCCATTGCCATGACGAAAAACGCTCGCGCCCTAAAACAAAAGAGCTAATGAGCCCAGATACTAAGGGAGAGGTGCCGTAAATAATTGAAATAATCGCCGAGGGAACTTTATCTGCACCCATATAGCAAAAAGCCATAGAACCAAATAAACCAATGGCTCCAGCACAGTAGCTTAAAACAGCTTTTTGACTAAAGATCAGTTTTAAACGGAAAAATTTTAGACATAGTAAGGCAATAGGAATTGCTAAACTAAAACGAATAAATAGTCCCCATGCCCAATGAAATTCTTGTACTGTCCAGACGGCTGCAAGAGGGGTAAGCGACCAAATAATAATGACAGCAATAAATTGGCCGGCTGTAGCGAGTCGAGTTGAAGATGCAGATAATGCTACAGCCGGCTGAATCTGTGGGCTGGACGTACTCTGTTGCTCAAATAAAGGCTTCATATAAAGCTCCATAAGGTGATGTTTGTATAATGAAGAGATATAAAAAAAAGCCGCGTTTTATGGCGGCTTCTTAAGAAAAATCAGAGAGTATATTAAGTCATTAACTTCTTGATTTTTTGATTCAAAGCGCCAAATTGTCCAAAATAAGGACGTCGCCAATTGACCACACAGAACTTGATCTCTGAGGCGTAGAATTGACGCGCTAGACAATAATGGGCTTTAGATAAAAACATGCTAAATATATTAAAAATATAGATAATATTTTTATAACATATAAATAGAAAAGTACAAATTAGATTCAAGCGTGAGACATAGTTTTTTTTGAATACCTTAAATTAGTTGTTTGCTTAGTGACATATTTTTCTCATAATACCTCGTCAAATTGAACTCAGTAAGAAGCTATTCTTATGTCACCTTTAGAAATTTTTGCAGTCTTGATTAGCTTAATCGGAGTCGGGTTAACTGTTATTCGAAACATGTGGTGTTGGCTGTTTAATTTCTTTGCTTTTGTTTTATATGCCTATTTGTTTTACGAATTTAAACTTTATGGCGAAACGATTTTGCAATTGTTCTTTATGGCAGTAAATTTTTACGGTTTTTATTACTGGTTCAAAGGCAAGCAGCAAGACCATGATATTCGTATAGAACCGATAGCACCTAAAGTTGCAATTTTTCAAATGATCATTGCTGCAGTAGGCGGTTTACTTTTTGGTTTGATACTTAAAAACTTTACCGATGCAGCGGTGCCTATGCTCGACTCGCAACTTGCAGCATTTAGTTTGCTTGCAACTTACTGGACCAGTCGAAAGCACATTGCCACATGGATACTTTGGGTTTTTGTCGACATTATTTATGTGGGTATGTTTATTTATAAAGATCTATTTTTAACTTCAGCCTTATATGCCGCTTTTGTATTAATGGCAGCTTATGGTTGGTATCAATGGGAAAAAGTGAAAAGAAAGCAGGTTGATCATATAGATCTGAAAAAAACCATTTAATGTATGAGAAAATATTAAGACAATAATCCTGTTTGGAAATTATTTGATGACTCATACTTTAAAAAAACTTTTACTTTGTTTATTTCTTTATTCTGGTTATGCAAATGCTCAGGTTAACGCTCTTCCTTTAAACCAGCTCAGTAAATTACCTGATTCATGTCAGAAAGATGAACCAGCTGAAAATAATAAATTAGTTATACAAGCCTCTCAGGTAAAAATACAAAGTTATTCTTGCTTTAAGCCCGATATAGCTGATGCGCTAGGATATAATGTGTTTGCTATCAATTTAGATAAAAACAAAACCTATTATTTTAAATCGCAAACTCGAGATATATCCTCAATAGCGGGTCAGAACATACATAAAATTGATTCTGAAACCTTTGCAATAGACAACTATCAAGAACGTGGCGGAAATTTCATTATTTTTTGGATAGCGAATTGGTCAAATATTTATACACAAGATATTAGTTATTATACGGATGATGAAGTCTCTATAGATAGTGTTATTAAAGACAACCAGATTTATTTACAGAAGAAAAAATATTTGAATAATACCAAAACCAAAAAAGTTGGATATCCTTTAGTCATTATGAAAGATAAACAAAAAGGTTTGATTATTAATAAGACTAAGACACAAAACTTTTAAATCTTTAATTTCTGGATTTTTATGAAAAATTTAACTCATATATTTTTATTTTGTATTGGTTTTTTAGTAGCAACGACCTCTTATGCACAAGTAAATATTAAACCTTTATGGCACGGTAAAGTATTAAACAGTTTTAATATTCCCTTAAATAACCTGAAAAAGCCAAAGCAAGTTATTAAAGGTGAGGCTGATGAATGCAATGGTGGTTATTTTCCGGATCAATGGGTATATGACGATGGAGTGGTACTCGCTACAGGCTCATTAGATACAGTATATGTAAGTCAGCAGAACGGTCTAAAGTATGGTTCCCGATTATTTAATCATTTAACTACCGAGAATGAGTTCAAAAAATTTTTTGGTGAACAGATCTATATGACTAAAAAACATGTTTATTCTTTACAACCTTGGGAAGGTAGTAATGATGGCTTACACTTTCATTTCCGTAATGGAAAATTGCACTACTATACGCACTCTATTGATGACTGCTAATGATTAAACGTTAAGAATAGCCATGATCCTGAATTTAATCCTATATAAACAGCAACAGTTTGATGCGGTGGCCCAAAAAATTATGGCTGAATCGGCAAAATATATAGATTTTAATTCGGTGTCAGATTTTTATAGTGCTGTGTGGCTTAAAGAATTTCCACAAGGTACTCAAATCTCTGCGACAGGTTTAGATGATGGTGCTGAAGAGTTTTATGCCGTAATACAGTTTAAACAGCAGTATTTAAAGTTTGATATTAAAGAAAATCATTCGACACTGAGTTTTCAGGACATAAATGGGGAAATGTTTAAAAGTAATTTTTAATTGATGAAATAGCAGCACAAAAAAAGCGACTTAATGTCGCTTTTTTTTAATAGATAAATTTTGAAATTTTATCTGCGGTTGTAATTACTAGGCTCGCGATGTCTTCTTTAAAGGTCTCTTCATCGTAAGTCGTAATTGGACAACTCACCGAAAGGACTGCCACCATTTTTCCATTCGATTGTTTGAAAATAGGAGCAGCACAAGCAGCCATATCATGATTGTAATGACCCCAGCTCACCATCGACTTTTGAGTTTTTACATAACTCAATTTTTGTAAGAGTGCTTTCAAACTGGTTGGAGTAAGTTCTGAGTAACTGTCCCATTCATTGAAATTACGATAGCGTTGTCGTACTTCTGCCTCTGGCAAATCTGACAATAACATTTGTCCAATGACCGTGGCATGAGCAGGCCAGCGAGTACCTAAACTAATATTGCTGGTAAAGGTTCCCATAGATTGAACGTTATTTACAAAAACAATGTGAGTCCCTTCTAAAACCGTTAGGTGTACTGCAAGTTTGGTTTGGTCACGTAGTTCTTTCATTAATGGCGTTGATAAATCCAGTAATGAAAGTTTAGATAAACTATTAAAACCAAGTTCCATGACTTTTGAATCAAGTGCATAGGTTTTTTGAGAAGCTTTTCTTAAGTAACCGCAAGCTTCGAGTGTATAGATCAGACGAAATGCACTAGAACGGTTCACTTCCAAAATTTCGGCAATTTCGGTAATCGTCATTTCTTGTGCTTGTTGATTAAACGCTTGCAAGATGGCTAAACCACGTACAAGCCCTGGTACTAAATACCGATCATCATTTTTTGTTGTTTCTGATTCTTGCGAATCTTCTTCAATCTCTAGGCTCATTCGTGTTGTTTTCCTATAAATAAAACAGGGTTCGAATTGGGGCATTATGCTTTATTTTAGAACTATTGTAATTATAAAGATAACATAAAATAATTTTTATATTTAAAACAATGTTTCCATTCTGAAACGTAACAAATTATTTATAATTTATTAATAATATGATTTATATAATTATTTTTACTTTGACAAAAATTAACCAAGAGTATTATTCTTTGCTTGTGTTTTGAAAATGAAATTAAGTTTTGTATATAAAACAAAACGAGGACGCAAGATATGAGTTGGATCTCAGTTTGTCAGCAAGGTGACGTTAGCGAAGATGAGCCGAAAGCCATCGAAATTGAAGGGAAAAAAATAGGCGTATTTTTCGTCGATGAAAATTACTTTGCTATCGAAAATGTTTGCCCTCATGCGTATGCCTTATTAACCGAAGGATTTATCGAAGATCAGACTGTTGAATGTCCATTGCACGAAGCAATTTTTGACATTCAGACAGGTGAGCTAAAAAGTGGACCCGGGTGTAGAAACCTATGTACTTACCCAGTTCGTGTTGAAGGACAGGATATTCAAATTCAACTCTAGTCCTCTCATGTACAAGGAAGCAGAACAATGAAGACATTTAATGAAAAGTTGGCAAGCTGGATTCATGCAACGCCAGCAACTGAAGCAGGTATCAACAATATTCAAATTCCTGGTCAATCTGAATTGTTGGTTTGGCAAACTCGATATAAAGAACCAACCCTCTACGAACAAGATTTTGTAAAGAACTTGATTCAGGCATTTTCTGCGGGCGCAACAGAGTTAGATGACGTTGTTTCTGCACTTAATCAGCAAGGTTTCCGTTGTGAATCTGGTGATGAATGGACTTCTGCAAGCTTTACAGAAGAAATGCAACGTTTAGGTTATTGATTCAGGGAAGAATAAAATGAACGCAATCGTATCAGCTTCACAAAGTGCTGAAGAATATTTAGAACTTGGTTTACGTGATCAATGGCATCCGGTTTTAGCAAGTTGGGAAGTCGCTGCCAATCCCGTCGGAATTACCCGTTTAGGTGAAAACATTGTGGTTTGGCGTGATGCCGAAGGTCAGGTTCATGCGCTTGAAGACCGCTGTCCGCACCGCGGTGCTCGTCTTTCCCTTGGTTGGAACTTGGGTGACCGAGTAGCTTGTTGGTATCACGGTGTTGAAGTTCGTGCTGATGGTGTCGTTGCTGATGTGCCAGCCGTTCATGAATGTCCAATGACTGGAACCAAATGTTTAAAGAACTATCCAGTGATTGAGCAACATGGCGCAATCTTTATCTGGTTCGGTATTGATGCAAATGAACAGCCAAAACCGCTTGAGTTCCCAGAGCAACTCGAAAGTGAAGAATGGAGTGCATTCCTTTGCCAAGCAGACTGGAAAGTAAACCATCAATACGCGATTGATAATGTAATGGATCCAATGCACGGGACCTATTTACACGCGACATCACACTCTATGGCAGATGGTGAGCGTACCGCAGAGATGAAGCACCGTACAACCGATAACGGCTTTGTTTTTGAAAAAGAAGGTCAAACAGGGGTGAACTTTGACTGGGTCGAATATGGTTCAACTGGTGCAAGCTGGTTACGTCTTTCAATTCCATATCGTAAACAATTTGGCCCAGGCGGCGAATTCTGGATTGTGGGTTATGCAACCCCAATTGATGCCAACAATACTCGCGTATTTTTCTGGCGCTGCCGTAAGGTAAGTGGGTGGCAACGTAATGTATGGCGCTTCTTATATCGCAATCATTTAGAACAGTTGCACTGGGATGTATTGGAACAAGACCGCATTATTTTAGAAAACCTTGCGCCAAATGCCCGTGAAAAAGAGTTCCTCTATCAACACGATGTTGGTCTTGCACGTTTACGCCGTTTAATGAAAAAAGAAGCTGAAAAGCAATTAAAGAAAATTGCTGCGCTCAATGCATCAAACCGTATCGAGATGCAGGAAGAAGCTCATGGCTAATGTAGCGTTGTTGCAAGGCAAAAAAGTTTTAGTGACGGGTGCTGCACGTGGTTTAGGCCGAGATTTCGCTCAAGCCATTGCCGAAGCAGGTGCTGAAGTTGTGATGGCAGATATTTTATCTGACTTGGTGCAACAAGAAGCGCAAGCTTTACAGAAGCAAGGGCTAAACGTTCATGCTGTCACTGTTGACCTTGCCAATGCAGACTCTATTGAAAGTGCGGTTGCAAAAAGCGTGGACGTTTTACAAGGACTAGATGGCCTTGTGAACTGTGCAGCGCTGGCAACCAATGTCGGTGGAAAAAATATGATTGATTACGATCCTGAACTTTGGGATCGGGTCATGAATATTAATGTAAAAGGCACATGGCTGATCAGTAAGGCCTGCGTTCCACATTTAAAGCATTCGGCTGCTGGCAAAATTATTAATGTTGCTTCCGATACAGCACTTTGGGGTGCACCAAACCTGATGGCTTATGTGGCAAGTAAAGGGGCAATTGTTGCCATGACACGTTCAATGGCAAGAGAGTTGGGACAGTCCAATATTTGCGTCAACACCTTGTCACCGGGGCTGACTCTAGTTGAAGCAACCGAGTATGTGCCTCAGGAACGTCACGATTTATATGTCAACGGAAGAGCGATTCAACGTCAGCAACTTCCACAAGATTTAAATGGAACAGCATTGTATCTACTGTCGGATTTGTCCTCTTTTGTGACAGGTCAAAATATTCCGGTCAATGGCGGTTTTGTCTTTAACTAAGGAGTAGTCAAATGATTACAGGGATCGAGATTTTAAAGTTTGGAGTTGAAGATAGAGCCGCTTCAAACAAGTTTTTAGCAGATTTTGGTTTAAGTCAAAGTGCTTCGGATATTGAAGGTGCAGATTTATACCAAACTCAAAACGGCAGCAAGATTTATCTATTTAATTGTGATGATGATCGTTTGCCTGCTGCCATTGAACAAGGTTCAACTTTACGTGAAGTCACTTGGGGCGTTGATCATGCTCAAGACCTTGAAGATTTGGCAGCTCGTTTGGCTGATGTAGAAGGTTTTAAACGTTCTGAACATACAGTTCAGTGTCTTGACCCAAATGGCATGACCATTCGTTTTGAAAAAAGTTTTGTAAAAGACGTGCCAGAACTTAAAACGGAAGGCATTAACCAATACGGCAACATTCAACGTGTCAATGCAGCAAGTCCTGTCTATGAAAAAGGTCAACCTGTTGCGATTGGACACGTGGTGTTCTTTACACCAGATTTGGTAACAACTGAAAAGTTCTATATTGAAAAAGTAGGCTTTCATTTATCTGATGCCTATAAAAATCGTGGTGCATTCTTACGTTGTCGCGGTGAAGGTTATCACCATGATTTATTCTTACTCAGTGTTCCAAATAAACCTGCTGGCTTAAATCACGTTGCGTTTGTAGTACGTGATATTCATGAGGTGATTGGGGGCGGTTTAAATATGAATCGTTCGGAATGGTCGACCTTTATTGGGCCGGGACGTCATCCAATTTCTTCTGCTTATTTCTGGTACGTCAACTCACCATTAGGTGGTGCATTTGAATATTACACCAACGATGATTATTTGACCGAAGAGTGGCAGCCACGTGTAGAAGAGCATCGCTTAGAGCTTTTCACCGAGTGGGCGATTGAAGGTGGTCTTGATGATACAACCCGCCGTCAGGTGAAGCCTGTTTAACAGGTATGGCTACAAGGAAGATGGCTATGGAAAAGATTGTAATTGTAGGTGCAGGGCAAGCAGCAGGTTGGGCAGTAAGTACACTACGACAAAATGGTTATGTGGGCGAAATTCACGTGGTTTCAAATGAAGATCAAGTGTTTTATGAGCGTCCGCCACTGTCTAAGCAAGTACTTTCAAAAGAAGCCACTTATGAAAGTTTGAATCTGTTCTCTCCTGAACAGGTTCAAGAGTTCAACGTTCAATGGCATAAACCAGAAATTGCGACAAAAGTCGACCGTGAGCAAAAACAGGTTCATTTAGAAAGTGGTCAGGTTTTGCCGTATGACAAATTACTGATCGCAACAGGAAGCCGTGCACGTGTACCTGTCAATACATGGCAGTTTATTCCAAATGTGGTGACCTTACGTAATGTGCATGACTGTGAACGTTTGGCTGAAATCTTAAAGACTGCAAACAATGTCGCTGTGATTGGCGGTGGCTGGATTGGTTTAGAAATTGCTGCAACTGCACGTAAACAAGGTAAAGAGGTTCATATTTTTGAATATGGCGACCGTTTATGTGCAAGAAGCGTAAGTCCGGAAGTTTCTGCATTTTTAAAAAATATGCATGAAACCCAAGGTACAAAAATTCATTTAGACAGCAAGAGCCTTCACTTGGTTGAAGCCCCTAACCAAAAAGTGGAAGTGGTGAATCATCCACAACATAGCCGGTTATTTGACTGTGTTGTAGTGGGTGCAGGCGCTGAGATTGCTAAAGAGTTAGGTGTACATGCTGGTCTCGATGTGAAAGACGGCATTGTGGTGAATTGTTTTGGGCAAACTTCAGATCAAAACATTTATGCCGCAGGCGATGTCGCGATTCATCCGGGTTTGGGGTATTGCATTCAGTCTTGGGCAAATGCGCAAAATCAGGCGATTGCAGCTGCAAAGTCAATGCTTGGAATTGAAACTGAATATAGTGATATTCCGTGGCTTTGGTCTGATCAATACCACTTTAATATCCAGATTTTAGGAACATATCAACCTGAGAAAACCAAAGAAGTGGTGATTCGCCAAGGCGGTGAAGATCAGGTGAGCTATTTATATCTGGACCATGAAAATCGTTTGCTCAACATGATTGCCATTAATGACTCGAAGTTAGTCAAACTGGCAAAACGTTGGATGCAAGCCAACACCGTTTTAGACCCAAAACTGTTAGCAGATGCTGAATTTAATGTCATGAAGTTAAAACCGTAAACATTAAATCTGGTTCTCATTACCAAATCGAAGGAATGACACATGAGTAATGAAGAGAAAAGTGGATTGAAGCATTGGGTTCCTGCTTTTGTCCTTATGGTGTGTGTAGTACTGGCATTTTTCGACAAGATCAGTATTGCGGTTTTATTTTCAGATCCGCATTTTCAAAACTCGATGGGAATTGCTGGAGATAAAGCCAAACTAGGATGGCTCATGACAAGCTTTTTGCTTTCCTATGGTTTCTCATCAGTATTTTTAAGCTTTTTAGGCGATATTTTTAACCCAAAGAAAATGCTGTTCTGGAGTGTGACCTCTTGGGGGTTACTCATGTTCTGCATGGGCTTCACCACCAGTTATTCAGGCATGTTGATTTTACGTGTACTGCTCGGTTTAGCAGAAGGTCCATTGTTTGCCTTGGCATACACCATTGTGAAGCAGACATACACAGACCGTCAGCAGGCACGTGCTTCTACCATGTTCTTATTAGGAACACCAATCGGGGCCTTTCTTGGATTTCCGATCACTGCAAATGTTTTGGCACACCATGACTGGCACACCACTTTTTTTGTAATGGCTGCGCTAACCCTCATCGCGATTTTCAGCATTGTTTTTGGTCTGCGTAACTTGCAACTCAAGAAAACTGTCGAAATTGAGGGCGAGAGTAAACGCACCAATTTCAAAGGTCACATTGCCAATACTAAATTGCTTTTGAGCAATAGCGCATTTTGGTTGGTTTGCCTCTTTAACATTGCATTGATGACTTATTTGTGGGGCTTAAACAGTTGGGTTCCTTCTTATCTTATGCAAGACAAAGGCTTCAATCTCAAAGAGTTTGGGATGTATTCAAGCTTTCCATTTATTGCCATGTTAATTGGCGAAGTGCTTGGTGCATTTTTATCGGACAAGTTAGGCCGCCGTGCGATTCAAGTATTTAGCGGATTATTGGTAGCGGGCATCTTCATGTATGTGATGGTCATTATGACCCAGCCATTGTTGATTATTGCTGCCATGTCTTTAAGCGCTATGGCGTGGGGTTTTGGAGTAGCAGCTGTATTTGCTCTGCTTGCAAGAGTCACAACCTCAAATGTAGGGGCGACTGCGGGTGGAATATTTAACGGTTTAGGTAATTTTGCAAGTGCAATTGCGCCTGTTCTTATCGGTTACATCGTGATGCAAACACATAGTTTTAATTTAGGAATTACCTTCTTGGCTGCTGTCGCTGTCATTGGGTCGTTGTTCTTGGTTCCTCTTTTAAAACGTTATTAATTCACTGTATAGGAGTTTAAAAATGACTACACAACAATTCGAATCATGGACACAACCAGAAGGTGCTTCTTTAGAAGATTGGTTAAACACGCGTATTGCTCGCTTTGAGACACGTAAATATGACTTTGATGCTTTGAAGTTCCAAGCCGATTACGACCCGAAATATCGCCGTGCACAAATGCGTTATATGGGTACAGGCGCAACAGGTGTTGTAAATGACGGCAACACTGTACCGGCAGAAAACTTCACGTTTTCAACCATGGTTTTGCCACCACAGTGTGAGGGTCCTTTGCACATTCACCACGACGTTGAAGAAGTATTCTTTATGCTTCGCGGCGAAATTGATTTGTTTATTGAGCACAACGGCGAGAAATTTGAGACCCGTTTAAAAGAGCGTGACCTGATTTCAATTCCACCGGGTATCTACCGTGGTTTATTTAACCCTGGTCAAGAAGATGCCTTGATGTGTGTGATGTTAGGAACAGGTAAACCAACGATTCCGAACTATCCACCAGAGCATCCATTGTCTCAAATCAAACGTTAATTGTTTGATGAAGTAAATGAAGGAAAGAATTGAAAATGATGACACTCATTGAAAAGTTAGCAGAGTTTCCGGTGAAAACCGTCACTGTTCAAGGCCAGCAGCAAGCCTATCGTGAAGCCGGTCAGGGCCAATACCTTGTGCTGTTGCATGGCATTAGTTCAGGTTCTGCTTCATGGGTGAACCAACTTGAAGTGTTGTCTCATCATTTTCATGTCATTGCCTGGGACGCACCGGGCTATGGCAAATCAGATGAACTTTTAACTGATCAACCGAATGCGACCGATTATGCAAAGCGTTTAGCAGCGTTGTTTGATGTTTTAAAAATTGAAAAAGCAATTGTGGTCGGACACTCATTAGGTGCCTTACAGGCGAGTGCATTTGCTGCATTTTACCCAGAGCGAGTGGAACACTTGGTTGTTGCTAACTTAGCGCAAGGCTACCAACGCCACGATAAACAGACACAAATTCAGGTTTTTGAAAAAAGACCAAAAATGTTGAAGGAACTCGGTGCTAAAGGCATGGCTGAAAGCCGTGGACCTCATTTGATTTATAAACAAGAGCCACAAGCCTTAGCCTTAGTTTCAGAGGTGATGCAACAGTTGACCTTACAGGGTTTTACCCATGCATCGTACTTACTGGCTTATGACGAAATACGTAATTATTTAACCCATTTAAAAGTCCCATGCACAGTGATTGCAGGGCAGCAAGATCAAATCACTCCTGCGTTAGGTATACAAGCACTTGCTCAGGAATTGCAGTTGGAACAGCGCTTTGTCATAGAAGATGCAGGACATTTAAGTTATGTCGACCAACCGCAAGCATTTAACCAAATTATGTTGACGATTCAGGAACAATCGTAAGAGAGATTAAGGATTATGAGCTTCCAAGTTGAAGGAAAAGTTGCAGTTGTTACCGGTGGCTCATCTGGGATTGGGCTGGCTGCTGTTGAAATACTGGTTGCAGAGGGTGCAAAAGTAGCGTGGTGTGGTCGCGATGAAGAACGTTTAAATGTTTCTAAACACTATATTTTAGAAAAATATCCGCATGCCAATATTTTTACCAAAGCATGCAATGTATTGAAAAAAGAAGAAGTTCAGCAATTTGCCAAAGACGTCAAACTCAATTTGGGCAATGTGGACATGCTCATTAACAATGCTGGGCAAGGCCGTGTTTCAAACTTTGAAAATACGCAAGATGAAGACTGGATGAAAGAAATTGAGCTGAAATATTTCAGTGTTTTACATCCGGTACGGGCTTTTCTTGATGACTTAAAACAATCGGCAAATGCCTCAATTACCAATGTGAACTCATTATTGGCATTGCAACCAGAACCGCACATGATTGCGACTTCATCTGCACGCGCTGCACTGTTGAATTTAACCCATTCGTTGGCCCATGAGTTTACTCAATATGGTGTTCGTGTGAACTCGATTTTACTCGGAATGGTCGAATCTGCGCAGTGGAAACGCCGTTATGAAACCCGTTCAGATTTAAATTTGTCATGGGAAGAGTGGACCGGAAATATCGCAAAAAACCGCGGTATTCCAATGCAGCGTTTAGGCCGACCAGAAGAACCTGCACGTGCTTTAGTTTTCTTGGCATCGCCATTGGCATCGTACACCACAGGTTCCACCATAGATGTCTCGGGTGGTTTTAACAAACATTTATAAATATTAGGTGCTGTCATGAAAAAGTTGATGATGATTGGTTTTGGCGCAATGGCAGCAGAAGTGTATGCCCATTTGCCCCAAGATCTGCAACTCAAATGGATTGTCGTACCATCTCGCAGTATTGAAAAAGTTCAATCACAAGTCTCGTCTGACATTCAGGTGATTTCCGATATTGAGCAATGTGATGGTGAGCCAGACTATGTCATTGAGGTGGCAGGTCAAGCAGCAGTGAAAGAGCATGCTCAAAAAGTTTTAGCGAAAGGCTGGACCATTGGTCTGATTTCGGTAGGTACTTTGGCTGATAGCGAATTTTTGATTCAGCTTAAGCAAACTGCCGAAAAAAATGATGCCCATTTGCATTTGCTTGCAGGCGCTATCGCAGGCATTGACGGTATTTCTGCGGCCAAAGAAGGTGGTTTGCAAAAAGTCACTTACAAAGGCTGTAAAAGCCCAAAAAGTTGGAAAGGCAGTTATGCAGAGCAATTGGTCGATTTAGACCATGTTTCAGAACCTACGGTCTTTTTTACTGGAACTGCCCGTGAAGCTGCCATGAAATTTCCTGCCAACGCCAATGTTGCAGCAACCATTGCACTTGCAGGGCTTGGAATGGATGAAACAATGGTTGAGTTAACTGTTGACCCAACCATCAACAAAAACAAACACACCATTGTGGCAGAAGGTGGCTTTGGGCAAATGACCATTGAACTGGTGGGCGTGCCGTTGCCAAGTAACCCGAAAACATCCACTTTGGCTGCGCTTAGCGTGATTCGTGCTTGTCGCAACAGTGTAGAAGCAATACAGATTTAAGAAGGATTTGATCATGGCAAAGGAAATTTATATTGCGGGTGAATGGCGATTAGGTCGTGGTGCAGTCATTCAAAGCCTGTTTCCGGCAGATCAGTCGGTAAACGCTGAGCTTTCAACAGCAACGCTTGATGATGTAAATGAAGCAATTGAAAAAGCAGATCAGGCTTGGCGTCAACCGAGCTGGAGAAACAGTTTGCCGCATGAACGCGCACGTATTCTCTACAAAGTTGCAGACATTATTGAAGCGCGTGTAGATGAATTAGCAAAATTACAAACACGAGATAATGGTAAGCCTTTAACCGAAACTCGTGGTTTGGTGATGAGTGCGGCGGCAACTGCACGCTATGTTGCGGCGGCATGTGAAACGCTGAACGATGAACTCACCACTCAACGCGCTCCAGACTTTATGACCATGAGTGTGCATGAACCTGTAGGCGTGGTAGCAGCAATTACGCCGTGGAACTCTCCAATTGCGAGTGAAGTTCAAAAGCTTGCTCCAGCTTTGGCGGCAGGTAATGCAGTGGTGTTAAAACCCGCAGAAGCAACTTCACTGATTGCTTTAGAGCTTGCCAAAATTTTTGAAGAAGCAGGCTTACCAAAAGGCTTACTCAGTGTGTTAGTTGGGCGCGGTTCTGTGATTGGTGATGCAATTGCTCAACATCCGCTGGTTCGTAAAATCTCTTTTACAGGTGGAACAACCACGGGTCGTCATTTGGCACATATTGCAGCTGAAAAACTGATTACTACTTCGCTTGAGTTAGGTGGTAAGTCACCAACTATCGTTTTACCGGATGCAGATGTCGAACTGGCTGCTAAAGGTGTGGCGTACGGTATTTTTAGCTCGGCAGGCCAAGCGTGTATCGCAGGTTCTCGCTTGTTTATTCATAGCAGTCTTTACGATCAGTTTTTAACACGTTTGGTTGAAATTACCAAAGGTCTACGTGTGGGCCATCCAGAACAAGCGGGTGTGCATTTAGGGCCACTAGTGAATGACAAACATTTGCAGTCCGTTGATCGCTATGTGCAGCTTGCCAAAAGCGAAGGTGGTCAAGTTCTGATTGGTGGTGAAGCGCTTACCACGGGTGACTATGCCAAAGGAAGCTATTACTTACCAACGATTATTACGGGTTTAAATAACAGTGCTCAAACTTGTCAGGAAGAAATTTTTGGCCCTGTTTTAGTCGTTATGAAATATGACAACGAGCAAGATTTAATTGCCCAAGCGAATGATAGTTGTTTTGGTCTTGCCGCAGGTATCTGGACTGAAAGCTATCGCAAAGCTTGGCGCATTGCACGTGCCTTAGAAGTGGGAACGGTATGGATTAACACCTATAAAAAATTCTCGATCAGTGCGCCGTTTGGTGGCTTTAAAGACAGTGGAATCGGGCGCGAAAAAGGCCGTTTGGGCATTTTATCGTACATGCAACAAAAGAGTATTTATATGGGGCTGAATGAGCAGCCTAACCCTTGGTGCGATTAATAAATTCAAGGACTGAAAACAAATTTTGAGGAACAGACATGACTGAACGTGTAAATGTAGGCGAAGCAATCGCAAGAGTTTTAGAAGCGCACCAAGTTGATAGTATTTATGGTGTTATTTCCATCCACAATTTACCTATTGCCGATGCGGTAGGCCGCCGTGAAAAAATGCGCTTTGTCGCAGCGCGCGGCGAAGCTGGTGCGGTCACTATGGCAGATGCACACTCACGCTTTAAAGGCCTAGGTGTAGCATTGACCAGTACAGGTGCAGGGGCAGGTAATGCAGTGGGTTCACTGATTGAAGCAATGAATGCCGGTAGTCCTGTACTACATTTAACAGGTCAAGTTGAGCGTGAATATCTCGATCGTGATGCGAGTTTTATTCATGAAACCAAAGACCAACTTACGTTTTTACGTGCATCAAGCAAAGCGGCATTTCGCATTACCAGTCCAGACAACGCCGTTGGCGTGATTCGTGAAGCCATCCGTGTAGCAACGACTGTTCCAATGGGACCAGTAAGTGTCGAGCTACCTATTGATGTACAAGCAGCAGAAATCGATTTGCCACTTAATCTTGGGCCAGTCAAAGCACTTGAGTTACCACAAGCAGAACAAGATGAAATTGATCTTCTTGTGAGTGAAATTAAAAAAGCAAAACGCCCAATTTTCTGGATTGGTGGTGGAACTTTAAATAGTGTTGCCGAAGTTAAAGCCATTGCAGATTTAGGTATTCCAGTGGTGTCATCTACGCATGGTCGCGGTGTGTTGCCGGATGATCATCCACGTAGTTTAGGTGCGTTCCATAACTCGGCAGCGGTTGAGCAGTTACTAAAAGATGCTGACTTAATGGTTGTAGTAGGTTCACGTTTACGTAGTAATGAAACCAAAACTTATTCGGTTGAGTTCCCTGAAAATATTATTCAGGTAGATGCAAATCCAGTGGCTCAGCAACGTAATTACAAAATTCGTAACTTCATTTGTGGCGATGCCAAAGATGTCTTAACACGTGTGTTAGAACAGCTTCAAGGAACCTCAAAAATCGATGCCGATTACGATGCTGCTGTAGTGGCGGCTAAACAATCTGCAATTGATGCACTACGCAAACAAATTGACCAATACGCTTTGATTTGTGATCACTTACGTGCGGCTTTACCGCAAGACGGCATTTTTGTACGTGACATCACCATGTCAGGTAGCACTTGGGGTAGCCGTTTATTCCCTGTACAAGCACCAAACCAAAACATCCACTCACTCGCGGGTGCAATTGGTTTAGGTCTTGCAACTGCAATCGGTGCTTCGGTTGCTAACCCTGACAAGAAAGTAATTGGTTTAGTCGGTGATGGCGGCTTAATGCTTGGCATTGGTGAGATTGCAACCATGGTGCAAGAAAACACCAACATGATCCTCATGATTATGAATGATGGTGGTTATGGGGTAATGCGTGGCATTCAAAATAACTACTTTGGTGGTCGTCAATATTTCAATGAATTGCATACACCTGACTACAAACTTCTTGGCGAATCAATGGGTGTGAAAAGCTGGAAAGTGGGTAGTGCAGATGAGTTTAAAACGGTTATTCAAGAGGCTGTCGCTTTTGAAGGGCCAACCGTGATCGAGCTTGATATGAACTCGATTGGGCCATTAAACTTTGCGGGTCCACCGCAAAAGAAACTGTATTAACCAGTTTGGATGGTTTAGTACATATGCGATGGGAGCTGCTAAGCCATCCTTTTTTTAGATAAATTTTTTTGTCTAAAAAACAATAAAAACTAAGTTTTACAGGTAAAACAAATAAAGTTCCAGCAGGACGCTGGAACTCAATCAAGGATGTAGAGATGAAAAAGACTTCATTGATCATGGCATTCATTGCACCGTTTACGCTGGGGGTAAGCGTCAATGCTTTTGCAAAAGATTCATTACTTGAATGGAAAAGTGATGATGGAACTGAGTCATTAAAGTTAGGTGGGGTGGTACGTTTAAATCAACGTTACGAAGATTGGGAAGGGCCAAACCGCGGTTTTGGTAAGCTCTATTTTGATATTTTCAGGGTCGATCTCAAAGGTAAGTTTGATGATGCTTACATCAACGCCAGTTATCTATTTCAAGACCAACAAAAAAGGTCTATTGAAAAAGCCTATGTGGGCTACAACTTAAATGCCAATAACAGCATTGAAGCAGGCTTGGTCTATAAACCTTTTACGATTTATCCATACCCGCAAAATGGCTGGACCTATCACATTCCATTCTTTCTAGGTTATGGCAACAATATTGCACCGGGGCTTAACTGGAATTATCACGACAAAGATTGGGATGTAAAACTTGGTTATTACCCGCAAATGCTAGAGACTAATCTGCGTTATTCACCTGAAAGTGCAACTTATGATGACTTGGCAGGAAATGCATTTCCATCTCAAAAAGCCTATCAAAATGAAAAACGCAATCAGGTTAACACCCGTATTGTACGTAAGTTAGAAACAGACTTTGGTAAGCAAGAGTTTGGCGTTTCGGGTGCAATTGCTCAGTTACATAACAAAGTAACCGATAAAGACGGCAAATATTATGCAGTCGGTTTGCACACCGAAAACAACTACAATCGCTTTAATTTACAAAGTTCTGTCATTCACTATCAATACGATGCTAAAAACCCAGATGGTGTAAATAATGACATGACTTTAATGGGTAACAATGGCTTTACACCTGCCTATTTCATTGCGTCGGAAGGGACAATTGCTAGTTTAAACCTTGCCTATACGTTGCCTGTCACCAATATGGGTAAACTAAAAGCCATTAAATTTTATAATGACTATAGTTATCTCGATAAAAAACGTGATGATTGGGCAGCTTCGCAAATGAACACTACAGGTATGATGTTTATTGCTTCACCATTTATGGTTTGGGCAGATTATACGTGGGGTAAAAACTCCAATATTATAGGCGGATCAACCAACTCAACAGGTTATACCTCTGCCACTTCGCCAAACAGCGACAAATGGTTATACCGTATTAACTTTAATATTGGCTTTACTTTCTAAAGTGTATAGCAATAAAAAACCACGCAATCGGCGTGGTTTTTTAGTTTATGAGTTAAAGCGTTTAATATCTGTTTTTTTCAAATTTATTCCAAAAAACAAAAGCAGTCACAAAGGCCAAAATAGTGAGCGCGAAAATATAATACATCGCACCAATATCACTATATTGACTAAGCCAATGTACTAAAGGCAATGTCATACCACCAACAATGGCATAAGACAAATTATATGAAAATGAAATGCCCGAGAAACGCACAGGCGCGGGAAACATTTTAACCATACTGCTCGACACCATACCAACCGTGCCTGAGCATAGACCCAACAACATATATAAACCAAAAATAGTTGAATGTGCGGCGTGACCTAAACTGTTATAAAAAACTGCTGCTGTGAGTGCCACTGCAAGCGCACCGACCATCATGACTTTGCCACAGCCAAAACGGTCAGCAAAATAGCCCGCCAAAATACAGCCGACCATTTGCATGATAATGGCTGCACTTTGCATTTCAAAAGTCTGTGCGCGTTCAAAACCAAATGAACCAATCAATAAATTTGGCATGGCTAAAATCACCACCACCACACAACCAGTTAAAAACCATGTAAACAACATGCCAATTGCAACAGCTGTTTTATGCGTTTTTAATACTTGCTTGACGGGCATTTCTTTTGAAATTTCTTTACGTGCCTGCATGGCTTTAAACACAGGCGTTTCTTTTAAATAAGTCCGTAAATAAAGTGCAACCAGACCAAAAATACCACCAGCAATAAAAGGAATACGCCATGCCCAGTCATGGATTTGTCCTTCACTAAAATTCAGTGAAATCCATAAAGACATCAGCGCACCTAGTAAAATTCCTAAAGACAACCCAGCGGTGAGTAAACCATTGGCCAGTCCAATTTTTCTTTCAGGGACGTGTTCAGACACAAATGTCCATGCGGCTGGAATTTCCCCCCCAATTGCAATTCCTTGTACCACTCGCATAAGTAATAAAAGTAGCGGTGCCAAATACCCAATATTTTCAAAGGTGGGCAAAATCCCGATAAATAAGGTAGGCAGTGCCATCAGCAAAATTGAAAGTGAAAAGAGTTTCTTACGCCCGACCAAGTCACCAAAATGGGCCATGACAACCCCACCCAACGGCCTAAAAAAGTAACCTGCCGCAAAAATGCCGTAAGTATTGAGCATGGCCCAAAAAGGACTAAGCGTACTTGGGAAAAACAGGTCGGAAATGATTTTTGCGTAAAATACATAAATCACAAAATCGTAAAACTCTAAAGCACCACCCAATGAAGAAAGGGCGAGGGTTCGTTTATCTTCTTTATTAAGATAGTTCGCATCCTGCAAAGTTAAGTCCTGTTCCATTTTTTTACTTAATTGTTGTAATTGAAGTTTGGATATTAATGGAAAAGTGAAGTAAAAGTAAATGGAGGAAATTTGTTCTATAGGTGACGGTCAATTGGTCTACCTAAGAAAAGCAAAAAGCTTTAAAACAAAAAACGCTTTAGATGAAACAAAAACAGATGTAGGAATGACTTTTCTTTTGAGCCATTCAGCGACACAATAAAACTTGTCTGGCCAGTTTAATGAGAGATTCAAAGGATGAGCGTAGTTTTACCTGTCGCGAAGCGTGGTGAAGATATTTTGAAACTGATTGCGGCTCCAGTCTCGGCAAATGAGTTAAACAGTGATTGGCTTTATCAGTTGGCAGCCGCTATGCAAGCAACCATGCTTGAGCGTAATGGTGTAGGGATTGCAGCACCACAAGTTTATATCTCTAAACGTGTCATTATTGTGGCGTCTCGACCAAACCCACGTTATCCAGATGCACCTGAAATGGATGCTGTGGTGATGGTAAATCCTGAGATTTTAGAGTTCTCAAACGAAGTTTGTTTAGGTGAAGAAGGCTGTTTAAGTGTGCCTGATGAGCGTGGACAAGTTGAACGTGCAGAAATGGTCAAGGTCAAATACTTAACGCTTAAGGGTGAGGTGGTTGAAACGATTTTTCATGGTTTTCCTGCTCGCATTGTTCAACATGAAGTCGATCATTTAAATGGAATCTTGTTTGTAGAAAGAATAATCTAATTTGCTATTTAAAGTTTTGAAAAACCTATAATGAGCTTGAAATGAATAAGACATAGCAATTACAATACTTATAGCGTGATATTTAAATCATTACAAAAGATATAATTTTAATATTATCAGCAGGTTGTGCTGAAATTTTGCGCGATGTTGTGAATCTCCTCATTTAAGGTTACTGACCATGAAAACCCCTCTCCCAGAATATTTGGCAAATGTTATAGAAGCCTGTGACATCGATAACAGCGGTCATCTCGCCGATTATATTCCTGAGTTGGCAAATGCAAACCCAGATCGATTAGCTTTAGCAATGTCTACGGTAGATGGCGAAATTTATTCGGTTGGTGATGATGATGTCGAATTCACCATACAGTCGATTTCTAAACCTTTTGTATATGCTTATGTTTTACAACAACTTGGCATTGATGCAGTACTTGCGAAAGTAGGGGTGGAGCCTTCGGGGGAAGCCTTCAATGAAATTTCATTGGGTAAAGACGGACGTCCGAAAAACCCGATGATTAACTCTGGCGCAATTACTGTGCATTCTTTGATTCAGGTCAAGCATGGTTTGCATAGTGCAGAAATTCTACGCCGTTTTATGAGCGAGCTTGCAGGTCGCGAATTAAGTTTTGATGAGTCGGTTTATGATTCGGAAGTCAAAACAGCTTACCGTAATCTTTCGATCGGTTATATGTTACGCACTGTCGGAATTTTAGAAACTGACCCTGTCGATATTGTGAATGGTTATATTCGCCAATGTGCGATCATGGTTACGGTTAAAGATCTGGTACGTATGGGCAGTGTGCTTGCCAATGGTGGGGTCGACCCTAAAACTGGAAAACGCCTATTGAACCGATCTGTGGTTAGACAAGTACTCAGTGTCATGATGAGCTGTGGTATGTATGATGCCGCGGGTGACTGGCTTTCAACTGTAGGTATTCCTGCTAAGAGTGGTGTGGCAGGCGGTATTTTAGGTGTGCTGCCGGGTCAGGTGAGTATTGCCGCTTTTTCGCCTCGACTAGATGAACATGGTCATAGTATTCGAGGTATTGATATTTTAGAGCGATTATCTCGTGACATGGGATTACATCTCATGGAAGGTACACCTTCTGCACAAACCATTGTACAAAGCCATTACCGTACAGGAAAAGATGCTTCATTAAGTGTGTATGTGCTTCGTGGCGTATTGAAATTTACTGAAGCTGAAATGTTGTTGCGTATTTTACAAGATGAGACAACTGACCAAAGCACAATCGTCATTGATTTAACTCAGATTTCACTGATTCATGATGTGGGTAAACGTATGTTCTTAGAAGGGGTAGATCGTCTGATTGATGATGGTCATACTCTTGTTTTAGTTGACCCAGAACAGCGATTGGATCATGCGAGAACTGCCAAAGATCGTGAGCTTCATGTCTACCACGATTTTGATGATTTACTAGAAAAGCACGAGATCCGCACTAAAAAAAAGACTTATAGCGACATCGCGGCACTTCTAAACTGCTGAGGTGTTTTTCCTAGATGTCGCTTAAACATCGCACTGAACGCACTGGGGTTTGTATACCCCAGTGATTCTGAAACTTGAGCAATAGATTCACCATTCGCAATTTTGCTCAAAGCAATTGCAATATGCATTTGCTGTACCCACGCCCGATAAGACAGCCCAGTTTCTTTTTGGAACATGCGCATAAGAGTTCTGGAACTTGCTCCAATATCATCAGCCCAATCTGTTAAATCTTTTGAATGGTCAGGAGTATGTAATAACTCTTGGCAAATTTTTAAGAGCCGTTTGTCTTTCGGCCACGGAATCTGAATAGGCAACAAATTGGCCCGATGAATTTCTTCAAAAATCAAAATTTGTAAAGAGCGTGATAGCTCTTGAGACGTCGCCGTATTTGGCGTGTCTTCTCGCTCAATTTCATTTAAGCGAATCAAAAGTTCATGAAGCAGATTGCTGACTCGAATAATAAAGCAATGTTGTCCCATTAAAGCTGCTGCATTTAATTCAACCAATGCCGTATTTAACTTCACGTGACTGAGCGAAATGACGCTGTGCTCTACATTTGCCGGAATCCATAACGCGCACATGGGCGGCACAATCCACACATGATTAGGCGTAAAAACCTGAATATTTCCAGTGGATGCATATAAAAACTGTGCGCGTGTATGCGTATGGGTAGGCGTGATTTCTCGATAAGAATGCTCGGAAGATAGCCCAATCACCAGTTCAGACAAATCGGACTGAATAAGAGTATCGGACATAAACTATCCTAAAAATTGTCATTTATACGATGATTATTGGAAGATAACGTTATAAGCGACAATTTACAATAAACATCTCACTTAAAAAATATTGGAGTTTTTCAGGTATGACGTCTTCAATACAATTGAAAGATGGTATTGCCAATACCGTTGCAAATGATCAGCCTCAAGGAATGATTATTAAAATTGTAGGCGCTGTAGCGATTGCACATTTACTCAATGATTTAATTCAGGCAGTGCTACCAGCCATTTATCCAATGCTAAAGGCAAACTTTTTGCTGAGTTTTGCCGAGGTTGGCCTAATCTCGTTTGTATATCAAATTACAGGTTCGCTGCTACAGCCTTGGATTGGACTTTATACCGATAAACATCCAAAACCGTATCTTCTCCCACTCGGAATGGTCGTTACATTCTGTGGCATTATCTTATTGGCATTTTCGCCAAGTTTTGCTGTGTTGTTATGTGCATCTGCATTGATTGGGGTAGGCTCTGCAACCTTTCACCCAGAGGCTTCGCGAGTGGCACGAATGGCATCGGGCGGACGCTTTGGTACAGCCCAATCGACTTTTCAGGTGGGTGGAAATACGGGTACAGCCATTGGCCCATTATTGGCAGCTTTGCTGATTGTCCCGTTTGGACAGCATGCAGTTGCAGGCTTAGTAATCATCGCGCTTTTAGCGATTTGGGTTTTGTTTGGGGTAAGTCGTTGGACGGTAAGTCATGCAAAAAGTCAGATGGCTGCGCGTGTAACTCAAGCACATAGTAAATTACATGGTCGTAAGCTGATTATTGCATTGAGCACAATTAGTGTGTTGATGTTTGCTAAATTTACCTACATTGCCAGCATTAGTAATTACTTTACGTTTTACTTAATTCAAAAGTTCCATATCAGCATTCAAACTGCTCAACTACATTTGTTTGCCTTCTTGGCAGCCGTTGCTTTAGGTACATTTGCGGGTGGTCCAATTGGTGACAAAATTGGTCGTAAAGCAGTTATTTGGGTTTCATTTGTGGGTATGGCGCCGTTTGCATTAATGATGCCGTATGCAAACTTATTTTGGACAACAGTTTTCTCAATTATTGCGGGTTTGGTATTGTCGTCTGCTTTTGCTGCCATGGTGGTTTACGCACAAGAAGCTGTTCCAGGTCGTGTGGGTATGATTGCTGGTTTAATGTTTGGCCTCATGTTCGGGGTAAGTGGTATTGCCGCAGCAGGCTTAGGACATTTAGCCGATATTAACGGCATTGAATGGGTATTTGGTTTATGTTCATTCTTGCCATTACTTGGGTTTGCAACTGCATTTTTACCAAACACAAAAGCTAAATAAATAAAAAAACTCTCAGTCATATCCAGCTGAGAGTTTTTTTAGCTAAATATAGCTGCACCTGAAAAGACTATTTTTGAACACCAAATTTAAATACTGTGACACTGTTATAAGTTTGATTTGGGTTTAAACGTGTAGAAGGGAAGGATGGTTGATTCGGACTGTCTGGAAAATGCTGTGTTTCTAACGCTACCGCATCTGCTTGTCGATAGAGCACACCATTTGCACCAACAACATTTCCGAGTAAATGATTCGCCGTATACATTTGGAGGCTTGGTTCAGTGGTTAAAACCTGCATGGTTCGTTTAGATTTTGGATCAAATACACTAGCTGCAAGATTTAACTTTCCGTGAGACTTCTGATTAATCACCCAAGTTTGGTCATAGCCATATCCATAAGCCAACTGCTGATGATTGGCTCGAATATCTTTCCCAATGGCCTTTGGCGTCCGAAAGTCAAAAGGTGTGCCTGTAACTGAAGCAATCTGCCCTGTTGGTAAAGAGTTTTGATCGGTTACCAATATACGGTCTGCATTGAGTTGTACGACATGATCGAGCACACCATAAGGGTTATTGCCAGCGCCTGATAAGTTGAAATAACTGTGGTTGGTAAGATTGACGACTGTAGGTTGATCAGTTTTGGCTTTATATTCAATCTGGAATTCATTTTGATCTGAAAGACTGTAGATCACTTCTACATCTAACTTTCCGGGAAAGCCTTGATCTCCATTTGGACTGGTTAACTTCAAAGAAGCTTTAACGGTTTCACCTTTGGAAACGAGGGGCTTAACTTGCCAAACACGTTTATCAAAACCGGGGTTACCGCTATGTAATGAATTCGGGCCATTATTTTTTTCAAGATTATACGTTTTTCCATCTAAGCTAAATTTAGCATTACCAATACGGTTTGCATAACGACCAATCAATCCACCAAAATGAATACCTTCCTTGGTATCAGTGACTTCATAGCCTTTTAAGTAATCAAAGCCCAAAACGATATTATTTTGTTTACCTTGTGCATCGGGAGTCAAAATTTGTGTAATTACACCACCATAACTAATAAATGAAACCGAGACTCCTTTATTATTACTCATGGTGTATAGATCAACTTTTTGACCGTCTTGAGTTGTGCCAT
The DNA here is from genome assembly GCF_041021895.1 of Acinetobacter sp. XH1741. Taxonomy (NCBI): domain Bacteria; kingdom Pseudomonadati; phylum Pseudomonadota; class Gammaproteobacteria; order Moraxellales; family Moraxellaceae; genus Acinetobacter; species Acinetobacter chenhuanii. Next base: position 1,542,352 of record NZ_CP157428.1, read on the forward strand.
ATGGCTTTACATTTAATGTTGCTGCATTTGCAATTTGTGCAAAGCTATAAATCGCAACACCTAAAATTACTAATTTTTTCATGCTTATACTCTATTTTTTAATAATTGGACTAGATGAATATAAGATTGATTTTTCATCTTTTTAAAGAGGTTTTTATTATATATAGTGTTAATAATAATCGAGTAGTTAATGCTAAGTATTGAACAAACTCCCACAGTTTAAGGCTATGAACAAAATAACTCGATTAGTAAAATTCAACGGTAAGCTATTTTTATGAATTATCCCGACTCTGTTTTTAAATTTTCACTTGGTCTTAATGGCTTGTCATTTGATATAGACAACCAGCACGTTCAACTTGAGCAGGGCTTAGGTTTTGTTAATTCAAAAAGTATTAGGCATGGTGTTATTGATGAACTTGCTATCGAAAAGATGATTTATTTTATTGAAGAAATCATAGAGTCACAGCCCCTCAGAAATCTAAAGATAAGTGGTGTAGCTGCAACGTCTGATGCGGCCATGACACAACTGAGTGAGTTATTTTTTAGTGCTAAAAAGCAAATTAGCCGTATCGAGCTTGAGCATGGATTCAATGATTTTATTGAGCGTTTGAGCTACTACACAAGCCAAGTGGCTCCAGATCAGCTTTATATTTTTACCTACTTTGTATTTATTCGAGAGATGATGCATCACTTAAGAGTTGAGGAAATTCAGATCTTTTAAAAAATCACTTTCTCAATCTACTAATTCATCATGAATCCAGTTTAAAACAGTTCAATTTTAGGAATAAATTGGTGGGTTCGAGGATATACCAAATGATGAGCAGAAATAGGAATCGATAGCTCCTCTGCAAAAACTCTAACCAACTTTCCAGATTCTAAATAATTTGGGGTAAGCAAATTACTTTCTAAAACAAAACCTAGCCCGTGTGTAGCTGTTTCAAATAACGAATTTTTAAAACTGAAAATTATGATAGAGACTTGAAAGGTTGATTTTATCATTTTTTAAAAATAAATAATTGAATTTTAATGTGTTAATTTTTGTAAGTGATGATAATATCTATAGGGATTTGGAAAAAAAAAATTAATATGAGGATATTATGAGTTATAAACTAATCAAAATAAGTTTATTAAGTGCTATTTTTTTAATTGGTTGTGGGGAGAATTCCAAAAGAGAAGAAAATGAGTATGAGAAAAATATACTAACAATTGAAGCTGAAAATTTTACCGATAAAGTTAATTTGAATGTAAAAGAAGAGGAATACAGCTTAATAGCCCAAGGAAATAGCCCTGATGTAACTGTTTATTTTAACAAATCTGAAAAAACAGATTTTCCTATCTATGGTGAATTGAGGCTTTTAGCTGAAAGTAATAAAGCGAGTTTTGCCGCCCTTGCTTGGATAAATAAATATAATAATATGAGTGTTTTGTTTTGTATAAATTATGAAGATTGTTCAGGTAATACAGAATATAGTTTTGATAATGCTAGCAGACAATTGAATGTAAAATTTAAAAATAACATTAATCAATTATGGAAAGATTATCTAGGGGATTGGGGAAGGGAAAAAGCGTTAGCTGCAAAAATTACAGCTAACTTAGAATTAAAAATTCCCTCTAACTGGATAGCTTTTAATAAAGATAGATTTCCAAGAAAAAGTGGGGTAGGTATCCTAGAATTGGATAATCAACCATATAAATTATCTGATATGAATTCAGATATTGTTGTTTATAAAGATGGAAATAATAAACGCATTGGGAGTGTAGATAAGCTTAGTTTTAAAAGAAGTGATGATAATGTTGATATTGAAATATTTAAACAAAATAATGATAATCAATATACTGAAGATATAATGCTTAATGTGAGAAGTTATAATTTAAAAAATTATGAATCAGATTTTTCTTTTTATGGCTTAATTCCTGCCTCTTCGATCTCATGGGGAGATGATGGAAAGATACTATCTATTAATATACAGAACTTAAACTTATTTGATAAAGGACGAACTAAATCTAGAGTATTAGATTTGGAATATAATATTCCTAGGAATACTTCTAATATTTTAATTAATAAAGAAATATACCCTATTTTACGCCAAAATTATGGTTTCGCTTATGTAGTAAATGATCAGAAAAAATATTCTATTAGTTTAATAGGGCAAGCAGGAGCTTATCCATTGGAATTAATTCAAGAATTCAATGGTCATATTTCAATTGAAACTACGAAAGAAAATGAAAAAATAGTTTGTGGAGATCGTTATAAATCTTGTTTCGGTTTATCTATGGATAATGATAAAAAAACTTTTAGATTTAATAATGTTAAATTAGGTGAAGATGTTTTAAATGGAGTGATTTATATTCCAGGAATTATTGAGTAAATATAATAAAAAATCCCCTTACTCGAGGGGATTTTTTTATTACTATTTAAACTTAAACAATCGAATCATCTAAATTCGGCGCTAACCAACGTTTCGCTTCATCTAGTGTCCAACCTTTACGTTTTGCATAATCTTCAAGTTGGTCTTGAGAGATTTTACCCACGTTAAAATATTCACTTTGAGGGTGAGAATAATAGAAACCACTTACCGAAGATGGCGGCATCATTGCAAAGTGTTCAGTCAGTTTAGTACCAATTTTGTCTGTAGAGCCTAACCAGTCAAACAACACCGCTTTTTCAGAATGCTCTGGGCAAGCAGGGTAACCAGGTGCAGGGCGAATACCGACATATTTCTCTTTAATCAACTCTTCATTACTGAGTTGTTCGTCAGCTTTATAACCCCAGAACTCTTTACGAATGCGTTCATGTAAGTGTTCTGCAAAAGCTTCAGCAAAACGGTCAGCCAATGACTGCACTAAAATTGCAGAGTAGTCATCACCTTTGGCTTTGTATTCATTTGCCAGTTCTTCTGCACCAAAAATCGATACAGTGAATCCGCCTAAGTAGTCTTGTTGCTTACGGTCAGCGCGAATGTAATCTGCCAAAGACAAGTTTGGTTTCCCAGTTACTTTGTCAGATTGCTGACGTAAGTGTTCAAAAGTATGCGTAACATTTTGGCCAGTTTCATCAAATACGCTGACTGTGTCTGCGTCCGTACGCTCTGCAGGGAACATACCAAATACAGCACGAGCATCAAAACGATTGTTGTCGATAATATCTTTCAACATCGCTTGAGCTTGGTTGTAAAGGTCAGTTGCTGCTTCACCAACCACTTCATCTTCTAAAATTTTCGGGAATTTACCTGCCAAGCTCCAAGAAATGAAGAATGGTGTCCAGTCAAAATACTCTACGAGTGTCGCAAGCGGGTAGTTCGTTAAAACTTGTGTTCCCAAAAGATTTGGTTTTGGTGGTACGTAGCTTTCGTCAATTTTAAAGCCATTCTCAACCGACTCTTTATAAGTCAATTTAGCCGCTTTTGGTTGTTTGTTGGCTAAGCGCTCGCGGATCTTGGCATATTCAGCACGGTGCTCTGCAATAAAGTTTCCGCGCATTTCTTTCGAAAGGAGAGTCGTTGCAACACCTACAGCACGTGAAGCGTCGGCAACATAAATCACTGCATCGTTTTGATATTGAGGGTCAATTTTTACTGCTGTATGTGCCTTAGAAGTCGTCGCGCCACCAATTAACAACGGAATGTTAAAGCCTTTACGCTGCATTTCTTTAGCAACAAATACCATTTCATCTAGAGATGGGGTAATCAGACCAGACAACCCAATGATGTCACATTTTTCATCAATTGCAGTTTGTAAGATCTTCTCGCAAGGAACCATCACCCCAAGGTCAACAATGTCGTAGCCATTACAGCCCAGTACCACGCCTACAATATTTTTACCAATATCGTGTACGTCGCCTTTAACAGTTGCCATCAAGACTTTACCTTTAGATTGGCTACCTGTTTTTTCAGCTTCAATGTACGGGTTCAGCCAAGCTACGGCTTGTTTCATAACACGTGCAGACTTCACAACCTGTGGTAAGAACATTTTGCCTGAACCGAATAAGTCACCGACAACATTCATACCATCCATCAAAGCGCCTTCAATTACATCTAAAGGACGTTTAGCTTTGAGGCGAGCTTCTTCGGTATCTTCATCAATATAAGTGGTAATACCTTTAACCAATGCATATTCAAGACGCTTTTCAACCGACTCATTACGCCATTCAAGGTTTTCAGCTTCACGCTGAGCTCCACCTTGCCCACGATATTTTTCTGCAACTTCAAGCAATTTTTCAGTCGCGGCTTGACCAGACTCACCTTGGTTTTGGTTTAAGATGACATCTTCAACAGCTTGTTTTAGCTCGACTGGAATATCATCATAAATTGCCATTTGACCAGCGTTCACAATACCCATGGTCATGCCTTGTTTGATGGCATGGTACAAGAACACTGAGTGAATCGCTTCACGTACAGGCTCATTACCACGGAACGAGAATGAAACGTTCGACACACCACCAGAAATCATAGCGTGCGGCAAGTTTTGTTTAATCCAACCCGTTGCTTCAATAAAATCGACCGCGTAGTTATTGTGTTCTTCAATACCAGTTGCCACTGCGAACACGTTCGGGTCAAAAATAATGTCTTCAGCAGGGAAGCCCACTTCATTCACTAAAATGTCGTATGAGCGCTTACAAATTTCGCGTTTACGCTCAGCAGTATCAGCCTGTCCGGCTTCGTCAAAGGCCATCACAATAATTGCGGCACCATATTGACGGCAGAGGCGGGCTTTTTCGACAAACTCGTCATAACCTTCTTTTAAGGAAATCGAGTTAACAACGGGTTTACCTTGTACGCATTTTAAACCAGCTTCAATGATTTCCCATTTTGATGAGTCAATCATGATGGGTACACGTGAAATATCTGGTTCAGATGCGACAAGGTTTAAGAAATGCACCATCGCATTTTGCGAATCGAGCATCCCTTCATCCATGTTAATGTCGATAATTTGCGCGCCAGCTTCAACTTGTTGCTGTGCAACTTCTAAAGCTTCGGCAAAGTTTTCTTCACGAATGAGGCGTAAGAATTTCTTAGAACCTGTAACGTTAGTACGTTCACCCACATTTACGAAAAGAGAGTCATCATGAATATTAAATGGCTCTAAACCACTTAAACGGCAAGCTGGGACTGTTTCAGGTACTTGGCGTGGTGCAATGTCTTTTACTGCATTGGCAATGGCACGAATATGATCTGGCGTTGTACCACAGCAACCACCCGTAATATTAATTAAACCGCTTTCAGCAAATTCTTTTAGGAAAGCTGCAGTTTGCTCAGGCGTTTCATCATATCCACCAAATGCGTTTGGTAAGCCTGCATTTGGATGTGCTGAAACAAAAGTATCTGCAACATCAGAAATGGTCTTTACGTGAGGACGCATAGCATCTGCACCAAGGGCACAGTTAAAACCAATTGAAAGCAAATCACCATGACGAACAGAGTTCCAGAAAGCTTCAGCAGTCTGCCCTGTTAAGGTACGACCTGATGCATCGGTAATGGTCCCTGAAATCATAATTGGTAATTCACGACCAATTTGTTTGAAGACTTCTTTGACCGCAAAAATCGCCGCTTTACAGTTTAATGTATCAAATACGGTTTCAATCAAAATGATATCAATACCGCCTTCAATGAGTGCATGAGTCGCTTCAATATAGTTTTCTTTTAGCTCATCAAAGGTAATGTTACGAAAGGCAGGGTCATTTACATTCGGTGAAATTGAACAAGTACGTGATGTTGGCCCAAGCACACCTGCAACAAAACGCGGTTTATCTGGAGTTGAGTACTTTTCACAAGCTGCTTTGGCTAAACGTGCTGCTTCACGGTTAATCTCTGGAACAAGATCTTCCATGTGGTAATCAGACATTGAAACACGGGTGCCGTTAAAGCTGTTGGTCTCAATAATGTCTGCACCTGCATCGAGGTAAGCTTCATGAATGCTTTGAATGATTTGAGGTTGTGTTAAAACTAAAAGGTCATTATTACCTTTTAAGTCATGTGCCCAATCGGCAAAACGCTCACCACGGTAGTCAGCTTCTTCTAATTTATGGCGCTGGATCATGGTTCCCATAGCACCATCAATAATCAGAATGCGTTTAGCAAGAAGCGCTTTGAGGGTGGCAAGCGTAGACATAGAAAACCCCGATCTTTATACGAATTTAAAAATGCGGCGCTATTGTAACAGAATAGCAGCACAAATGATGACCTACCAAGGTCATGAGTAAATGAGAAAAATATTAAAAAGAGGAGGCTTTTATGACAAAAAAAGAAGAATTTTCATGAAATATTCATCAAATGATCATGATATTGAAATATTTCATGCTCAATATGCCGAATTATTACAGTTGTCTTGTGTAAAAAGTAGCCATATGGGTCATTTTATATATTTTTTTGCTGTAAAAATAGGCACAAAAGGAGTTAATAATTAATTAATTAAGTTATTGTAATTTAAAAATAAAATAAAAAAGGTCGGGGAAAGGTGCATCAAATGAGGTCAAAATATGAAAAATTGACTTCATCAGGCGGCTCTTTGTCATATAATTGTCATAATTTAATTTAAGAATACAGAGGATTTTATTATCCTCTAACCGTCTGCATGAATTCTAATCTACCCCCTGTTTCGGATTCAAAACTTGCGGCAAACCTGCAAGCAAAATCGACGAATGTACATGTCCCAACACCTAAGTTTTTTATGCCGGTGTTTCTGACGATTATTATTGCAACACTTATTTATATTGGGTTTCAGGTGAGTGCTGATTTAGCACACGTTCCACCTTTGAGCCTTTATTCAGTTATTCTTTTATCTACTGCACTCTTAATTGCATTAGGTTTTGAATTTGTAAACGGCTTTCACGACACGGCTAATGCAGTTGCAACGGTAATTTATACAAATGCTTTGCCTGCGCCAGTTGCAGTGATGTGGGCTGGTTTTTGTAATTTTCTTGGGGTAATGGTCGCAAGTGGTGCTGTTGCTTATGGCATTATTGCACTGCTTCCAGTTGAACTAATCATGAATATGGGCAGCGGTGCTGGCTTTGCAATGGTTTTTGCGTTGTTGATCGCTGCAATTCTTTGGAACCTCGGTACTTGGTTCTTAGGAATCCCTGCTTCTAGCTCTCATACCTTGATTGGTTCGATCTTGGGTGTGGGTATTATGAACCATCTGTTGAGTGCATCGACTGGCATAACAACCAGTGGTGTAGATATGGATCAGGTCATTAAAGTTGGTAAAGCATTATTATTTTCACCTTTAATTGGTTTTGCTTTTGCAGCAATCTTATTCTTGTTGGTTAAAACTATTTTTAAACGCCAATTAGAATTATTCCAGCCACCTGAAGGGAATAAGCCACCACCAGCAATCATTCGTGCAATTTTAATCTTTACCTGTACAGGTGTAAGTTTTGCACATGGTTCTAATGACGGCCAAAAAGGTATGGGTCTCATCATGCTCATTTTGGTTGGTTTGGTACCATTAGCTTATTCAATTAATAAAAACCTCGACACACAACAGGTTCAATCATTCCACCAACTTTCTTCTCAAACTGCTGTTTTGTTAAACCATAATCAGCAAGAATTAACTGATGAGAAAGCGCGTGCAGTTTTAACTAAATATATTCAGACCAAACAACAAACACCTGACGTTGTGCCTGCATTGGCAAGCATGACTGACCATTTAGGTGCGCGTGTTTCTAGCTATAGCAACTTAAAAGATATTCCTGAAGCTGCAATTAGTGAAATTCGTAATGACATGTATTTAAGTACGACTACGTTTAAACGTTTGGACAAAGCAGATGCTTTACCAAAATTAGATCAAACACAGCAAAAGCTTGTGAAAGATTATCGTAGTAGCTTGGATTCATTCTTACAGTACATCCCTAATTGGGTGAAAGTGGCAGTTGCATTAGCACTTGGCCTTGGCACCATGGTCGGTTGGAAACGTATTGTGGTGACTGTAGGTGAGCGTATTGGTAAGCACCATATGACTTATGGTCAAGGTATGTCTGCTGAACTTATTGCAATGAGTACCATTGCAGCGGCAGATGGCTTAGGTATGCCGGTTTCAACAACACACGTTTTAAACAGTGCTGTTGCGGGTACGATGGTTGCAAATAAATCAGGCCTAAATTTCAATACCATTAAGACCATTTTATCAGCTTGGATATTTACTTTACCTGCGACGATCTGTTTGTCAGGTGGTTTATATTGGTTGTTCTTACAGTTTGTATAAGCAGTCTGTTTAAATGTAAAAAGCCGCTATTATTAGTGGCTTTTTTATTGGCATATTTTTAAAAAAAGATCGCTTTTTTCAGGGAAATTCAGTAAAGAATAAATGATTATTGCAAACACTTAGTGTTGAGTAATTAGCTCAAAAAATTACGAAAGGATATAGGACGAAAATGCTTCAACTCGATCAACTAAAACAACAATTTCCACTTATTCAAACATTACAAGATTATCAAGAAACATTTTGGTTTAACCCGAACCGTTATCCTTTAAAAGAAGCTCTGGCAAAAGTTGGACTTACAGAGCAAGACGTAAAAGATGCCGAAGCAAGACTAGAACGTTTTGCGCCTTACTTGGCAAAAGTATTTCCGGAAACTCAAGCACAACATGGAAAGATTGAATCCGAGTTAGTTGAAATTGCAGCTATGCAACAAGCTCTATCTGTAAAAGAGCAAAAGGAGCTTACAGGGAAACTTTGGTTAAAAAAAGATAGTCATTTACCTATTTCAGGTTCAATCAAAGCACGTGGGGGCATTTATGAAGTTTTGGCTCATGCTGAAAAACTAGCAATTGAGGCAGGGCTTCTCAAGTTAGAAGATGATTACAGTAAACTCGACCAAGGCGCATTTCGTACGTTCTTTTCTAAGTACCAGATTGCGGTAGGTTCGACAGGTAATCTTGGTTTATCTATTGGCATTATGAGTGCAAAGCTCGGGTTTAGAGTGTCGGTGCATATGTCTGCCGATGCAAGACAGTGGAAAAAAGATAAGCTGCGCTCACTGGGTGTAAATGTCGTGGAATATGCCAGTGACTATGGGGTAGCTGTAGAGCAAGGCCGTAAGGCTGCCGAGCAAGATCCATTTTGTTTTTTCATTGATGATGAGAATTCGATGACTCTGTTTTTAGGTTACGCAGTTGCTGGCTTACGTTTAAAAGAACAATTTGAGCAAAAGCAAATCAGAGTAGATGCAGAACATCCATTATTTGTATATTTACCATGTGGAGTAGGCGGTGGGCCGGGTGGGGTAAGTTTTGGCCTAAAACTGGCCTTTGGTGAGCATGTTCACTGCATTTTTGCGGAGCCGACGCATTCTCCGTGTATGTTACTTGGGGTTTATACGGGTTTGCATGATCAGATTTCAGTAAATGACATTGGTTTAGATAACATCACAGCAGCAGATGGGTTGGCTGTTGGCCGTGCTTCTGGTTTCGTAGGACGTGCTATGCAGCAGTTAATCGATGGTTACTATACGATTCATGATGAACGTTTATATGAGCTAATTGCGCTTTTAAATCAAACTGAAAATATTCAAGTTGAACCCTCGGCAGCGGCAGGTATGATGGGGCCATATTATGTTCAAACTACGCCAGATTATTTGGCTTTGCATCACTTGTCAGTTGATCAGTTACAACAGGCGACCCATGTGGTCTGGGCAACAGGAGGAGGAATGGTACCTTCTGAAGAAATGCAAAAATATTTAACTCACAGCCAAAGCAAATAATAAGCTGTTAAAAAAGCCCAATTTTAAAATTGGGCTTTAACTCCGTTATTTCTTAGAGAATTTCCCAAAGGGAAGTTTTTCGGCCGCAAAACCATAGATGGCTGCAAAAGGAAGTGCAGTACGGGCTAAATAAGCAACACGCCATAGTCCACCATGATTTGCTCCTTCCATCATTAACTCTAAAGGATGTTCGAGTACAGTTTCAGGGTTTGCGACAGAAGATTCATTTCTTAAGTCATGAATCCATAGCGCAGCCATAATCGCATTGGTGGTTTCAGGGCTAAATGCTTCTACATCAAAAAGTTCGGCACCATTAAATGCAGCTTTAAGTAGCGGATTTTTAGTCACTGAGTGAGTTGTTGTAGAGGGGGCAATATTGATGCTTACACGTTGTCCATGATGACGAGCAAGCGTTGCACGCCATTGTTGAATACGTTTTGCCAAAGCATAGTTTGGTCCTTGTTCAACAACTAAACAGTCTGCAATGCCATATGTTTTTCCATTTTCGCTAGTGATCAAATCTTGATAAGGTGCTTGAAAAAAACGTTTAAGCGACAGGGTAGAAATACCTTTGGCAGCCATTTTTTGTATTTGTGAGCGAGATTTAAATTTCTCTTGAGCAGCCTCAGCAACTTCTTTAGGTACTGCATAGACATCGGTTGGGGTGCACATAAACATTAAGCTTGTATCAGATTTATGCTCACTCACATATTGCATAATACTGTCCATTGCCATTGAGACACGGACATGTTTTTCCCCATCTAAATAAGCAATTGCAGCCAAATCTAATTTTTGTGGAAATTGAACTAGCCACTGTGCAATTTCTGGTAGTTGAGTCAGTAAATTGGCGCCCAATTTATCTTTTAATTCAGAAGACTTTGCTGATGGGGCAATTGCCTCAACACTTGGGGCAATCAGCGTGGCATTTCCTTTTTGAATCGTATTTAAAATTTTGCCCCAAACACGCGAGTTTGGTAAATCGACTGCAATGATATTTGCTTTCCACTTTGCTAACCATGGCAAGGGACCAGCTTCTGATGCTGCACCAAATAAGACCATAGTGCGGTCAGATAAATCAAACCATTCAGGGTGAGCAACAGCTTCACGTAAAGCCTTTGCATGACTAGGCTCAATAATGCCCGCATTTTCCCATTTTTGAATTTGATCAAGTAAGCTCTGTCCACTGAGTTTTTGCCCTTTATAAGGAACATACCATTCTGGGCCTGCTTCACTTTCACCTTTAAATTTCACTGTATTTAAAGGGGCTGAAGGGGTGATATGAACTGCATCTTTTAATAGATAGTGCTTACCATCGCGGAAATAATCAAAAAGATGGTGGGCCTTATGTAAACCTTGTTTTGCAATAGTAATCGGGTTGTTGTTATTAGAGAGTCCATGCTGAACAAGTGATTTAAAGTATGTTGGATAATTTTTCCGCCAGTTTTTTTCAGTCAAAATTTGTTGAGCAGTTTTATTATCTACAATAGATAAAGCTTCTGACAAAATCTCTTGGCCTGTGCGAGAAGTACTTTGCTTTTTTGTTGAAGCGTGTATCGGAAATTGTAAACCTTCGTCTGGACTCTGGCTGGACATAAAATATCTCACTTGTACGGTAGCATTAATATACAGGTGTATACATTATCTATGCCAATTAAAAGAAACGAGTGGCAATAACTGACAAAATGAAAATTAAATTATTTTTGTGATAGAGGTTGTTTGAGTGATTTTTTATGATAATTTGATCTCATTTTTACCTCAATTTTTTTCACATTTTTAGAACATTTTTATAGACTTACGTTACATAAATGATTATTTTGTATAGACAGAATTCATCAGGTTTAAGCTGAAGATAAAATGTTCAAAATGTATCAATAAAAAAGATACGATGATGAGTAAAAACTAGACTTTTTTATTAAATGATAAGAAAAGTCAAACCGAATAAGAAAGAATTGGGGTGAAACTAGATGGAAGACAACGTAAGATTGTCTTTTAAAAATCTTGGGGATATGGTGATTTTTTTACACCATAATTTTCTAGTTTCATCCCATCTAATTTTGGGTGAAACCCTCCACATAAGCTGTAGATTTTCTTTCCACAGGGCAAGATTAATTTATTTACAGTTTATCTAAACCTAAGCTTTAACAACGACCTTTTTTGGCTTGTCCAGGTGGGCAGAAGTCTCCAGGGTGATTGTGATAAGGTGAATCAGGATCAACCACAACACTGCCAGTAGGTGTATAAACTGCGCAAGCTGACAGTGATATGGTGAAAATTGCCGCTGCACAAACGAGTAATCTTTTCATTTTGTTCTCACTTTTTATCATTCTCCCTTTTAATATTTACTATAGAAATTATTAGATGGTTTTTCGATCTATTTTTGGTTAAGAAATATCAATACTACAAACTCGTTTTAATCTATTGAGCTGTGCGCAAAATTGTACGAAAACCCACATGGGTCGCGGCTAAATCAAAATCTTGAGGGTAACGGCTACTGTTGCGATAACGTGAGCAGTAATTTTCAGCACATAAAAATGAGCCTCCTTTAATTACATATTGAGTACTGCTCATTTCTTTTTTCCTTAACTCAGAATAATTACCCATATGCTGATCATGCGCACCTTGATAGGGAGAAGATGTCCATTCCCACACATTTCCAATCATATCGAATAGTTTAAAACCATTTGGTTTAAAGCAGCCGACTGGAGCTACACCGGTAAAGTGGTCTTGATTTAAGTTTTCAAAAGGGAATGCGCCTTGCCAGTAATTTGCTTGTGGATGCTGATGCTCATCGGTAGGTGCTTGATGTAAAGGCGTGTCAGTTTGTGAGTTTGCTTTAGCCGCATATTCCCATTCAAGTTCAGTGGGCAAGTCGCGTCCTAGCCAAACTGCATAATGTTCAGCATCATTTTTTGTTACGTAGCGTACGGGTTCATGAGGATTAGGAGCTGCTCCATTTTTACCGTTTGGAGTTTTCCATGTATATCCCGATTTGATTTGCCACCATTGCTGTGGATGATGTGGGTCAGGAGAAAAAACAGCAGCCTGTTTTTGTTTTTCAGCATCAGTCATATAGCCAGTTGCTGTTATAAAACTTGCGAACTGAGCGACAGTAACCTCAGTTTGATCCATCCAGAAACCTTTGACGTCTCGCTGTTTTTTTCCAAAGTTAAGTTCATCTGGATAAGCTTTTTCAGAACCAAAATTAAAATGACCATCTGGAATGAAGACCATTCCAGCGGTTGTATTTTTAAGCCAACCTGAAGGAAGACCTGTATAACTTTGACACTGCTCAATAGAACCCAAAGCAGCCGATGGTGTGGCTTGCTTTGGTAAAACGGTTTTTGTGTCAGAGCTATGTTCGGACTTGCTACAACCTGTAATGAACAACAGGCTGATTGCAGTACTTAAAACCAGGTTCAATTTCATTTGGCGTTATATTCCTGTACGCCGTTTTGTTCAGTGTACTTTTGATAAACTGAGAGCAACTCTTGAACTTTTGCTGGATAGAGCTGAGCAACATTGTGATTTTCACCACGATCCGTAGCAATGTTATATAGCTCCCAAGTGCTGGTGCCTAATTCAGGGCGACCTTGAAGCGCAATTTTCCATTCGCCTTGTTTCGCATATTTACTGCCATGTAATTCATCGGCAAAACTGAAATTTGCTGGACGAATGGTTTGTGATTTATTTTCAAGTACAGACTTCCATGAATAACCACTCGGTGTATTAATGGTGCGGCCTTTATATTGCCCTTGAGGTACAGGAATATGGGCATAATCTAATAACGTTGGAAAAACGTCGAGCACAGAGGCAAAACTATGATTGGTTTCCTCAGCTTTTTTCTGATTTGGTAGTTTAACAATGGCTGGGGCAGTAGTTGCGCCCTCACCAGCAGTATCTTTCCATAAGTGGAATGGGGCAGCACTAACTTCGGCCCAACGTGGTCCAATATAGTGGTATGAAGTAGGTGTACCTACGTTTGCCACAGAGTTATCAAAACCAGATTCACTACCATATCCACCACGAATAAAGCCTTCAGCACCGTTGTCGGAAACAAAGAAAATTAAAGTATTTTCATAAAGATTATTTTGTTTCAAATATTGAATAATTCGACCTATGTTGGCATCTAGATTTTCTACCATACCTGCGTAGATTTCCATTTTACGGGCTTCAAGTGCTTTTTGTTCGGTTGTTAATTCATCCCACTTTCCATATTTTTGTGGTGCATTTTGCGTCGCAATGGGTTCTGCGGCCTCAAAGTTTGCAGGAATAATTCCAAGCTGTTTTTGGCGAGCTATACGTGCTTTACGAATCGCATCATAACCGACATCGTAAACGCCACGATATTTATCACGGTATTCTGCAGGAGCCTGTATAGGCCAGTGAGGGGCTGTATAGGCAGCATAAGCAAAGAAGGGTTTGCCGCTATTTTTGCCTGATTCTAAATAGCTAAGTAATTTGTCGGTAAAATAATTGGTCGAGAAGAAGTCATCGGGCAATGCTGAAACGGGAATAATTTGCCCATCTTCGGTATACGTCGAATTTCGTTTAAAGGCACTTGGGGCTTGTTTAAAGTGATGGTCTAGACCTTGCAATAAGGTAAATGAATGATCAAAACCTTTAGCATGTGCATTGGTTTCAGGTGTTAAGCCTAAATGCCACTTACCACTTATATAAGTCCGATAGCCATTGTCTTTGAGCACCTGAGCAATTGATAAGGAGCGTTCATTTAAATAACCTTCATAACCAGGCTGTCCTTTTAAATGATCTGGGGTAAGCTCTGCCATAGCACCTATACCTGCTAGGTGATGGTCAGTCCCTGAAATGAGTTGCGAGCGAGTAGGGGAGCAAGTGGGTGCAGTGTGATAGTCCGTTAAAAGTCGGCCTTCTTGTGCCAGACTATCAATATTCGGTGTATGAATTTCACCACCAAATGCGCCTAAATCTGAATAGCCTAAGTCATCGGCCATAATGAATAGAATATTGGGCTGTTTTGGAGTACTTGCCGCAGTTTCTTGTGAGTCATTATCGTTACAGCCAGCTAAAGATAAGCTAAATAATGCAATTGAAAGACTAGATAAAAGAGCTTTGTACTTCATTGTATCATCTGAATTATTAAAAGAATTGTGCTTGAGTTTAATCAGATGGTTTTTGCAATCAAAACAAGGAATTGATCAAAGAAAATCAGAAAAATGTCTGAGAATTTATGTTGATAAATAAATGAGTAAAAAAGAAAAGCCCATTTAGGGCTTTTCAAACATGCTAAATTTAAAACGGCAAGCGGGTAAGTTGATCTAGGAAATGCGGAATAACTCTTGGCTCAATCAAAATCGTTACAACCACGCCATAAGCCGCACCCCATAAATGGGCACTATGGTTAATATGAGTATTGCCACGTTTACCTGCCCAAATGCTATAAGCGACGTATAAAATTGCAAAAATAATCGCTGGGACAGGAATAAAAAATACAAAAATCAACTTCCATGGCTGAAACAGGATATAGGCAAATAAAACCGCAGATACCGCTCCTGAAGCTCCAAGACTCGCCCAGTTTGCATCATTTTTATGTTGTAGATAGCTTGGTAAGATCGCAAAAATTAATCCACCTAAATAGAACAACACAAAACCCATGTCATAAAAATATTGGCGATAAAAACTTTCGATAATGCTGCCAAAGAAAAATAGGGTAATCATATTAAAGAGTAAATGAGTACCATCTGCATGAATAAAGCCATGGGTAATGAAACGATCAAATTGTCCACGTTGCATTGCAGGTGGCCAGAAGATCAGGCGGTTCATAACGTTTTGATTGCTAAAAGCAAGTAAAGAGACGACGACCGTAATAATAATAAGGGTAATGGTATGGTTAAACGGCAAATTCAACATAAGAAATATTTAAAAAATGATCAATACTACGGTCAATAATGCCATTAAAAATACAACTTGAAACCCTGTTGTGTATAAATCCGACAAATTTAGTTGATTTTTTTTAAATCCCCCTCATCTTCGGTTAATATAAAGGCATCAGCTTGAGGAATATTGTTATGTCGACTGAGAACACCAACACTGCTGTTGCAGAAGAAATTCCGAACCTTTTGATTACACCATCTGCACAAGAGTATTTGCACGAATTATTGGCAAAGCAAAATACTCCGGGAATTGGCGTTCGAATTTTTGTTGAACATCCGGGTACACCACGTGCAGAGTGCTGTATGGCATATAGTGCACCAGAAGAAGTGGTACCAACGGATTATAAACAGGACTATCCTGATTTTCCTGCATACATTGATGCACCGTCTATTCCATATCTTTTAGATGCTGTAATTGATTACAACAAAGATCGTTTTGGTGGTCAGCTTACCTTCCGCGCACCGAACTCTAAAGTGCCACGCGTAGGACCAGATGCTTCAATTGAAGAACGTATTACTTACATTCTTCAAGCAGAAATTAACCCAGGTCTTGCAGGGCATGGCGGCAATTGTAGCTTAGTAGAAGTGCAAGATGATCCAGAACATGGTTTAACTGCTGTATTGAAATTCGGTGGTGGCTGTCAAGGTTGTTCTGCAATTGATGTGACTTTAAAACAAGGCGTAGAAACAACGTTGAAAGAAAACATTCCTGAGCTTCAACGTGTGGTTGACCAAACCGACCATACGCAAGCAGAAGGCGCTTACTTCAAATAATAAAATTATTTGAAAAGTGAAATAAAAAAGCCTCATTAAGAGGTTTTTTTATTTTTAGTAATTGAAAATAATTATCAATATTATTTATTTTATTATTTAAATTTGTTACATTTGTTTAAGTAAAACTTAATATTTATTCATAATTTAATCTGTTGGAGCAGGATATGACTAAGCGTATTTTCCAATCTGTACTATCAATTTCGGTATTTACAGGAATGTTTCCTGCGGCTTATGCTGCTGAAAGTGAAAATATTTTAGTTGATTCTTCCAGAAAAAATAAAAAATCAGGGGAAGTTGCACAGTTAGAAAAAATAGTCGTGACAGCAAGTGGTTTTGAACAAAATATAAAAAAAGCAGCAGCTTCAATTTCAGTTTTAACTCAAGATGAAATTAATAAAAAAGCATATCGTGATGTCACTGATGCCCTTAAAGATGTGCCGGGTGTTGTGGTTACAGGTGGTGGTAGTTCATCTGATATCAGTATTCGTGGAATGGGGAGTGCCTATACCGTTATTATGGTCGATGGCAAGAAAGTAAATACACGTTCTGTGCGACCAAATAGTGATAACTCCGGTATTGAGCAAGGCTGGTTACCTGGTATCGAAAGTATCGAGCGCATTGAGGTTATTCGTGGTCCAATGTCGGGACTATACGGTTCAGATGCGATGGGCGGTGTAATTAATATTATTACTAAAAAAGTTGCAGATGTTTGGAGTAGCTCAGTTAAGTTAGATACTACCATCCAAGAAAATAATAAATCTGGCAATCTTTACCAAGCCAATACGTATGTTTCGGGGCCATTAATTAAGAATTTACTTGGGTTAAAAGCCAACGGCACATTTTCCCAAAGAGATGAAGATGAAATTATTGGTGGCTATAGCAAACAAAAAATTCGTGCAGGTGGGGCTACTTTAAGTCTGACTCCGAATGATCAACATACGATTGAACTGGAATATCAGCGTTCTATCCAAAATCGTAATGCTACAGTTGGAAAATCAGTTTCACCTGTTCAGACTGGACGTAATCCACCAGTGGATTCAATAACGGATTATTATCGTACCGAATATAGTTTGACCCATCGTGGTGACATTGGTCCTGTGAAAACTCATTCTTATATTCAACGTGAAGAAAATAAAAACCCTTCAAGAAATATGGAGGCCATCAATACTACCTTTAACACACTTAACCAGATTACATTAGCAAATCATGCGCTGAGTGTTGGAGGAAGTTATTTAAAAGAAGAATTAGACGATTTAGGTAATCAGTTAAACGTGGGTGGTGCAAAGCCTGTCTCTAATTTAGATCGTTATAGTTGGGCATTATTTGCAGAAGACGCATGGAATATTATTGATCCCTTTACTTTAACAATGTCACTGCGTATGGATAAAGACGAAAAATTTGGAGATCATTTTAGTCCTAAAGTCTACGGCGTGTGGACTTTAAATGATAACTGGATTATTAAAGGCGGTGTATCAACAGGCTATAAAACACCTGCGCTAAGAGCGACTGTAGCAGAATGGGGACAAGCTACAGGCGGAGGACGTTCAGCGGGAGTAATTGTTGGTAATCCAAATTTAAAACCAGAAAAAAGTACCAACTATGAGTTGTCTTTCTCTTGGGATAATTTAGATAACTTGAATGCTGGTTTAACGATTTTTAATAGCGAATTTAAAGATAAAATTACAGAAGTGAGAACATGCTCAGGAGATGCAGGTACTTATAATTGTGATTGGTTAGGTACAAAATTTGATTTTGTGAGTCAACGTACCAATGTGGATAAAGCCACCATGAGAGGTGTTGAAGCCACTTTGGGTTGGTTAATTTCACCTGAGCTCAAATTAAATGCCAATTATACCTATACCGATACAGAGCAAAAAAGTGGAGAGTTTAAAGGCCAACCTTTAAATGAAATGCCGGAACATATGTTTAACACTACTTTAGATTGGCAAACTAATGATTTGGTTAGCATGTGGGGCCGTTTGAATTTCCGTAGCAAAACTTCTGAATATTTAAGCCGAACTTCAATGGCTGAAGGAAAACCTGCTTATGGCTTGGTTGATATTGGCATGAACTATAAACCGACCGATAAAATCCAAGTGGCGGCAGGAATTTATAACTTATTTGATAAAGACATTGATGTCGCATCTTATAATTATGTTTTAGACGGGCGCCGTTATAATTTAGGAATTATTTATAAATTCTAAGTGATTAAATAATAAAGGCGCTTTAAGCGCCTTTATTATTTAGAATTTCTAATGTTTTTTCAGAATAATAAAATTTCTCTAGATACACACGAGCACGGCGTCTTAAATGTCCTGTTGTGACTAATTGTTGTAATACAGGTACAAGTAACTGCGTGAGTTCATGTTTTACTAAATTTTCGTCAATGTTAAGGTCACGGAGCAATAAGTCAAAATTACGTTCCTGATTACGCACATACCAAGTATAGATGCCATCATGTACTTGCTGTTTCAGGTAAGCAGTCTGGCGCATATGGTCCCAGATTTCATGACCCAAACCGACTGTTTTTGTTAAATCTTGCACTTCGACATAATTTTTCAAAACAGCAAGCGGCATAGTTTTAACTTTATGCCAAACATTGGCTTGAAAGTGATAGAGCTTATCATTGTCAAAATGTTGGTTTAAAACACGCTCACTCATTTGGCTGAGTTTTAAAATATTCTTTTGCAAATAATGATTAATCGTATCGTCGAGGTTGGAGTCGGTGACTGTTTCCAATACAGATTTGCCCATTTTCATAAAACGGCCGACACCTGGCACGCGTTTTGACATGGATTCGTCTAAATAATCATGCATTGTTTGCTGAATCAATTGCGTTAATAGCGCTGAAAAGGCTGGATTATTTACAATCGTTTTAATGAGCTTTTTACGGTGTTCTTCTTTACTTGCAACGTACTGAGCAATTCGGTCAATGGTTAAAACAGGAATAACATCTTCAACAGTTGCTGTGCCATTTGCAGGATGAATCAGTGCAAAACGAATATGATCAGTAATCTGTTCAATCAGAAAATCAGAAGCAGGTGTGTCCAAAATCTGCTTTTGAATAAGCTGCTGAATCTGTTCAAACGTCCACAAATGTTGTAATTGCCGAGTCCCCAACCAATGATAAAATTGTTCAAACTCTTGTTGGATCACTTGAGACTGAGCAAATTGCTCATCTAAGAAATCTAGATGAGCTTCAATAAGTTGTTCTATAAGTGGTTGGGTAGACATAAGGTCTCACAAGTCCGAAGTTTTATTTAAGGTGTAGCCGTTTTCGGCGACTGATTTGCTTCTACTTTAAGTAAAAACGGCACATATTGTTGAACAACTAACTGCTCAGCTTCCAAAATTGGCATGTGGCCTACATTTTCTAAAATGACAGGAGGTTGAGCATTCTTTATAAGGTGTTTTAATTCACTTGCCACTTCTACATTAATAATCTTATCTTGTTTGCCCCACAAAATAAGGGTAGGTGCATCAATAGTCTTGGTGAGTACTGCAAATGAGTCTGGTGTATAGACTTTATTAAGTGCAATGAGTTGGTCAACCAGTTTTTGTGTTTGAGGTGCCTGATTAATCATTAGTTTTTCCTGAGCTTGTAGGAACTCTTTAGGAATAAACGGAGGATTAAACATGGTTTGTTTTAATAAATAATGAAAGTCACCTTTTTTAGAGACTAAGAGTTGCTTTAGATAAATTGGATCTTTTAAGTAAATTGTATTGGCAGAACGAAATATACCGCCGCTATCGACTAAAAATAGACTTTTAGTTTCAAATGGATACTGTCCAGCATAAAGTAGAGCAATCGAGCCACCAAGTGAGTGTCCGGCAATATGGATTGGACCTTTTAAATTTGCAGCTTCAACAAATCGACGTAATTTTTCAGCAAGGTTTGGAACTGAGTAGTCGAAGTCTTGAGAAACCACAGTTTCGCCACTGCCGGGTAAATCTGGAATAACGACGTGGTAATTTGTAGTTAAATAATGTGCTACACGATTCCAGTTATCTCGACTACCCGCTAAACCATGAATCAATAGTAAAGTTGGTTTTGTTGTAGAACCTCCTTCACTATAAGACCATGTGATATCGCCGACTCTTAATTTTTTGCTTTGTAAACCCGCCCAACTACGTTCTTGCTGCAAAATAGTTTGAAATGCCACATCAGTATTATCGGTTGCCTGAGCCTGAGAAATACTCATAACAGAGCATAAGCTACAAGCCAGAGCGAGTGCAGTAGCAGTTTTTTTCAGAGAGGCTTGAATTGATGTGGACAGCCTGGTCATAGATTTCATCCTTGAAGCTTAAGCGAGTTTGAAAAATTATTGAAAAACTTTGCCAATGAGTCATTTGCCAAACGTTTGGAATGATGAAAATTATAGTCAATCTAGAAACTAAAGTATGTCTATTTTTTCACTAAACAGTAGGGAATACGCAGTAATAGCCACATTAAAACGATGAAGTATTTTTAAATTTTTTTATAGCAAAGGATTTATTTTTTTGTCAGTGACATTCAAATTTTGACACTTTAAAATGATTCCAACCTTGAAAAAACAATGGAAATATAAAATGCCTACTGCGCAAGAAGTTTTAGATCGTCTGAAAGCTGGTAATCAACGATTTGTAAATGGAAATACTTCCCTTGCAAAAACCCTATCGCATCATGAACGCGCTGAAATGGCAAAGGACCAAAACCCGTTTGCGATTGTATTAGGCTGTTCAGATTCTCGTGTACCAGCAGAAATGGTATTTGATCAAGGACTTGGTGACTTATTTGTAATCCGTGTTGCTGGTAATGTTGTTGCGCCGTCTCAAGTCGGTAGTGTTGAGTTCGCAGCAGAGCGTTATGACTGTCCGGTTGTTGTGGTGTTAGGACATAGTCATTGTGGCGCGATTCAAGCGACTATTGATACGTTAATGAATCCTGATCAACCACCTTCATCGAACTTAATGTCGATTGTGAACCGTGTACGTCCATCAGTTGAAATCTTGATGCAAACTGACTTAAAAAATGATTTGAAAAAACTTTCATGTCATGCAGTACGTTCAAATGTTTTTGCTTCGGTAAATCAATTGCGTCATGGTTCGGCGGTGTTAGAAAATTTAATTGCACAAGGTCGGTTGATTGTTGTTGGTGCTGAGTACTCACTAGAAACTGGTGAAGTTACTTTTTTTGACTTCTAATTATATTAAAAAGATTTAAAACCAAAAGGTGCCTAAAGGGCACCTTTTATGTATGGGTAAGCTAAATTAAGTAATTTAGATTGTGCTTGAGCATTGGGGTGAATCAAGTCATTTTGCATAAGCTGTTTTTGACCAGCAATGCCATCAAGAAAAAACGGGAGTAATTTCACCTGATATTTCTGGCTGACAGTTTTGTAGTTATTTTCAAATGCTTTGCTATAAGCAGACCCATAGTTTGGCGGAATTTTCATGCCAAAAAGAATAACCTGAGCTTTTTGTTTTTGGCTTAATTGAACCAGTTGAGATAGATTTTGCTGAATCATTTGTGGTGGTTGTCCGCGCAAGCCATCATTTCCACCTAACTCAATGACCACAATCTCTGGTTTATGCGTCTGTAAAAGTTTAGGTAATCTTGCCAAGGCGCCACTAGTCGTTTCACCACTCATACTTGCATTGACCACTTTATGCTGTTTGGGATACTGTTGGTCTAAACGTTTTTGTAGTAATTGTACCCAACCTTGTTTAGGGTCTATTCCATAGCCGGCACTAATACTATCTCCTAAAATTAAAATAGTTTTTGCCGAGACCAACATAGGCAACATGCTTAATGAGATGAGCAAGAGGCTTTTAGAACCAAACAAAAAAGATTTATACATTTGTCTTCGACCCGAATACTAAAATATATAGGACTGATTACATCATGCCACAACCCATCATTGCTGCCCATCAAGTTACACAAACTATTCAGATTAATCAAAATCAATTTACGATTTTAAAAAATATTGATTTAGACATTTATGAAGGTGAGCAGGTAGCAATTACGGGTCGTTCAGGTTCTGGTAAATCGACACTATTGGGGATTTTAGCAACGTTAGATCAACCGTCTGAAGGTGAGGTTTGGTTATGCGGTCAGGCAGTACACCAGTTGACAGAAGAACAGCGTGCTCAAATTCGAATGCAGCATATTGGTTTTGTATTTCAGTCTTTCCAGCTTTTACCACAGTTGAGTGCACTTGAAAATGTGATGTTACCGCTTCGGTTACGCAAAGACTTTGAGTATAAAGTGGCTGAACAAAAAGCATTGGAGTGGTTACATCGAGTGGGTTTAAGTCGCCAGGCAGAGCAAACCCCTAAAGTCCTCTCTGGGGGAGAACAGCAACGTGTTGCAATTGCCCGTGCATTAATTGCAGAGCCGCAAATTATTTTTGCCGATGAACCTACCGGAAATTTAGATAGTCAAACAGCACAAGAAATTGAAGGTTTGCTTTTTGATTTAAATCGAGAGCTTGGTACGACGCTGATTTTAGTCACGCATGACCGTAATTTAGCGGCGCTTTGCCAACGTCATATTGAACTAGATGGCGGTCAATTAAAGACAGTGCAGGGTGGCTAAAATATGCGTAATTTACTTAAGCCACTTTTGCTACAGAGTTTTCGTACAGGTGGGCTTTATTTACTTATTATTGCGCTTTCACTTGCGATTAGCGCAACAACCGCTCTCAAGTTCAGTAATGATCAGGTTAAAAATGCGGTAAGTCTGCAAGCGTCACAAATGTTAGCAGCCGATCTAGTTCTATCAAATAATGAGCCGATAGACTCAAAATGGAAAAAAGAGGCAGAAAAACTTGGTTTAAAACAAACCAATGTGATCATGTTTAGTTCTATGGCGCATACTCAAGATCAGTTTGTCATGGTCAATGTAAAAGCGATAGAACCTGCATTTCCATTAAGAGGACATCTTGATATTGCTCCTCGTGTTCATAGCATTCAGCCGGGCCAAGTATGGTTGAGTCAGAGAGCAGCCGATTTACTGAAAGTTAAACTAGGAGATGCTGTATCTATTGCTGATGCAGAATTTCGCTTTAGCGGTCTTATTGTACGAGATTCAAATCAAGAGTTGGGTTTTTCTGGGTTTTCGCCTACCGTTATTATTCATCAGGCAGACATTGCTAAAACCCATGCAATTCAAACTGGAAGTAGAATCGATTATCGACTATTAATGTCTGGTCAACCTGAACAGGTTCAGAACTTTAGTAAGCAATTTAAACAACAACATAAACCTGTAAATGATCAGGAAGAAGCCACAGGTTTACGGTTACGGGATGCTAGTGAATCAAATAGTAGATTATTACGTCCACTTGAGAACCTCGATACCTTTTTACAACTTGCCAATATTTTAACGATTTTATTGTGTGGTATTGCGATTGCTTTAACGAGTCAACGTTACGTTCAGCAAAACCAAGATCATATTGCTTTAATACGTTGTTTAGGGGCCAGTAAGTTTCAAATTTTATGGGCCTATATTGGGTTGCTTTGTGTTGTTAGCGCAATTTCAATTGGAATAGGTAGCCTGTTAGGCGTCATCATGGGCTATGGCTTGCTCGAACTCATGCTACAACTGATTCCGCAATTAGAATTAAGTTTCTCAGTCGTCGGCTTTTTACTTGGCCCATTACCGATTGCTATTTTTACCAGTGTGATTGTGCTCCTTGGATTTATTCTGCCAAGCATTTGGGAGCTTCTAAATACACCACCTATTCGTGTCATTCGAGAGCAGGCAAAATCCCGAAAATCATTATTCTTTATGTTTTTTGCAGGGATCAGCAGTCTAGTTATTTTTAGCTTGGTTTTAAGTGAAAACTTAATGCTTAGTATTTGGGTGTTAACTGCCATTATTGTGCTTTGTATTTCGCTTTACCTCGTTGTTTGGCTATTGCTTCGTAGTTTAAAAAAGATGAAAACCCGTTTGTCTTTTTATATTCGTTCTCCCTCTCAAAGTGCCTTGCAAATTACAGCTTTGGCTTTGGGATTAAGCCTCATTACGGTATTAAGCGTACTAAGAACAGATTTATTAGAGCGGTGGCAACAGCAGTTACCAGAGGGCACACCTAACCAGTTTGTTTATGGTTTGCCTCCATTTGTAGTAACAGATTTTGAGCAACAGTTAAAGCAACATGGTTGGCAAAGCACGCCGCTATACCCCAATGTTCGTGGGCGCTTACTTACAAAGAATGATGTTCCTTTCTCGGAAGATGCAATAAAACAAAATAACTCCTTACGTCGTGAATTAAATTTAACTCAATCAAACACCCTACCAAGTGACAATGTCATTACAAAAGGCCAAGCTGGTTTTAACGCTGTAGGACAAGTTTCAGTCGAGGAAAAAACTGCTGAAAGTCTAGGCATCCAAATTGGAGATAAGCTTACCTTTGGTCTGCCAGACGGTACCTTGCAGGCTAAAGTCGTAAACTTCAGGAGTGTTGAATGGGAAAGTTTTAGCCCTAATTTTTTCTTTATTTTTTCACCTAAAACATTCGATGAAAATGCTGGAAGTTATTTGGGTAGTTTTTATGTGCCAAAACCAGATCAACCTAAAATGATTAGTATCATTCAGCAGTTTTCCAACACAGTGTTTATTGACGTTGACCGTATTTTGGATGAAGTGAAGCGCTTAATGAATGTAATAGTCAAAATTGTGACTGTACTAGCAGCATTAGTAGGCTTTTCTGGAATATTGGTATTAATTGCTTGTTTAAATTTATTAATGGATGAGCGCCGTCGAGAAGTCGCTTTGTTACGTTCATTTGGTTTATCTAAAAATAAAATGAAGCACATGCTCAGTTTTGAAATTGGCTTTTTAGGGTTATTAGCAGGCATTGTTGCCTGCTGTTTTGCCGAGGTAATTAGTGCAATTGCAAGTTATAAAATGAACATGGCTCTACAATCGCATATCGAAATATGGTTGATTCTACCTCTTGCCATGATGCTACTTTGCGCCCTGATCGGTCGATATCGACTAGGTTATTTGTGTAACTTACCGCCATTACAAAGCTTACGGGAGCTAAACCAGATTTAAATTAGGGAAGCATTTCCGGGTTCTGGATTAAAACTTCATGCCAAAGCGGAAGTAATGGAGAGTTGAGCTGATTACAGTAAATATAGAATCCGACCGTAAT
The DNA here is from genome assembly GCF_041021895.1 of Acinetobacter sp. XH1741. Lineage (NCBI taxonomy): Bacteria > Pseudomonadati > Pseudomonadota > Gammaproteobacteria > Moraxellales > Moraxellaceae > Acinetobacter > Acinetobacter chenhuanii. The sequence continues at coordinate 1,567,875 of NZ_CP157428.1, forward strand.
GAAAAGTGCTCCGAGTAGCCCTAAAAATTTTAAGGTCATACTAAGTTTGGTACGGTAACTTAAATACCAAATCAGAGCGAGGAATGCGCCAATAATCATCCCGCCGACATGAGCAGCATTATTAATCCCTGTTGCGACAAAACCGAAAATCAGGTTAATCGCCATAATCATTAAGAGTGCTTTTTTGTCGAGTAGATAGGCTTGATGAGGCAATGGTGGAAATAATGAAAGGACTGTTAACGCAGCGCCTAGGCCCATCACCGCACCCGAAGCGCCTGCACTCACGTGAGGAAGTAAGCTCTGATCAAAATGCTGTAGTAGTTCATGCCCATGTTGAATGTTGATATAGCTGCTTAAAAGGCTGCCAAATAGGCCAGCAAGCAAATATAGGCCGATAAAATATAGTCGGCCAAATAATGCTTCAGCGACATTACCAAAGATATATAAGGCCCACATGTTAAGCATAAGGTGAATGATACCAAAATGAAAAAACATGCTGGTGAACAAACGTTCTGGCTGTCCAGTAAAAGTAAGTGGTGTAAAATCTGCACCCCAGTGAAGGGCATCTTTTATGGCCGGGTCACTAATGTCGACACCAGATAAGATTTGGCAGATAAACAAAGCAACATTAATCGAAATCAGTAGGGCGGTCAGCCACCAAGCTTGTACATTGAGTTTACGATTAATGTGCGGAGGCTGAGATTGAGTCATGCTATGCTTTTGTTATATATGAACATGCTTTACAGCTTAACATGAAAAAAGTTGAATACAGGAGATCAAGACGAACATGAAAGCTTTTATTGTTCGCGTGTTGTTAATTTTTATTGGGGCAATTCTTCTTATTCAGCTTTGGATTTTTTCAAGTTTAGTCTGGTGGCGTACACATGAAGTTGATACCACCATGTTTATGCGAATTGATTATTGGTCAGATACCTCTAAACCAATTATTCATGAATGGCGTGACTATGATGATATTAGCGACAATTTTAAGCATGCGATTTTGGCGGCCGAAGATGCAAAATTTATCCACCATCACGGTTTTGACTGGAATGGTATTCGTTTTGCGCTAGAGCGCAATAATGAAGAAGGGGAAGTTGTTGCTGGTGGTTCTACCGTATCTCAACAACTTGCAAAGAACTTATTTTTATATAATAAACGCTCTTTCATTCGTAAGGGCCAAGAAACCGTAGCGACTTGGATGATGGAGCGAATGTGGTCAAAACACCGAATTCTTGAGGTATATATGAACTCGGTTGAATTTGGCAAACATTTATATGGTGTTGAAGCTGCTGCTCAATATTATTATGGTAAAAGTGCCAAAAGTTTAACGAGAGAACAAGCTGCCTTTTTAGCAGCGTTATTGCCTGATCCAAAATATTATCAAGATCATCACGATGATCGTAAACTACAATATAGAAAACGCATTATTTTACGTTATATGAATAGCACCCCAATTCCTGATTAATGCTGTGTTAAATATGTGTTATTTTTTTAGTGTTTATCAAATTGACATAATTTTGCAGCATACTGGTTTGCAGAGATTTTGGTTGGAAAGAGATAGAGTTAGACATGAATACAGCGATTACAGCAACGACCCCAACAGAATATAGTTATAACGACCGTTATATTAATCGTGAATTGTCTATTCTTGACTTTCATTTGCGTGTATTAGAGCAAGCTGTAGACCCTTTACATCCATTACTTGAGCGAATGAATTTCTTACTCATTTTTTCGCGTAATTTGGATGAGTTCTTCGAAATTCGTGTAGCTGGAGTCATGGAGCAATTTGCTCTGGGCAACGAAAGTCGAAGTCCAGATGGTTTAACGCCAAGACAGGTCTTACAAAAAATCTCTGAAACTGCTCACGCTGCAATTGAGCGTCAATACCGTATTTTAAATGAAGAAATTTTACCTAAACTCCGTGAAGAAGATATTTGCTTTTTACGTCGTGGTGAGTTGACACCAGCGCAATCTGCTTGGGTGAAAAAATACTTTCAAGAACAAGTTGCACCTGTTTTAACACCCATTAGCTTAGATCCGGCTCACCCATTTCCACGTTTAGTTAACAAAAGCCTTAACTTCATTGTGACCTTAGAAGGTAAAGATGCGTTTGGCCGTCAGATTGATTTAGCAGTAGTACCAGCGCCGCGCTCACTACCACGTGTTGTACGATTACCGGATGAGTTAACAGGTGGAAAAGAGCACCATGTCATGCTGTCTGCAATTATTCATGAACATGTATCTGACTTATTCCCAGGTATGACTGCAACTGGATGTTATCAATTTCGTGTTACGCGTAATGCAGACTTGGCTCTCAATGAAGATGTTGAAGATTTAGCAAAAGCTTTAAAAGGTGAGTTGAGTTCACGTCGATTTGGCCGTGCAGTTCGTTTAGAAGTGACTCATAACTGTCCAAAGCATATTTATGAGTATTTACTTGAAGAGTTCGATTTAAACGAAGAACAATTATATAAAGTTGATGGTCCTGTGAACTTGGCACGTTTAGTGTCCAACTTTAAGCGTCCTCATTTACGTTATGACTCACATACACCAGTCGTACCGAAAGTGTTTAAAAAAACCGAGAGTATTTTCTCGGCAATGCAAAAACAGGATATTTTGCTTCATCATCCCTTTGAGTCATTCGCTCCGGTTATTCAGTTACTACGTGAAGCTGCGCGTGATCCACAAGTACTTGCAATTAAACAGACGCTTTATCGTAGTGGTGCCGACTCTGAAATTGTGCAGATTTTGGCAGAAGCAGCACGTAATGGAAAAGAAGTAACAGCAGTCATTGAATTGCGTGCCCGTTTTGATGAGGAATCAAATATTGAGGTGGCAAATGTACTTCAAGAAGCAGGAGCAGTCGTTGTTTACGGTATTGTAGGTTATAAAACCCATGCCAAAATGATTATGGTGGTACGCCGTGAAAACAATAAATTGGTGCGTTATGTTCATTTAGGCACAGGTAACTACCATGCCATGAATGCCCGTATTTATACCGATTATGGCCTCATGACGACCGATAAAGACTTGTGTGAAGATGTACATCGTATCTTCCAAGAGTTAACCGGTATGGGCAAAATGGCAAAACTGAAAAAGTTACTCCATGCGCCATTTACTTTGCATGCTCAACTCATTAATTTTATTGATGAAGAAATAGCCAATGCAAAAGCCGGTCGTAAAGCTCAAATTATTGTGAAGGTCAATGCATTAACTGAAGTTCAGCTCATTAATAAACTGTATGAAGCTTCTCAAGCAGGAGTACAGGTAGATCTCATTATTCGTTCGATTTGTTGCTTACGTCCAGGCTTACCAAATTTATCGGAAAATATTCGTGTACGTTCGATTGTAGGGCGTTTCCTTGAGCATACCCGAGTTTATTATTTTAGTAATAACGGTGATGCACGTATTTATTGCTCAAGTGCAGACTGGATGGATCGTAACTTATTCAATCGTGTTGAAGCATGTTTCCCAATTGAAGATCCTGCGTTGAAAAAACGTATTTATCAGCAAGGCCTTCTTAATTATTTGCAAGACAATCAGCAAGCTTGGTTATTACAAGGGGATGGTACTTGGGTACGTGCGCAGCCTGCTGAGGGTGAAAAATTACATAATGCTCAAAGAGTACTATTAGAAACATTTAAATAAAACTTAATATTAAAAAGCCGACTTCATGTCGGCTTTTTAATTGCTTGAAATTCATAATAATTTAATGTGCTTTCTCAAATGGTTGCAGGATATACGATAATAATTTGAATCACCGCAATATGTTTTAAAAATATGTGATTCTTTGCATAAAACATTGAATTTAAAAAATATACAAATTAAGTGAAATCTACTTTAATACGCGCCATTAAATATACTTAACTTTGGTAAGTGAATAATATGCAAGGCTTTATTAAAAGTTTATTTATTAGAATATTTTTGGGGATAATGCCAGTGACTGCCTATGCAGATCAAAAGTGCTATGGAGATATTATTGTTTTTCATAAATATGATGATCAAATGATATATCCCTACTTTGTACAACCTTCTAAGGAAAAAAATAAGAAAAATGAAACACAAAACAAGGTAATAACTGTCCAGAAAAGAAAATCTACTCAAGATGAATTAGTAGCACAAAAGAAAGTTGAAGATAGTCAATTTAAAAAAATAGATGAAAAGAAAAATCTTGAGAATAAAAAACAACTTGATGCAGCGGTGGCGAAAGAAATTTTAGAAAATGGCGAAAAAAAATGGATGGTACAAGTTGCATTGGCACCTAATCAAAATAAAGCAAATATGATCCAGTCTCAATTGCAGGCGAAAGGATATAAGATTGTGACTAGCCCAACCACAAAAGGAATACGAGTCATGGTAGACCCAGCCAATGACTATGCGATTGCACAGATCATTCGAGAAAAAATAATTTCAGATGAGAGCTTGGATTTGAAATCAGCTTGGGTCTTTAAATGGGCATCTTTAACAGCACAGTAAAAGAAAAAGGAGTCCGAAGACTCCTTTTTTTTATTCATGTAAATTTGTAGTAATTTTCTGCATGATTTGCAGCAGTACATCAAACTCGCTTTGTAATGGCGTACTTTTACGAGTAACAAGTGCCAAAGTACGACTTGGTGCATCTTCAATTGGTTTTGCAGTAATTTGATCATTAAACTTGATCATACTATTTTCAATTGCGATTTCTGGTAAAAGCGTAAAACCTAAATTAGAAGAAACCATCTCGACTAATGTTGGTAATGAACTTGCTTTTAAGCGGTTATCATTTTTACGCTCACCAATTGGACAAGCACTTAATACGTGGTCACGTAAACAGTGGCCTTCTTCAAGCAAAATAAGACGCGACAAATCAAGGTCATCAAGTGAATTTGCTTGAAGTGCATTCGTATCTTGTTTACTGCAAACAAGATATAAATTTTCTTTTGAAATTTCAGCTACTTTTAGACTTCTTGTGTCAAAAGGTAGGGCAAGGACGATCATGTCCAAATTACCATGTTCTAAGCGCTCTACAATTTTCTCACTTTGAGCTTCATGTAAATGCAACTGAATCTTTGGTAATTGCTGATGCACCTCATCAAGTAACCGTGTCAGGATGAAAGGTGCAATTGTTGGAATAACACCCAAATGAAGATCACCAGTTAATGGTTCACTCATTTCACGGCTTAAACGCATTAAATCTTGAGCATCTGCTAGCAGTACACGGGCTCGAGCAACGACTTGCTCACCCAACGGCGTTAAACGCACATTCTGACGGTCACGCTCAACCAGAACGCCACCTAGTAGCCGTTCCAGCTCCATAATGCCGCCCGATAAAGTCGATTGGGTAACAAAAGAGCGGCGTGCTGCTTCAGTAAAATGCAAAGTTTCCGACAACGTAACTAAATATGATAGCTGTCTTAGTGAGGGTAATGCAGCCATAGTGTCCTAGTATGATGATTTAAAATGATGCGCAAATAAACCGCTAAGCTGTGGAATAAAATGGGCAGGGATATCATGCCCCATTCCATCAATTAATTCAAACTTAGCACCGGAAATTGCTTTTGCTACAGCCTTACCATGACTAGGTGGAAGTAAGCGGTCACGAGAGCCATGTAAGACTAAAGTAGGTTGCTTAATTTCACGGTCCAGTTGAAGTAAGGAACCTGTACATAATATTGCTAAAAACTGTTGAAGTACACCAGCAGGATAATAGCTACGTTGATAAAGTTTTCGTGCAGTTTGAATAGCTTCAATATGATTAATATAACCAGGTGAGCCAATCAATTGAAATAATTTTAAGCTGTGGTTAACAATCCCTTCTTCATCACGTGATTCTGGTTTGCCAATCAAGCTTAAAAGTTGTTTAGGAAATGGAGGAGGTAGAAATGGCTGATTATTACTTGTAAACATCAAACCGAGTTTTTCTACTCTTTCTGGATATTTTGCAGCAAGAATTTGTGCAATCATCCCGCCCATGGAAGCCCCAATGACATGTACTTTGTTTACTCCTAAACGGTCAAGGAGCATAGATACATCATCTGCCATATCGTACAAGGTATACGGCGCGCCCTGATTACTGAGTCCTAAAGCAAAGCGGCCCATCAACTTCATGGTATTTAAACGTTTACCCTGATGACGTACTTTCGAAGAAAGGCCAATATCGCGGTTATCAAAACGAATAACACGGAAACCTTGGTCAATGAGTGATTTGCAGAAAAAGTCCGGCCAAAAAAGCATTTGGGCACCTAAGCCCATAATAAGCAAAATGGTTGGATTTTCTGGTTTTCCACCTACTTCAACATGTAACTCAATCCCATTGCCTAAGTTGACTTTGGTTTCTTGCATAAAGGGAGTGTACGGTGAAATACTAAATTGTAAGGCGCTATTCATGTTATTCATTCCTTGAGGGAATACTCAAATTATGAGTATTCCTGTTTTAAACCTTATGCTTGGGCAGGAATAAGATCTGGAACAAGCTTAGTTAAAGTTAAACGTTGTTTGCCTGCTGTTGCACCTAACAATACAAAGCCACGCAATGTTCCTTCATTGTCAATTGCTTTAGCAAGCATACCATCGTCGTACTCTTCCGTTTCCCAATTTACGTCAACATCAACCGGAGCAGGTAAAACCGTAAGTGGGGCAGCCGGAGTTTTTACTGCAACTGGCATAGCAGGATAATGTACAGCTGTTTGTTGCCCGCTTAACGTTTTTGCTAAAGCACGAGCTTGCTGCATAATCGGCATGACATATGGAAGCAGGGTACCATTTACCTCTGCACAGTCCCCAATGGCATAAATATCTGCTTGATTCGTTTCAAGCAAGCTATTGGTAATCACACCACGGCTAGTGTGAATATTTGCACTTTGAGCAAGAGATATATTGGGTTGTAAACCAATCGCGGAAAGTACGATGTCAGCTACCAAAGTTTGACCATTTGCCAATGTAACTGCGTAGTCTTCGCCATTATTAATTTTATTTACTTTTTCAACGGTTGTGCCTAAGGCAAACTTAACACCAGCTTGTTCAAGATTTTGCTGGAATGCTGAAGCAATGTGTGTCGGCAATAAACGACCTAATGGTTGAGGTGCTAAATCAATTACTGTTATATCGTGTTCACTATGAAGTAAGTCGTTGGCAAATTCACAACCGATTAAACCAGCACCCAAAATCACAACGCGCTTGTCTTTGCGCTTTTCTAGATTTTCACGGAAGGTACGATAATCAATGAGTGAGTTAACAACATGGATATCATCACTACCATCACCAGCAATTGCTAGACGAATGGGGTTAGCACCGATAGCCAAAACTAATTTTGAATAGGGTTGCTTCGACGTTACGCCGTCTTTTTCTAAAACCAGCTCATGACGCTCAGCTAAAATTTCTTTTACCCAAGTAAATGGCTCAATACGCATATTGAGTTGAGTACCCATTTTAGCAGCATCACCTAAAGGAATTTGTTCTGGTGCTTTTTTACCTGCAAATGCGTTTGATAACGTTGGTTTTGCATAGTTCACTGCATCATCCGCACAAATCATCACAAGTTCTTGCTCGGGGCTAAGCTTACGAAACTCACGTGCTAAGGTATAACCCGCCATGCCTGATCCGATAATGACGATAGGATGCATTTTTCTCTCCAGAGTTAGAATTATTTATTGAATACAGTGATTGGGAATATTCGTAAAAAAGACCATGTTGATCATGGCCTTTTACTTTAAGTTCTTAGATTTCGATCATTTCAAAGTCAGCTTTTGAAACGCCACAATCAGGGCAAGTCCAGTCATCAGGGATATCTTCCCATTTTGTTCCTGCTGCAATGCCGTCTTGTGGCCAACCTTCTGCTTCATCATAAATCCATCCACAAACGATACATTGATATTTTTTCATGAGACTCTCCGCACTGATAAGTTTGCTCAAAGCTGCCTTTCAGTAAAACTATTCCATCTATTAATAATGTAACTACGATCCGTTCAATAATAACTAATGTAGCTTTGATCGGATATCAAATTTTTACGCAGTTATACATTTAAAGTAAAGCACATAAGGGAGTTTAATCATTCATAAGCAAAGATGAATGGCATATCAAGACAAATAAGTGGTTATTTAGGCAAAACTTCAACATAAATATCTAATAAAGAAAATATTTTTATGAATTTATTAATGAAAGAACGCTGTAAGTGATATGAAGGGTTACAAAAAGATCAAAGCATTCATATAAATAATCCATCTAAAAACGTAATCTGATTAATAAGTAGACAGATAAATTGATATTTATATAAATCGAGAAATCTAGTGAACACTTAAGTAACAAAGGATAAGGATATCGAATATGGAAACTTTAATATATGAAGTAGAAATTGAAGCACCCATAGAAAAAGTATGGGACATACTTTGGAATAGTGAAACATATAATGCTTGGACGAAATTTTTTGCTCCTAGCTCTTCAATGCATACCGACTGGCAAGTAGGTGGAAAAACGTATTTCCTTGATGGAGAAGGGAATGGCATGGTTTCCACAATCGATGAAATGAAAAAGCCTGAGATTTTGATTTTTAAACACTTAGGAATGATTAAAGATGGTAAAGAAGACTTGGAAAGTGAAGAGGTGAAAGTATGGAGCGGTTCACTAGAGAAATATTATTTAAGCCAAAAAAATGGCGTAACCATTTTGAAAGTTGAAATAGCCACCTTACCTGAATATATCGGCATGTTAAAAAGTGGCTTTGTCCAAGGTTTTGAAGCTGTTAAATACATTGCAGAACAGAATTAATTCATAAGGTTTAATTTTTTAGTCTGAATGATTGAAGTCTATAAATAAGGTTATGCAAAGTATTTTTTATGAATTTTTATAATCAGATCATTCAGGCGAGACGGATAAGCAAGACGATGATGGCCGCCTTCATATGTTTCTATTGTCATATAAGGTGAAAGCTTTTCTTGTACTTGATACATATCAAGTTGCTCATCTCCTAACTCTAAATAAGCCATTTTAGGATTAGAATGATCCAAGTCTTCATCACAAAGGTGAGGATAATCACCACGAAAGTTAGGAGTAAGGCTAGGGTTGGCAACAACAACAGCTAATTTATGTTGAGCAGCAGTTTTTAAAGCCCAGTAACCACCAAGGCTATGACCGACCAATAAATCAGGTTTAATGGTTTCAATCGCTTGATGATAAAAATCTTTAACTGAGGCATAACTTAAGTTACGATAATCGACGTCAATACAAAATTTTTCAGGATGTAAAATAGCATGGAACTTTGTTGATTCTCGAGAAGAATCCAAGCCATGTAAAAATAGAATTTTCATTATTTACTACACAATCTCATAGATAAAATAAAAGGCAAAAGAGGCCTTCTAAAATTGAGGTTATTTGGATTTTTTTATATTTTACTTAAAGCTAAAAAAAAATGATCTTAGCGATTGGTCTAAGTAATTTTTGTCATTCAATATAAGCTTAATGTGGACGGTTTGACTTTTTTCATTTTTGTTTCGTTGAAATCATTCGAAAAACTTCAGCAATCTGTTAAGCTATGTCACTTCATTTTTACTTAACCGAGGCAGAGATGACGCAACAAAACGCTCAATCGACTTCTGAACCAACTATTTCCGAAAACGATTTAATTGCACAGCGTCATGCCAAATTAAAGCAAATCCAAGAGGTTGCAAAGGATACTGGAAAGAGTCCTTGGCCAAATACATTCAAACGTGAACATTACGCTGCTGATCTACAAGAACAATTTAAGGATCAGTCGAAAGAACAAATCGAAAGCGCTGAACATGTTTATGTAAAAGTTGCTGGCCGTGTCATGCTAAACCGTGGTTCTTTTATGGTTATCCAAGACATGACTGGCCGTATCCAGTTATACGTTGACCGTAAAGGTTTACCTAAAGACATACTCGAAACAATTAAAGGTTTGGACCTAGGCGATATTATTGCCGCTGAAGGTTATATTGGCCGTTCTGGTAAAGGTGACTTATATGTTCACTTAGAAGGTTTTGAACTTCTTACAAAATCACTTCGTCCATTACCAGATAAATTCCATGGTCTGAATGATACAGAAGTTAAGTACCGTAAACGTTACCTTGACTTAATTGTAAATGAAGAAACACGTAAAACTTTTGAAATCCGTGCCAAAGTGGTTGCAGGTATTCGCGCATTTTTAAACAATGAGCGTTTTATGGAAGTGGAAACGCCAATGATGCATGTGATTCCAGGTGGTGCATCTGCACGTCCATTCGAAACACATCATAATGCTTTGGATATGCCGTTATTCTTGCGTATCGCACCTGAACTTTATTTAAAGCGTTTGGTTGTTGGTGGTTTTGAACGTGTGTTTGAAATTAACCGTAACTTCCGTAATGAAGGGGTATCAACGCGTCATAACCCTGAATTTACAATGATTGAGTTTTATCAGGCATATGCTGATTATAAAGACTTGATGGCTTTAACTGAAAACATGCTTGAAAAGTTAGCTCTTGATATTTTAGGTACAACTGATGTGCCTTACCAAGGCGAAGTATTCAGTTTTAAAGGGCCATTCAAAAAAATCTCTATGTTTGATGCGATTTTAGAAAATAACCCTCAATTTACGCCAGAAAATGTAGGTGACCGTGAATTCCTTGCAAAATTTGTTCGTGAGGAATTAAAAGAACAAGTTAAACCTGGTTTTGGTTTAGGTAAGCTTCAAACAATTGTATTTGAAGAAACTGTTGAAACTAAACTTCGTCAACCTACCTTTATTACTGAATACCCAGCGGAAACTTCTCCACTGGCTCGCCGTAATGATGATAATCCACACATTACTGATCGTTTTGAATTCTTCATCGGTGGTCGTGAATTGGCAAATGGCTTTAGTGAGTTAAATGACCCGATTGATCAGGCTGAACGTTTCCAAGCTCAGGTAGAGGAAAAAGATGCAGGTGATGATGAAGCAATGCATTACGATGCAGAGTTTGTTGAAGCGCTTGAATATGGTTTACCGCCAACAGCTGGTGAAGGTATTGGTATTGACCGTTTGGTTATGCTTTTTGCTGATGCACCGAGTATTCGTGATGTAATTTTGTTCCCGCATATGCGTCGTAAAGAAGGTTAATTTAATCTTCAAAATAAAAAAGGCAGTTTATACTGCCTTTTTTATTAACTATTTATATATAAAAAACACTTAAATTATAGAAAACTTAAAGCCCCGTTAAAAAATGTAATTGCACAGTTTAACAATTGCAAAATTGTGATAAAAAAATTAATGTGTTGCTCATAAATAACTTTGAGAATTGTGCTGACATGTTTTTAAGAAAAACACTTTCAATTGCATTATTAGCGGCTGCCTCATCAGCTGTTTTTGCACAAGGTTTAGTGTTAAATGATGCGAATTTACGCGCAGATTTAAACTGGTTAAATCAACAGGGTGTCATTCAAATCAGCACCTCAACTTGGCCATTGAGTGGGGATGAAATTCAGCGTGCCTTATCTCAGGCTAAAATTAATAATAATGCGCAGCAAAAAGTTGTTGATTCAGTAAAGCATGCTTTAGATGCTGATAATGAAACTGTGAAGCTTGGTGTGTTTGCTGAAACTGATCCAAAAGCAATGCCACATACTTTTGCTGATCAACAAAATGCAAAATATCAGATTTCTGCAGAGTTTAATGCAGGAGGAGAAAATTGGGATGCCAAACTCCGTGTCAATGCAGAAGATAAATTACTTATTAAGAACAACCATAAAGTAAATGTTGAGGGGTCATATTTAGCAGGGAAATTTTGGAATCAATGGGTGATTGCTGGACAAGTTCCAACCTATTGGGGGCCTGCACATGATGGTAGTTTGATTCGAGGAGATGCAAGTCGTCCTGTGTATGGTGTGACCATGCAACGTGCTGTACAAGACGCTTTTGAAACAAAATGGTTATCTTGGATTGGACCTTGGCAATATCAATTATTTGCTGGTCGATTACAGGATTACCAATCTGATCCTGGAGTTAAATTACTGGGCATGCGTTTGACTGCACAGCCTTTACCTTATCTAGAATTAGGTGCATCTCGAGCAATACAATTTGGCGGTGGCGATCGTCCTGAAAACTGGGACCGTTTCTGGAAAGCAATAGCTGGCCATGACAATGTACAAGATGGTAGTGAAGATCCATCAAATCAATTAGGTGGATTTGATGCCCGTTTATCTTTACAGCCTTTATTGCAGATCCCTGTAAGTATATATGGACAGATGATTGGTGAAGATGAAGCAGGTTATTTGCCTGCAAAATGGATGTATCTTGCAGGTACAGATTTTTCATCAGTTTATAAAAATATGCCATATCAGCTGTATGCAGAATGGGCTGATACTCGTACAAATCTCGGAGAGAAAACTGGAATTTCTTATACACATTATGTATATCATGATGGCTTTTACCAACAAGGTTTTCCATTAGGCCATGGTATGGGTGGTGATGGTCAAATGTATTCAGTTGGCGGTAATATCAGCTTTGATACGATGAATCGTTTAAGTGGACGTGTTCTCTATGCCAAACTTAATCCTTTAAGCCTTGCTGTCAATCAGGCTTTTCCTGAGAAGGATACAATTAAAGGCTTAGACTTGACTTGGACACATTATATAAAACCAACACTTCCATTAAAAATTAATGGTTGGATAACAGACTCAGATCGTAATGGTCGAGATAATGGCGTTTCTGTAGGTGTTGAAATTCCATTAGAACGTAAAATGTTTGGTTTTTAAGACCTAAATAGTGCTTAGAAAGAGAGAAGCTAGAATGGCTTCTCTTTTTTATTGTATTTACAGAAATCTAAAGATGAGATGGTGATTTGCCTCAGTTAATGATGCGAGCTAGGATGAATGGGTTAGTTATGCAAATCAGTATTTTACATTTATATGATGAATTTGAATATCAATATGAAAAAACAAGCAAAAGAAAACAGTTTTAAATCACTATAATGCATAACTAATGCTATAAGCCTCATAAAGGCTTGTGGTTGGATTATTTATCACGAAAAATTGGAGTTGTTATGGCACTCGTTCCTCCACATGGTCTTCTAAGTGGTGGTTTAATACCACTTCTAGATTTTATGGGCAAAATGGATAGAGAAGGACGTGTTCATGACTGAATCAAGACTTACGCACCTCAAGCAACTTGAAGCTGAAAGTATTCATATTATCCGTGAAGTTGCGGCAGAATTTGAAAATCCAGTTATGCTTTACTCAATTGGTAAAGACTCGGCTGTAATGCTTCATCTTGCATTGAAAGCATTTTACCCTGCTAAGCTTCCTTTTCCTTTACTACACGTAGATACAGGTTGGAAGTTTAAAGACATGATCGCATTTCGCGATAACATGGCGAAAACGCATGGCTTTGATTTAATTGTGCATCAGAACAAAGAAGGTCGTGAAGCAGGAATCAATCCATTTGATCATGGTAGCTCAAAATATACAGATATTATGAAAACCCAAGCTTTAAAACAGGCTTTGGATAAATATCAATTTGATGCTGCTTTTGGGGGGGCACGTCGTGATGAAGAAAAATCACGTGCCAAAGAGCGTGTGTATTCATTCCGTGATAGCAAACACCGTTGGGACCCTAAAAACCAACGTCCTGAACTTTGGAATCTTTACAATGGTAAAGTGAACAAAGGCGAAAGTATTCGTGTATTCCCATTATCAAACTGGACAGAGTTGGATATCTGGCAATATATCTATTTAGAAAATATTCAAATTGTTCCTCTTTATTTCTCTGCTGTACGTCCTGTGGTTGAGCGTAGCGGTACGCTCATTATGGTAGATGATGAACGTATGCGTTTAAAAGAGGGTGAAGTTCCGCAAATGAAGTCTGTACGTTTCCGTACACTTGGCTGTTACCCATTGACTGGTGCGGTTGAGTCTGAAGCTGATACATTGCCTGAAATTATTCAGGAAATGCTTTTGGCGACAAGTTCTGAGCGTCAAGGTCGTATGATTGACCATGATGAAGCAGGCTCAATGGAAAAGAAAAAGCAAGAAGGCTATTTCTAAGACAGTTTCTAAATTTGTGGAGTTTGAGCAATGTCTCATCAATCAGACTTAATCAGCCAAGACATTCTGGCTTATTTAAAACAACATGAACAAAAAGACCTTTTACGCTTTTTGACTTGCGGTAACGTAGACGATGGTAAAAGTACTTTAATTGGTCGCTTACTTTACGATTCAAAATTGATCTATGAAGATCAATTACAAGCCGTAACCCGTGATAGTAAAAAAGTCGGTACGACGGGTGATGCACCAGACTTGGCATTACTTGTAGACGGTTTACAAGCTGAGCGTGAGCAAGGTATTACCATTGATGTGGCGTATCGTTATTTTTCGACTGAAAAGCGTAAATTTATTATTGCTGATACACCGGGACATGAACAATATACCCGTAACATGGCAACTGGTGCATCGACCGCTGATCTTGCAATCATTTTGATTGATGCGCGCTATGGGGTTCAAACGCAAACCCGTCGCCATACGTTTATTGCAAGTTTGCTTGGTATCAAAAATATTGTTGTTGCCATTAATAAAATGGACTTGGTTGAATATTCTCCTGAACGTTTTAATGAAATTCAGATTGAATATGATGCGTTTGTAAGCCAATTAGGTGAGCGCCGCCCAGCCAATATTTTGTTTGTTCCAATTTCTGCTTTAAATGGCGATAACGTTGTAAATCCATCTGCTCATACTCCTTGGTACAAGGGTCAAACCTTAATGAGTATTCTTGAGTCTGTAGAAATTAGCCGCGAATCAAACAAACACGAGTTCCGTTTCCCTGTTCAGTATGTGAACCGTCCAAACCTCGACTTCCGTGGTTTTGCTGGTACTGTTGCTTTAGGTGAAATTAAAGTAGGTGACGAAATTGTAGCGTTGCCTTCTGGTAAGCGTTCTACGGTTAAGGAAATTGTTACTTTTGACGGTAATCTTGAGCAGGCAGTTGCAGGTCAAGCAGTTACATTAACGTTAAATGACGAAATTGATATTAGCCGCGGTAACGTGCTAGTTCGTGCAGGTGAGCAGCCATTAATCTCAAGAAGTGTTCGTGCTTCAGTGGTATGGATGAATGAACACCCGCTTGTAAAAGGTAAGTTGTATAACATTAAGATTGGTACTCAAACTGTTCCAGCAAAAGTGACCAATATTCACTACCGTGTGAACGTAAATACACTCGAGCATACTCAGGTAGAAGAGCTTGAGTTAAATGCGATTGCCGATGTGGTAGTTGAGTTTGATGCTCCAGTAGTATTTGACCAATATCAAGATTCACGTTACACAGGCTCGTTTATTTTTATTGACCGTTTAAGTAACGTGACTGTGGGTGCCGGGATGATAGAGGCGGCTGTAGAATGGACTGCTCATAGCAATCCTGTTACTGCTGAAGACCGTGCTGCTCGTTTAGGTCAAAAACCTGCGGTTATTGGTGTTTCTGTACCATTAATTGAAAAAGCTCAAGCCTTAGAAAGTTTGCTAATCCAGCAAGGCGTAGTTGCAATCGCGAAAGCAAGCTTAACAGCTGAGCAATTGGTTCTATTACGTGAGACAGGTGTTGTAATTATTACAACTTCTGTGGATGGTATAGATACAGAGATAACTGCTGAAACGGTAGAAGAAGCAGTAGAAAAAATTGTGGAATTGGTTCGTCTTTAATAGATTGAAAATGATTCTAAAAACCCGCGTAAGCGGGTTTTTTATTGAATTTAGAAAATACTTTGAGTTTTTGAAGTTAAATATTCTCTCAAATCTTTAGGATAGCTTTGAATCATCTTTAAGAATGTATCTCGATCACCTTGATATAAGGCGCGTGTTGCTTCCTCATAATTTGGCATATTGCCTAACATGGCAGACATAAAACGGTCGATGGCTTGTTTGGTCAGCATAATATTGCCTTCAGAATTTGGATTATTTAACTCTTTATCAATTAATTTGCGAATAACTGCTGATGCACTCGCACTTTGTTGATCTAACCAATCCCAATGTTTTTTCTGTAAAGTGATTTCACGCGAAATTACTCCAAGTTTAGGTCGACCAACTTTTTTAATTTCTTCCGGTTCAGCATAGCGCTGTTGAAATTCTTGTTCCGAACCAGAAAGATCAAGATCAATTTGTTGACCTGTTTGATCATTAAAAATCAGAATATTTTCTGTTGTTTTAGGACGATCTTTGATTTTTTTTGCAAGTTCGACAAGGGAGTCACTCGCAATAAGCGTGCTTCCGGTGAAAGCAGTATAAGTGATTTTAGTATTCATTTTAGCCGCATATTTTTATCAGGGTAAAATGATATTATCAGGGTAAAACTAATTTGGCAAATAATTAAAATTATAACTAAAGAATTAGCTAATTTTAGGAGTGTAGTCTCTGAAATTAGGACTATAAAAATAGTCAAAATAATAGGCTATTTAAAATTTTACTCTGCTTTAGTATCGCTTTTATGAGAGAATACGCCTTTAGTTGTATGTATAAGGACTCCTATGTTTGAGCAATCTCCTGAATCTTTAAGCGATATCGAAATTTTAGACATCTTACAGTCTATGAAAAAAGATAAGCTAGATACGGAAGCAAATGAGATCATCCGTAACGGGGGAAAAGCAGGGCGTCAGGAAGCACATAAACAGGCTTTGGTAGCACTAAATACAAGTTTTGAAGAGAAGTTTGTAGAGGCTGTTACTCTTGCATTAGGTTTAAATGCAGGCCAAGCTAAAAAAATTCGCTATAAAAAAGATCGAATTCGTATTTTAAAAGCGCGTGGTATTGATTATCTTGCTATTGATGGTGCAGAAACAGCACAAGTTCTGGCGCAAATTTCACAAGCAATTGTTCGAGAAGATGCAATCGTTACCCATGATTTGCATAATATTTTTCCATTTTGGAAAGAAGGTTGGCCAATGGTGCAATTTGATAATGCCTATAAAATTTTAGAAGAAGATATTACATTGCACTTTCATGCGTTCTTAGACGCCATGATTGAATATGTAAATAAATAAAAAATAAAAGCCCCAATTGGGGCTTTTATTTTTTATAGTAAATGTGATTAAACTGCGCTGAACAGCGGGAAAACACCAATCACTAAAGCTGTACCCATCAACACCATACAAGTAATAAATGCCCACTTAAAAGTGAACTTTTGGTGGTCTGCAAAATCGACTTTAGCAAGGCCACATAACAAGTAAGTTGATGGAACAAGTGGTGATAATAAGTGTACAGGTTGACCTACGATTGAAGCACGAGCAATCGCTTCTGGGCTAATACCATAATGTGAAGCGGCTTCAGCAAGAATTGGCAATACACCATAGAAGAACGCGTCATTTGACATAAAGAATGTCAAAGGCATGCTCACTAAAGCGGTAATTGGCGCAAGATATGGCCCCATACTTGTAGGAATCATTGCGACAAATTCTTTAGACATCGCTTCAACCATGCCTGTGCCAGATAAAATACCTGTAAAAATACCTGCCGCAAAAATTAAACCAACCACAGCCAAGATGCTATCTGCATGCATAGCGATACGCTTTTTCTGCATATCAACATCAGGATAGTTGATGAGCATAGCGATACAGAATGCCAGCATGAACAACACTGACATCGGTAAAATACCTTTAATCAATGCAATCATAAGAATAATGGTGAGCACCATATTTACTTTACGTAAATGTGGACGCGTCGCTTCAGGATCTTTTGAAACTGTAATGTTGTCACCGTGATGACTTTCAAGCTCAATAACCCCTAAACGTTTTTGCTCATAACGACCATATAAATATGCTAAGAAGAATAACCAGCCAATACTAATGACCATAGGAAGAATCATAGGTACAAAAATATGGCTTGGATCAACTTGAAGAGCACTTGCTGCACGGGCAGTAGGGCCGCCCCATGGAGTTAGGTTCATTACACCACTACATAGCAGCATGAGTGCTGTCATAATAAGTGTATTCATACCTAGGCGCTGATAAAGCGGTAGCATAGCAGCCACACAAATCATATAAGTGGTTGAGCCATCGCCATCAAGAGACACTAATGTAGTTAAAAAAACAGTCCCTAATGTAATTTTTAAAGGATCACCCTTAACTTTTTTCAAAATCCATTTAACCGGTGGATCGAAAAGACCTGCATCGATCATTAAGGCAAAATATAAAATTGCAAATAATAGCATTACGCCAGTAGGCGCAAGTTTTTTGATGCCTTCTAGCATCATTTCACTGAGGCCTTTGAGCTCAATATGACTTAAGCTTTCAAAGTAATGACCAAGACCCCAGGCAATAAGAGAAAAAATAAATGGGATAAGAATTAAAGCAATAATAGGGCTTAAACGTTTGGACATGATTAAATACATGAAGCATAAAATCATGCCAACACCAAGTAATGTCAGCATACAATCAATCCTTTGCCTTTAGTTTTACTGAACAAGTTTATTCAAAACTCTGACCTTGATTATTCTTATGAATTTTTATTAAAAAGACAAATAATATATTTAGTTTATTTGGTTAATATATATTCATTTAGAAAGGTATATTTTGATGAAATACTGAACATATATAATAATGGTATAGTCCGTTCATTATATATAATACTTATTATCTAATTTTATAATGCCTTTATCATATTTAAAATTGGCATATATTTTTAAAAATTATACTTATTTGATGACTGAAATGAGAAGTATATCCATTTACAATGGCTACTTTTCACTACGTTATAGAAGATAGAGATTGCTGTAAATGTTTAATTTGCAAATTTTTATTTCGATTTAATTTAACTTTTTATCTGAATCCCAAGCTTAATTAATATATTAAAAAATATGATTAGGGTAATTAATTAAACTTTTAATGGAAAATATTAAATGAGGATGGTGATTTAAAAGCTATTAACTACATTAAAAAATATCCTGCATTTAGCAGGATATTTTGCACCAAAATAAATCAATTTTCATCAGTTGGTGATTGTAAATCAGACTTTTCTAATACGCGAGTTACTAATAATTGATCAATTTTAAAATGATCTACGTCAACAACTTCAAATTTATAACCTCCGAATTCAACAAAATCTGCTGGACGAGGAATTTTACGTAAACGGTACATCATAAAACCGGCAAGTGTTTCGTAATTTTCTTCATCTGGCATTTCATCAATTTCTAGAGCGTGTCTTAGGTCATCAATTGGTGTACTACCATCAATTAACCATGAATTATTATCACGTTTAATAATTTGCTGCTCTTCCTCAATAGGAGTTACCCAATCGCCCATAACAGTAATCATAATATCGCTTAAAGTAATAACACCTACAACAAGTGCATATTCATTAATTACGACTGCAAATTTTTCTTTTGTTGAACGGAAACGGTCGAGTAATTCAGAAAGTGTTAGCGTATCGGGAATAATAAGAACATTACGTATGGTTGATTCATTTAGTTGAGTCGGTGATTGATTATTTAAAATGCGAACAAGGAAATCTTTAGCATCTACATAACCAATAACCTGATCGATGTTTTCATTACACACTAAAAATTTTGAATAAGGATATTCTGCTAATTTTTGTCGAATACTGTCTTCATGTTCATTTAATGTGAAATAAACTACATTTTCACGTGTCGTCATGCTCGATGGTACGTTGCGTTCTTCGAGTTCAAAAACATTTTCAATAAAATGATGTTCTTGTTTTTGAAGGACACCTGCTTGAGCACCAGCATCCATAACTGCTGAAATATCATCAAAGGTAATATTGTCTTCGCGAGTTGTATTTACTTTAAATAAGCGAAACAACAGATTCGCAATTGCATTAATTCCCCAAGCTAAAGGTTTGCAAACCTTAATAAAAACCTGAATAGGGTTAATAACACTAATTGCAATTTTTTCAGGGGCAATCATAGCCAAACGTTTCGGCATAAGATCGGCAAATAAAATAAAGAGCGATGTCACTAAAGTAAAGGACAGGGCGAAACCAATCGTTTGTGACCAGGGTCCTACGTAGAAACGGTCAACTAAGGTGACGAAAAAAGGACGAAATGCAGCTTCACCCAAGATACCGCCTAAGATTGCAACAGCATTTAAGCCAATTTGAGAAGCTGCAAAAAAATCTGCAGATTGTTCTTGTAAATCAAGTACTTTTTGAGCACGTTCTTCGCCAGCTTCGGCTAGAATTTTTAACTTTACTTTTCTGGCACCCGCTAGAGCGATTTCAGTTAAAGATAAAAAGCCTGCTGCGATGATGAGCAGTACGATGATAATGATATTTTGAAAGAGACTCACAAATCACCCGAGGATCATCATTATTATGACTATGTTTTAACACAAAAAAGCGCTGAGGTAATCAGATTGATTGCTCAGCGCTTAAAGATAATATTTAAAAGGACTATTAAATTATGATTTATTTAATAGTGAGAAAATTGTGAATTGTTGGTTAGGAATTCACGATTTTCCTCTTCGATCATTTGGCGAGCAACAAAGAGAATAAGTTGGCGTAACCAGCGATGAGCTGGATGATGGTGTAATAATGGACACCATGCCATTTTAAGTTCGAACTCAGGAATATAAAACGGAGGATCTTTAATCACTAATTTAGGATTTTGTGCTTGAAGACGCGCCATTCGAGTTGGGAGGGTGGCAATCAAGTCAACATTTTGAGCAAGTAATGCTGGCATTTGATAGTGGCGAGTAAAGACAGAGATTTTGCGGCGTTGACCAATACGTTCTAACGCCTGATCAATCCAGCCCAAGCCACCTTGTTTATCTGGGTTTACACCAAAACCAACACCCATACCTGTTTTAGATACCCATATGTGTTGTGCATCTAAATAGCTTTTTAAATTTAAATGAGTAACAGCAGGGTGTTTGTCATTTAAAATACAGCTAAAACTATCACGCCAAACTAAAACTTGGTGGAAGCTTTGTGGAATTTCATTGAAGCGATTGATTGCTAGATCAACTTTCCCTTGTTCCATGTCTCTATATGACACATCACTTGGGGTAAGAAAATCGAGTACAACATTTGGAGCTTCAGAGCGTAGGGCTTTTACAAGTCGAGGAACGAGGGTGGCTTCAGCATAATCAGAAGTCATAATGCGGAAAACGCGATTACTTGTATAAGGGCGGAATTCGGTACGCGGTTCCAAAATCATAGACAGATCAGCAAGGGCATCACGAATACGCGGTTGTAATTCGAGTGCGCGTTCTGTCGGTGTCATACCTTCAGATGAGCGGATCAGGAGAGGGTCATTAAATAAATTACGCAAACGGCGTAAAATATTACTCATGGCAGGTTGAGTAACACCAAGCTGTTCGGCTGCGCGAGTAACGTTTTTTTCACGAAGAAGAACATCAAGATATATTAATAGATTAAGATCTACCCGCTCCAGATTCATAAAAAAAATACCGAAAATAAAACCCTGAAATTGTTTCAAATTATGCCATATTTAAAGGACATTGTGTGAAAAAATGATGAGAAAAACAACATTTTTTGTTGAAATTAAGTGTGCTTGAAAAGTACTTCAAACACTCGATTTTATTATCTTTGACCCGTTTTTATAGTCATACTTATTTAAAGGAAAATTTTATTTAATATTTTTAATGTTCTAGCATTTTGATTGACTTTTTGCATTGGCAAAAATCGCCTAATTTACAATTGACTTTTAAGACTAAAAATGAATGGAAAAATCTCTAAAATTGTATAAAAATAAAACTTAGATAGTTTTTTGATCAAAATACTATACTCCTTTAGGATTATTTTGTTTTTATAAACAAACTATTATGTTTTTTAGTTTTACTTATAATATCGATTTATTGGTATATTTTTTAAATAAATACTGAAGATTAACGAAGGATATTGGATTAATTGATTGGCTAAGTCTAAGCTGTGTACATGAAGGAGCAGCTTGTGTCATAAGAAATTTAAGTAACATGACTCTAGGCTTCGATCGATGAAATCCTAAAATGAATACAGGACAATATCATGACTACATATCAAACAGCGATTGATGCAGTACGTGAATTAAAAGCAAAATTCGGCAAAACTTGGGCAGACATTAGCCCGGAAGATGCTGCTCGTATGCAACTTCAAAACCGTTTCAAAACTGGTTTAGATATTGCTAAGTATACAGCTGCGATTATGCGTCGTGATATGGCTGAATACGATGCTGATTCAAGCAAATATACTCAATCATTAGGTTGCTGGCATGGTTTCATCGCTCAACAAAAAATGATTGCTAACAAAAAATACTTCGGTACTACTAGCAAACGTTATATCTACCTTTCAGGTTGGATGGTTGCTGCACTTCGTTCAGAATTCGGTCCACTTCCTGACCAATCTATGCACGAAAAAACTTCAGTACCTGCTTTGATCGAAGAAATCTACACTTTCTTACGTCAAGCTGATGCAAAAGAATTAAATGACTTGTTCCGTGCTTTAAATAAAGCAAAAGAAGCGGGTGATTCTGCGAAAGTAGCTGAAATCACAGCTCAAATCGACAACTTTGAAACTCACGTTGTGCCAATTATTGCAGACATCGATGCTGGTTTCGGTAACGAAGAAGCAACTTACTTACTTGCTAAGAAAATGATCGAAGCTGGTGCTTGTGCACTTCAAATCGAAAACCAAGTATCTGATGCAAAACAATGTGGTCACCAAGCTGGTAAAGTAACTGTTCCACATGCTGACTTCATCGCTAAGATCCATGCTCTTCGTTACGCATTCTTAGAAATGGGCGTAGAAGAGGGTGTTATCGTTGCTCGTACTGACTCTGAAGGTGCTGACCTTACTCAAAGCATTCCAGTAGTTAAAGAGCCAGGTGATATTGCATCTAAATATATTAGCTACTTAGATACTCAAGAAATTGATATTTCTGAAGCAACTGATGATGAAATCTTAATTAAACGTGATGGTAAATTACATCGCCCAACTCGTTTAGCTTCTGGTTTATATCAATTCCGTGAAGGCACTCAAATTGACCGTGTTGTACTTGACTGTATCACTAGCCTTCAAAACGGTGCTGATTTACTTTGGATCGAAACTCCGACTCCAAACGTAAAAGAAATTGCACACATGGTTAACCGTGTTAAAGAAGTAGTTCCAAATGCGAAGCTTGTTTACAACAACAGCCCATCATTCAACTGGACTTTAAACTTCCGTCAACAAGCTTATGACCGTTGGGTTGCTGAAGGTAAAGACGTTTCTGCTTACGACCGTGCTAAATTAATGAGCGCTGAGTACGACAATACTGAATTAGCTGCTGATGCTGATGAAAAAATCCGTACTTTCCAAGCAGATGCTGCGCGTGAAGCTGGTGTGTTCCATCACTTGATCACACTTCCTACATACCACACTGCTGCTCTTTCAACTCATGAATTAGCACAAGGTTACTTCGGTGACCAAGGTATGTTAGCTTATGTTGCTGGCGTACAACGTAAAGAAATTCGTGGCGGTATCGCATGTGTGAAACACCAAGCAATGGCTGGTTCAGACATCGGTGATGATCACAAAGAAATCTTCGCTGGTGA
Source organism: Acinetobacter sp. XH1741 (assembly GCF_041021895.1). Classification (NCBI taxonomy): domain Bacteria; kingdom Pseudomonadati; phylum Pseudomonadota; class Gammaproteobacteria; order Moraxellales; family Moraxellaceae; genus Acinetobacter; species Acinetobacter chenhuanii. The sequence goes on from NZ_CP157428.1 coordinate 1,591,344, forward strand.
GAATGCTCTTAAAGCTGGTGATGATTCTAAAAACACAATGAATCAATTCTCAGCTCACTAAGAATTGATTTCATGAAAAACCCGCTCAAATGAGCGGGTTTTTTATATTGAAAAATTTATTAATCTTCTTTTTTCAATACATAATGTTCAGCTAAAGAACCTTCCATTTTCTTACCTTCAAGATCTAAAGCAGTCGCTGTATTTTCACCAATAAAGAATTTACGGTTTTGTCCTTTATCATCTAAGGTAATAATAGAAGTATTGTCTTTATTGAAACTAAATTTACCGTGTGTTTCAAATGGTTTTGTATCACCTTTGCCTAAGTAAGTTTCAGTCAACTCATACGTTTTATCATCTTTTAATTTTAGTTCAGTTTTAATGCCTTCACAGTCTGCACATGGAAGAGTGCCTTTATATTTACCGTTCCAATCTAGTGAGTTTTCTGCTGTATGTTCAGTATCTACGGCAACAGCATTACTTGCTTCAGTCGTTTGTACAGGGGTAGAGGCATCAGAAGTTGTCTCTGTTTTATTTTCATGTTTATTACATGCGACAAGTAAAGTACTCATAAGTGCAATTGCTAATAATGATTTTTTCATAATCAATAAAACCTCAAAAAAATAAAAAATAAAAAATAAAAAGTATTTAAAGCCTAGGAAAAAAGAATAAAAAATAAAAGCTTTCGTGTGTAACTTAATTTTAACAAAAGGTAAAGTGAGTAATAATTAGGCGGTTTGAATGATATTTTTTGAATTAAGTTGGGGAAGAGGTATCTACTCAAGTGATTTAATAGATACCTTATAAACTAATTATGGATGAGCGGGAACTCCACCGAGAGAATCACAAGCTGATTTATAAAGTTCATACTGCTTCTTTACGACTTCATCTAATGGCATATCGAATAATTCTTCACCATTTTTATAGCTTTCTACATACGAAGTTGCTTTGTCTTTACTGACAGCTAAAGATTGCTGGTAATAAGAGTTGATTGAACTTGTGGGAATTTCACTTGTTTCAACATTTTTACATTGAAAATTATTTAGCAGTTTTTCTGCACGTTTGACCTCACTAGATTGGCCAAAAATACACCCAGTTAAAAATACAAACGGTACTAACACGAAAAAGATTTTCATGGAAAAATTTTATAAGAGTGAGGATGGGCGCTATTGTATAAATAATTCCATGCTTTACTGTGGTTTTATGTTAGACATTGATTATTTTTTAACTCATTAAAATAAAAAAATTGTTTCTAAGTTTGTAGTGACCTCTTTTTGTATTTGGTGCATATTTTGCTTATTAAAAAAGCCATGTTTAAAAATGAGCCAAAATGAATCGGATTCAACAGTTTTCTCAAACTTCTTTAGCACCATTTTGGTATGCAAAATTAGAACTTGGTTTTTGTTTTAAAAATTCTCGCACCATAATGAATCATAGGAAACATTATGGCCCTGTTCGGGTGCAAAAAATGCTCTGGCCTGAAAAGACTGGCGTTTGCCACACCATTATTGTTCATCCGCCTGCGGGTATTGCAGGTGGTGATCATCTTACTTTTCAGATTGAAACAGAACATCAGGCGCATGCTGTTGTTACTACTCCTGGGGCTGGAAAATGGTATAGAACCAACGGTAAGCAAGCTTTTCAGCATATTTATTTGAATGTGAAAAATGAATCTATTTTAGAGTGGATGCCACAAGAAACTATGCTGTTTGACGGTGCTTTAGCACACTCAGAAACACATATTCATCTTGATCAAACAGCAAGTTTTATTGGATGGGATATGCTGGTATTGGGACGACAGGCTCGAGCCGAGAGTTTTGTTGAAGGAAGTTATTACAATCAGTTTAAATTATGGCGTGAAAATAAATTATTAGTTGCCGATACCTTATATTTTGAGGGGGGAGATCGCTGGTTAAGTTCTTGTTTAGGAATGAACAATCAGGCAGTGATGGCAAGTTTTTGGGCTGTACCACCTGAGAAATTCCGTACCTCATTTTATTTAGAGCAACATGTTGAACTCATTCGTGAACTAATCATGCGTATGGATGTTTCCGTTACTCTAACTTTATTAGAAGATGTATTCTGTGCTCGTTTTTTAGGAAATGATGTACGACGTTGTCATGATGCTTTTGCAGCTATAAGAGCGAGATTGAGACGTTATTGGTTTGATTTAGATGAGGAATTTCCAAGAATTTGGAAAACCTAAGTTACGTTAAATTGCGTATTTTAAAAACGATTAAAACAAGTATGCTGCTTTTGAGCATGCATTTTGCTTAAAGAAAACTAGATGCTATTAGGAAAGAGATATGGAACTCAATCCAACAGAAAAAGATAAGTTACTCATTTTTACCGCAGGTTTAGTGGCTGAACGTCGTAAAGCGAGAGGCTTGAAGCTGAATTATCCAGAAGCAGTTGCATTTATTTCCGCAGCCTTACTTGAAGGTGCGCGGGATGGTATGACGGTGAGTGAACTCATGCACTTTGGTACAACCTTATTAAAACGTGAAGATGTCATGGACGGCGTACCTGAAATGATTGCTGATGTGCAGGTTGAAGCCACTTTTCCTGATGGTTCGAAGTTAGTCACTGTCCATCAGCCTATCGTATAAAAGGAATGCTTATGATCCCCGGCGAAATTATTACCCCAGAGACTGATATTGAACTCAATGTCGGACGAGAAACTTTAAAAGTTATAGTGGCTAATCTTGGTGATCGGCCTATTCAGGTAGGTTCGCATTTTCACTTTTATGAAGCAAATGATGCATTACAGTTTGATCGTGAGGCAGCAAAAGGCTTTCGGTTAAATATCGCGGCGGGTACGGCAATACGTTTTGAACCAGGACAAACTCGTCAAGTCGAGTTGGTTGCTTTAGCGGGTAAGCGAGAAGTATATGGTTTCGCAGGCCGAGTCATGGGGCGTTTGGATGAAAATGTTGATTAGAAAAGCAACGAAAGATGACACAGATACTATCGTTGGCATAATTGCTCCATATATAGATCAAGTGATTTCAAATGAGGAAGGGCGCTCACGCTTTAAACCAGAAGTCATACAAACAATTTTTGATCGAGAAGATATTCATTATTTTGTTGGAGAGATTGATCAACAGATCGTGGGTATAGTCGCTTATATGGAACCCTCACATTTAATGCATTTTTTTATTAAAAAAACACATTTGAAACTAGGTCTAGGGCGACAGCTTTGGGATTTCATAGAAGAAAAAATTAAAAATGAAAATATAGACGTTGAAAAAATTACGGTGAATTCAAGTTTTTATGCTCAAGATATCTATGGAAAATTTGGTTTTATTGTAAGTGGTGATGCTGCTGAAAAATG